>CAZKCQ010000024.1:0-17743 GCA_964551205.1 uncultured Spirochaetaceae bacterium
ACGGGCGGGATCTCCAGCGTGGCCAGGACGCCCTCCTCCACTTCCGTGTATCTGCTCAACAGCTTCAGCTGGCGTCGGGTACTGGCGATGCTCGAGTAGTTCTTTCCGGCGATCTTTCGTGCCAGCCCGTAGTACCTTGCCGCCTGTTCCTGTTTTCCCAGTAGGATAAACGCCTCTCCCAGGGTTGCGATGATCCAGTAATCCTTCTTGTTCTCTCCCTGCTTGAGGCTCTCACCGCAGATGCTGATTACCTTGCGGGCCATCTTGTGCGCCGTGTCGATGTCCCCCATGATCAGGCTCAAGGAGGCGGCGTTGATGCCGGAGTAATTTCCATGGGTATTGATAAAGGCTTTGAGGTAGAGATTGCGGGACTTCTTGAGCGAAGGATGATCCGGGGAACCGCCGCTGGAGTTCAGCCACATCTCCTTGTAGACCCGCCCCAGGATGCCGAGGGTCTCCTCGTCCTGGTTTCCCTGCTTGACGAGATTGCTGAGCAGATCCCGAGCATCGCTTAGATAACCGCATTTGATCTTGGACAGGCAGAACAGCTGGATCAGACGAAGGTCTCCCTGGTGATGATTCAGACCTTCCCCCAGAACATCCAGGGCAAACATGGACTGGCCGACCTTATCGGCAAGCTCCCCCAGGCGCGTGTAGAAGAAGGGATCTGTTGCCCAGACCTGCTCGTCTCGCTGATTCCACAGCACGTGGATGGCGGTACTCAGGTCACTGCGATTTTGTTCAATGTAGCCGTCAAAACTCTCTCTGTCGTCGAGAACCATTCCCCCCACCGTTTCGCGCTTACCACTATAGCGCTTTTCTGTAGAAAAATAAATGAACGAATGTTCTTGCACAGCGGCAAAAACCTGCGATATTATGATGACGCTTTTTAAACGTCAGAAGACATCGCAATCATCATCTCAGCTGCGATAAAAGACTACGAGATACCATGACGGACCAGTAACAAATGAAGCTCAAGAACTATCAAGAGGATCTAGTCCTGTACGTGGCCGATATAGTGATCAAGGATCGGCCCGACATCGAGGCCGACAAGGATCTTCTGCACGACGTTGCGGCCTACACGTTGAACCGGCTTCCCCCGCGCTACATTATGAGCGAACGGGGATTTACCCGCCTGGCCGCGGATCACTGGGTTGATTTGGACAATGAGGATGGACTTACCAGCCTGGTGGAAGTGTTGATCCTGGTGAATAAAGCCATCGATATCGTGAAGAGCCGCAGAAAGATCGGTAAACCCGCGAAAGACGCCGAACTACCGCCCGAAGAGGAAGTCCCGGATATCCGCAAGTACTGGCACAATCTGCCCTACCTGATCGGCAGGGTCTTGGACAAGAAAACCAGAAAGCCGGTGCTGGATGCCCGTGTCAGCGTCACCTTTGATGGACGGCTGGCGGAACCTGCGGAGAGGGGCTGGCTCAATCCGTACTGCACCAACGCCGCAACCAAGGGATTCTACAGCTTCCTCCCCAAACCGGTTCGATCCCGATCGAAAAGCAAGGTGTTCACCCTGGGACTGACGATCGAACATCGGGACTATCAGTCGATGATCGTTGAACGCAGGGTGGAAACGGCAGGTGAGCTGACCACCTATCAGTTTATACGCAGCGATCAGATTCTCAACCTGGAGGATAGCTACCTGGTTCCGGTAGACGCCTGAACTGCAGCGCAAACCGTAATCCCCGCCATGGACAGAGATACCCTGAAAACGATTGCCGCCTACCTTACCGTCTACATCGTTTGGGGCTCCACCTACTTCTTCATCAAGATGGCACTGGAGAGTTTCCCGCCCTATCCAATCGTGGCTCTGCGCTTTACCCTGGGCGGCACTCTTCTCCTGATCCTGGGATTGGCCTTTTCCAAAACCCGTCCTCCGCTATCGCCTGCTTCGGTCCTATCCGCAATGCTTCTCGGTTCGCTGCTGCTCTTGGGAGCCAACGGCCTGGTCACTGTAGCCGAACAGAAGGTGGACAGCTACGTCGTGGCCCTGGTTATGGCGGTTGTTCCCCTGGCCGTCGCAACCTTTGACAGATTCCTCTTTCACAAGACCATCACCTGGATACGGTTCCTCGGCATCATGGTAGGCTTCTGCGGAGTGGCCTTTCTTCTCTACGATGGCCATTCTCTTCGGGGCACTCTCAGCCGCCACACGTTGATGGTATTGGCGGCCATGCTGCTTTGGTCCTTCGGCACCAGCCTGGCCCACCGCCTGCCCCTGCCGGCTGACAGCCGCATAAACAGCGGAATCCAGATGCTCTTCGCCGGCCTGGTGTCGCTGGGTATTGCCCTGCTTTCCGGACATACCCCGGCAACGGTGTTTGCCGGAGCGAGCCTTCGTTCGCTGTTGGGCCTCTCCTACCTGGGGGTTATCGGATCTCTAGCCATCACGGCCTACGCCTACCTCCTGGTAAACGAACCTTCGATCCGCATCGTCAGCTATGCGCTGGTGAATCCCGGAATCGCAGTTTTTCTCGGATTCCTGTTTGGAAACGAAACCGCTGCTCCCTACCTGCTGGTCGGTCTTCCCCTGATTCTCATCGGCCTGGCCACCATGCTGTACGGGGAGACCCTGCTCAGGCGGCTTCAAAGCTTTTATCAATAATCCATATCGCTCGGCTATCGAGGAATTGACCGGCACTGCCTTGACCCCGGGCCGCTCGAGAAAGTTGTTCGGCTCAGCAACTTCAACGGGAAAGATGAGTTTTTTGATTTAAAAGGTCCCGGCGGTTCTTATTCGATCCCGCACAACCCCGAACCACATTTACCCAGGTCGCAACCCCCCATACCGGTGTGGCAGGCCGGCGCCGCACCGGCGCTGTGATTGACGTGGGAGGCGAAGACGCTGAACTTCTTGTCGATCCGGGAGCTCCCGCACTCCGGGCAGGCTACTTCGGTGCCCGATCGCACCAGAAGCTCGAAATCCCCGCCGCAGGCCGAGCACTTGTATTCGAATATTGGCATTTTTCTGCGTTTCCTCGCTCTGTCTTGATGGTACTCTCTAGTAGGAGGAACGTATCACCGGCGGCAAAGCACTGTCAAGATCAATTTCTCCAGCACACTTCTGTACACGGTGGTGAACTTCCAGTTAGGATGAGCTCGACTTCGAGGCCGATGTGGATAAGCGATCAATCAGAAACGTGACAGCCGGGCTACTCCTGCTCTTCGCTGCGGCAATCACCGCCTGCTCCGAGGACCCTCTGGTCTATATCACGGAAACAGGCGGAAAGTACCATCAAGACGGCTGCCGCTACCTCGAACGCTCCAGAATCCCGATATTGCTGTCCACGGCCGTTTCGATTGGCTATGAGCCGTGCGGACACTGCGATCCTCCGCCTCCGCCCTCTGGAGCCAGCCCTCCCGGCGAATCCCAAGAGCTGTACCGTCTGAACGCCGCGGGGGTGGAACAGCCCGAGGAGGCGGATCCAGCACGAATGACCCGGGCCGTGGTGGTGCGTCATGTGGACGGCGACACCGTATATGTCTCTATTCCCCGCCCGCCGAGAGGCGTCAAGAGATACGAATCGGTGCGGTTCATCGGTGTGGATACTCCGGAAACCGTACATCCCCGGAAAATCGTCGAGCGCTTCGGCAAGGAGGCAAGTGAATTCACCCGGAGTTATCTGCTCAACCAGCCCGTATTTCTGGCTTTCGACTGGGAACTGCGGGACCGTTATGACCGCCTGCTCGCCTACATCTATCTGGCTGACGGCTCCTGCTTCAACGCCATCCTGGTACGGGAAGGCTATGCCCACGCCTACACGCGCTTTCCCTTTCAGTTTCTCGAGCAATTTCGTGCACTGGAACGGGAAGCCCGGGAGCAGGCCAGGGGGCTTTGGGATTCGAAAGAATAGAAGAAAAACCTAGCAGGACCACGACAGGGACCAGTCTTTGATGAGTCCCCCGCTTCGTTTTATCATATCCCGCATCTTCTCATCCGCTTCGGCTTTGGTCCGGCCATCGGTGAGAATTACTTCCTCTTTGGAGTTCTTTCTGCGGTACTCGAAAAGCATGTTACCCCTCCCCTGGTAGCTTAAAACACTGTTACATATGTTAAGGTAAAATCAAAAATTTGTAAAGGGGATTTTAAAAAAAAATTGTGGGAAAGGCCTACCCAGGCACCGCCAGCCGGCAGACACCGGCAAAACCGCATTGTTTCAACTCTGCTGCTCCCGCAGGCGCTCCTGCTCCTGCCTCACTGTCAAAAGCCGGTTGTACTCCCGCATTGCCTTCTTGTCAGACGTTCGGTCCACCACGCTCTTCATCTGACTGATCGCCAGATCCAGCTGGCCGGTAACCTCGTAGAGTACGGCCGCATTGAAGCCGGCGGCGACATTTCCGTTTTGCTGCCAAACATCCAGGAAGATCTCCAGAGCGCTATCGTAGACCTTGCCCTTCACAAGATCGTCAGCCTGCTCCATCCGCGGGTCTTTGGTCTTGTCCCGCATCAGCGTGCGGTGCTCCCGTACCTGATAGGGAGCCAACTGTTTGGCCATCTTGGGCATGAAGTTGTCTATGAGCCTCATGTACATGTCTTCGGCGTCGGGAAGACTGCGTTTGTCCTCCAGTTCCCTGTCCGTAGAGCTCTGGCTCTCGAACGATCGGGAGGCAACCACGTTTCCGGTAGCCGTATTCACCACCTGATAGCTCATACCGACCCTGGCCATGCGTCGGATCATGGGAACGGTTACGGTCTGTTCCTGTCCCGTGTCGGCATCGGTGATCTTCCGCTCATCGGTCCACTCCTGGTCTGTGGCCTCCAGGAGGTACAGATCACCGTTCACGATGGCCTGGGCTTTCACTGCCTTGCCGATGTCTACGGCCGTCGTACTGGAGCTGATCCCGCCCTGCATGGCCTGGGCAACCTCCTGGGGACTCACCAGCTGGAAGTAACCGGTGTTGAGCAGGGTCAGGATCACCTGGGAGGTGGTGTAATCGGCCACCTTCGCCTCTACACTCAACTCCCTGGGAAGATCCAAGCCGGTGAGCTTGGAGATCGCCCATTGCAGGAGATCCTTCCCCGAGATTGTCTTGTCCTTTACCGGATAGCGGAAATCCAGCACCGCGATGACCCGGTTTCCGGACATGTTGATCTCCGCCGGCTTGGTCACGGTAACGGGTATGCTGGTTGAACAGCCGAACAGGAATCCCAGTACGAACAGAATCAAGAGCCCGTACACCACTCGTCGCATAAACCGCCCCTCCTTCCTTCGCTTATATTGTCGTCCCCGAACCCGAAAAAGAAAAGCCATCGGTGGTCAGAAATCGCAGTCGGTATGGGGCTGCGGGATCCCTTCTACGGGGTGCGCATCGGCGATCTGAAAAAAATCGTGAAAAAGGTGAAGAAGAACCACGAGCTGGCCATGCGACTGTACGCCACGGGAAACACCGACGCCATGTATTTGGCCGGCCTGATCGCCGATGAGACCCGGATGAGCAAGCAGGACCTGCAGAAGTGGATCAAGGATGCCTACTGGTACATGCTGAGCGAGGTCGCCGTGGCTGATGTAGCCGCGGAGACCCCCTATTGGAATGACCCGGCCAAGGAGTGGATGGGCTCCGAGCGGGAGATGATCGCCTGCGCCGGCTGGGGAACCTACAGCTCCGCCATCTCGATACGCCCGAACGAGGAGCTCGATTTCACGGAAATCAGCGGGCTCCTGGATGTGGTGGAGCGTTCGATTTACTCAGCGCCGAACCGGATCCGCTACGACATGAACCATTTCGTGATCTGTGTTGGAAGCTACATCCCGGAGCTGTCGGAGAAAGCCAAGAGGGTCGTTGAATCGATCGGCAAGGCCTCCGTGGACATGGCTGGCACCAAGGTTCCCTTCGCACCCGAATACATCGCCAGGGTTATAGATCGGGGCAACTTGGGGAAAAAGCGCAAGATCGCCAGGTACTGAAACACAGGGGGCATGCTCAGACCCCTGGGCATTGACTCATCCTCCCACGACCTGCCGAACGATTTCTCGCCATCGCTCCAATCTTTTCAGAAAAATACTTGCTTTATTTGGTACTGTGTATTATACTATAGTATATAATACACAGTACTGTGCAGTGTTTGGAGGAATTATGAATGTTCAATTCAAAAAGGGCGTCCTAGAGCTCTGCGTTCTCGTAGTACTGTGCCGGCGGGACTACTACGGCTACGAACTGGTGCATACCATCTCAGAGAATATCGACATCTCCGAGGGGACGATCTATCCCCTGCTGCGCCGGCTGACCAAGGAGGAGTACTTCACCACCTACCTCAGGGAATCCGAAGAAGGACCTTCCCGCAAGTACTACCAGATTACAGAGAAGGGGCAGACCTACAAGGAACAGCTGCTCACCGAATGGAACCAATTCGTGAGCAGCGTGCACAATCTCATTCGAGAGGAGGAGACGGCATGAACAAGGAACAATTCCTGAGCCAATTGAGACGTTCTCTGTCCGGAATCCCGGAGGACGAGAAGAAAGAGATCCTCTACGACTATGAGGAGCATTTCCGCAGCGGGCTGGAAAACGGACAGGAGGAAGAGGAGATCGTTCGCTCCCTCGGCAATCCCAGGGTACTGGGCAAGTCCTATCGCATCGAAAGCCTCCTGGATAAAGAAAGAGGAGGCGATCGAGCCTCGAATATCCTGCGGGCCGTGTTTGCCTCCCTCAGTCTGGGATTCTTGAACGTGATCATCACCATACCACTGTTCGCCGGACTGTTTGCGGGTCTGGCTGGGTTGTGGGCAGGGGCGGTTTCCCTGGCCGTGTCGGGGGCGGCGGTGATCGTGGGAGTCATCCTGCAACCGTTGTTTCCCACCTTTATCAGCCTGGGAGCCCTTAGCATCCCCTTCCTGATCTTCTCAGGGCTAGGAATCAGCGCTCTGGGGCTGCTGTCCGTCATCGGCATGTGGAAGCTCAGCCAGCTGTTCTTCCGGATGACGGCCAAGTACGTGCAATTCAACGTACGAATCATCAAGAAACAGGAGGTGCGAGCATGAACAACACTTTGAAAACGATCGTATGGATTACCGCCGCTATAGCCGTGGTCTCCCTGGGCATCGCAGCCGTCCTCTTCTTCGCCACCGGCATGGTAGGACCCTGGAAATCGGGAAACGGAATCAGCGTCGACGAACAAAGATCCTTCGCTTTGAACGGATTTGATAAGATCGAGGTGCGGACCAGCAGCACCGACGTGCATATTACGGCGGGCGACGGCGATACAGTCGACATATGGCAGCGCGGCACGGTGTACACCGGTCAAGCCGATTCCATACCGGCGCTTGCAGCGGAACAAAGCGGGGAGGTCCTCGAGATCACAACCGAGCGCAAGGATGGACGGAAGTGGGTGCTGGGCTTCTTCTCCAGCGATCTGATCCTGGAGATTAAAGTACCTCAGCACTACCGGGGAGCATTGGTCGTGGACACCAGTTCCGGAGACGTGGAAATCAGCAACCAGATCCTCTCGGAGCTTTCCGTGGAGACCAGCTCCGGGGATATACGTTTGAGCTTCGTCCAGGCAGCCACCATCGAGATGGAATCATCCTCCGGCGATCAGACGGTGGATGGCATAACAGCCGAATCCTCGAGCCTCACCAGCAGCAGCGGTGAGATCCAGGTAAGGGATCTGTACGGAGGCGCCAGGGCTAAAAGCTCCTCCGGGGACATTACTCTGCGGTACAGGAAGTTCAATGCGGATCTGGAGGTGCGGAGCAGCTCCGGGGATGTCGGGCTGTATCTAACCGAATCCGCCCAGTTCCGCATGGAGGCCAGAGCCTCTTCGGGAAATATCGACTGTGCGTTTCCCGTCACCTTGAACGAAGCAAACAGCGAAATGCGCCGGAACCGTCTTTTCGGCACCGTGGGTGAGGGTGCCCACAAGGTCGTGGTGCAAACCTCATCAGGGGATATCACTATCCGCCCTTAAACAGCGCTCTGCAGCCTGCAGGGTTGCCGAAATCTTTCGAGGCCGGCATGCCGAATCTGCACCGTGGTTGGTGCACACCGTATGCCGGCTTTTTTTGGGTTCGCGCCAATCCTTCGACGCAATCCTTTTTAGTTATTTCGTTTCAAAACCACGTTCTTTCGCTCTATATCGAGGAACTCCGGCGTGATCTCGGTAACACCCGTACGGCGTTTTACCACCTGGATGTCAACGCGCTGGATGAGCTCTTCCCAGACTCCGGCCGGCTGGGGGTCGAAGATAAATCGCCCTTCGGCCGGGATGATATGCCAATCCCCACGGGCGATCTCATTGCTGAGTTGTCGCGGAGCCCAGCCGGAATAGCCCGCGTAAATCCGAAACTCCCCCTCTCCTTTGGCGATGATACGCTTGAGCAGCAGCTCATCCGAACCCAGATGGACTCCCGGAATCACCTGCCGCATTCCTTGGGGCGTATCGTTGGATCGAAACAGGAAGAGCAGGCGATTGGGAAACACCGGACCCCCGAAGTGAACGGAGTGAGCCTCCAGGCCGGCTATCTCCGGCCAGAGCTCGGCCATGGTGTGACGGGTGGGTCGATCTATGATCAATCCGAAGGCTCCCTGGGCGTCGTAGTCGATCAGAAAGACCACGGTCTGAGCGAAGTTGGGATCCTGCATGCCGCGAGCGGCGACCAGGAATGTACCGGACCGGGGCTGGCTTTGGGATTGGACCAGATGCAGTTGTTGGGTCGACGGTCGGCCAAGGTCGGGATCAGGCCGGGCTTCGCTGCTGTTCTTGACAAAACCCCCAATCCAGAGAAACAGCAAGACAATGACCGCTGCTGCCAATACGGTAGCTGGTACCAATCGGTGGAGCCAGCTGCAATCTTTCTCGGTATTCTTCGAATACACAATCACCCATCCTTGAGTCCATCATACAGGTATTCCACAACTCGGTACATGCTCCTGGACAGCTGTCTCCAGGTTGAGTAGCTATTTGTAGGCACCGCCGTTCGGGATATCTCTTGCATTTCGGACTCTGAACCTGCCCGGCCGAGGCGTTGATACCGTCACATCTGCGTACTACAATAGCGTATCATGTCCTACCAGGAGTACCAGCGGCTGCTGAAGCTGGAGAAATATCCGGAGGCGGCGCGTTTCGCCGAGCAGCAGGCCGAGGATCAGGCCGGTTCGGGCCGGGACTCGGAGGCGTTCTGGTTGACCCAGCAGGCCAGGGCCCTGAATCGCGCGGGGAAGCACGCCGCGGCTCTGGAGGCGGGCCGACGGGCCCTGGATCTGGCCCCGGAAAATCCATTCGCTGTGGTCGCGACCGCGGATGCTCTGTTCGGACTGCAGCGTCTGGAGGAAGCCCTGGGGCATTACCTGGAACTGCTCCGCAGTCCCCGGCTCCTACAGCAGGGACGGAAGGGGGTGCTGGAGTGCCTATCCGCTCTGAAACGGTGGGAGCAGCTTCTGGAGCGGCTTTCCGGATGGAGCCTTCCGGAGGAACAGGCCCTCCCCTGGCGGGTCAGAGCCTTGAGCGCCCTGGGCCGTAACCAGGAGGCCCTGGACAGCTGCCGCCGCTGGATCGAGCTTCGACCCCACTACCCGCCCGCCCTTTGGGAGGCCAGCGAGCTGGAGGTCCGGCTGGACGGTCTGGAGACGGCCCTGGAGAAGGCCGGCCGGTTGGCCCGCATCCCTTCCCTGCCCCAGGTGTACCGGGAGATCTACGCCTCCCTCTGCCGAAAGGCCGGTCGGCCCGAGGAAGCGGTGAAGGCTTACGAGACCATCGGAGCTCAAGGGGAGCAAAGCAGGATCCAGAAGAAAAAAGCCTTCACTTTAGCCAAGAGCGGCCGGGAGCTCGAAGCCCTGCCTCTTTTGGAGGAGCTGTTGAAGAGCGAGCCTGCTGACAAGTACCTGCACTCCAGCTACGCCGCCGCTTGCAGGCGGATCGGGGAACCGGAGCGGGCCATCAACTTCTACAACAAGCTGCTCACCCTGTATCCCGAAGAACGCTCGCTGTACGGACGCATCAAGGGTATGAAACGCAAACTGGAGGAACAGGGATGAGCCCGGCCGCCACAGGCAATACGATCGGGGAGCTTATCGAGGTCCCGCCCGTACGGACGGTGATCCGCCTGGAGGAGGGGCGGGAGAGCTCTGCGGAGATCGCCGGCAGCTTCGTTTTCACCTCCGAGGTCAAGGCACACCTGACCGTCATTGCGGAAGCCCTGTCCGCAGCCAGGGGCCAGGGCTACTTCCTGCAGGGGGATTTCGGGTCGGGGAAATCCCACTTCCTGGCCGCTCTCTACACCTGGCTCTCCGGCCGGGAGGGGGCCAGGCGGATGTCCGCGGACCACGAGGCCCTCGGCCGGGCCCAGGCGTCAGCGGAACGGGTGCTGCCGGTGGCGGTGTCCCTGATCGACTACCGCTCCCAGACTACCCTGGAATCGATCGTGCTGGAGGGGATCGAGCGGGCCCTGGCCGAAGCCGGCCGGGAAACACCCCTGACCCCCCTCTCGGTGTTCTTGGTTCGGCTGAAGGAGTTGCTGAAAAGCGCCGACACGGCTCGGGCTTTCCTGCGGCTGGCCGCAGACAGCGGCACCGGGGCAGCCGACAGCTCCGGAGGAACCGACGGACCATCTGGAGCCGGACCACCGACGGCAGCCCCCGCCACCGATCTCTCCGCCTGGATCACGGCCCATCCCCGGGAGGCCTACACCCTGGGCTTGCGGCTGTTCAAGGAGCAGGGATTGGAGGCGCCCCAGGCGCTGGTGGAGAACCGCAAAGACACTTTCCAGCGGGTCTACGGTGAGCTGGAGGCTGCGGGATTCTCGGGACTGATGCTTCTGATCGACGAGCTCTCCGAGTTCCTGCGCTCCAAGCCCACTACCCGGGCTCAGAATGAAGACGCCCGGACCCTGCAGTTCCTGGGGGAGCTCAGCCAGAAGCGCCCCCTCTGGATCGTGGCCGCTGTGCAGGAGAGCGTGGAGAGCACCGGGGACTACGACGGGACGACCATCCGCAAGATCAAGGACCGCTTTCCGATAAAGCTGGCCCTGTCCACAGTGCACATCCGCGCCCTGGTCTCCGAACGTCTGGTGCGAAAGAAAGCCGGTGCCGAGGAGGTGATCCTCCGCATCTACGAAGACTACCGCAGGCAGTTCTCCACCTTCGATAGCTCCTTCGACGAGTTCCGGCAGCTGTACCCCGTGCATCCGGCCACCATCGCCCTGCTGGACGGACTGGGGGGCCTGTTCAGCCAGCACAGGGGGATCGTAGACTTCGTCTGCTCCCGCATCGCCGGAGACCCGCGGCGGGGCATCCCCTCGATCCTGGAGCGGCCTCAACGGGAGCTCCTCGGACCGGACAGCATCTTCGAGCATTTCTCCGCCCGCCTGGCGGAGTTCTCGACCTACAACATCTACCCCCGTCACATCGTGCCCCACCTGGACCGGGAGATCGACAGGGTCATCAGCGACGGGGCGGACCGGCACCTGGCCAGGAGGATCGTCCGCATGCTGGTCCTCTACAGCATTCACCCGACCGCGAAAGCCCCGACCGCGGCCAGGCTGGCCGAGCTGGCCTCCTGCAGCCTGGACGCCCCGGAGCTGAGCGCCCGTTTCGTGGCCGAAGCGCTCCTCGATCCCCTGGCCGCTTCCAGCCGTTTCCTGCGCAAGGTCCAAAACGCCGAGACCAACCCCGCTTTGTCTGTCTACGAAATCACCAGGGAGGAGGATTCCCTAAAGGTGCTTGAGGCCAGGATTGGTCGCGTGTCGGAGGAGATATCCAAGCGCGACAGCCGGCTCCTCGGCGAACCACTCCTCCAGCTGCCCGAGTCCGACTCCTGGCCGGGAGCGGCCGTCGGCCGGGAGGGAACGGCACGGGAGATCGACTGGAACCTGAGCCGGCGCCGCGCCCTGGTGCGCTTCCTGCACCCGCAACAGGCCCCGCCCACGGATCTAACCTCGGAGCTTCGCTCCCGGCAGTGCGACTTCGCCCTGCTGCTGACACTGGGAGGGGCTGCGTCGCCCGATGGCATCCAGCCTCCGGAAGTACCGCCACCGTACGAACACGCGGCCATCTGGCGGATCCCCCTTCCGGGACCGGGCAATGCCCTGGACACGTTGAAGGAATACCTGGCCGTGCGGCTTCTCCAGCAGGAGCTGTCCCCGGACAACCCGGCGGACGCGCCCCTGATCCCCCTGGTTGCCGAGCGGACCGCACGCCTCAAGCCCGCGGCGGCCCAGGCAGCACTGGAGGCCTTCTACGCCGGCAGCTTCACGGATCCCGGTATACGGGTGGACGCGGCGGTGCGTCAGCTCCGGCGCTTCGACAGCCTTCTGGAGGCGGCCGGCCAGACCGTGCTGGCGGCCCGCTACCCCCGGTTTCCGGAAGTGGCCCCCCGACGCTACACCCCCTCCCCGCGGATCTACCAGCAGCTGCTGGAGAGCTTCGTCATCCCCGGCATCCTGGCGCTCAGCCAGGCCCGTCAGCTCGGGGCGGCCGTCGACGGACTGGCCGTTCCCCTTGGCCTGGTGGAGATGAAGCGCAGCTCCTACGTCTTTTCCCCCGACATTGCCGGCCACCCCCTGCTGGTCTTTTTCTTCGAGCTGCTCCACCCCTCCCAGACAGCGGCTTTGCCCGAGGTGTTGGAGAAGCTCATGCGCGGCGCCTTCGGCCTGCCCAAGGATACGGCATTGTTTCTCATCGCCTCCCTGGCCGCCGGCGGCCTGGTCACGGTCCGCCGGGGCGGCCGGGCCGTGGCCCTGGAGTTCCTCAACCTCCAGAACCTGGAACGGGCGGAGGAGATCGCCCTGGGTGAGCTGATCGGCGAACGCGACCGGGCAACCCTGATCGAGGAATGCGGCTTCCTCTCCTCCACCGATGAGTTCGGCTCCTTCGGACTGCGACAGCAGCGGGACGCCTGGAAGGAGGTGGTGTCCTTCCGCGGCAGCGCCGAGCAGCTGAGCACCGATGCCCTGGCCCGCCTCGCCCAGAGGAGGGAGTACTCGTCTTTTCGAGGCTTCCCCTTCACCGCCCTGGAGGAGAAGCTGAACGCCCTGAACAAGCTGGCCGCAGAGATCCGGGTATCCTACCCGGCCAAGGAAGGGCTGGAGAAGTTCCTGGCCGCCTGGCGGGCCTGCGGGCTTTCAGCCGGGGACGTTCAGCTGCTGAAGGGACTGGATCGGTTCCTGCGGAGGGAGGCGGAAAAGTTCGTCTTCGTCCATCACTACCTGCGTCACGAGGCTGTGGAAAAAGCCGGCAGCCTGGATTCCTCACCCGGCGGCGAGCTGGAAGCCCTGCGTCGGCGCATCCTCGAGCTGATGGCCGATCCGCTTGAAGGAGTCATTCCGGACGAGGGAGCCGAGCTGGACAATCTGTTTTCCGCCTTTCGGGAACGCTACATTCCCCTCTATGCGGGATTGCACCAGGGCTACTACGAGGCCCTGCGTCCTCCCGCCCTTGCCAAGAACGCCGCCCGGGCTTTGGAGACCCTGCGTCGCCTGGCGGGTATCGAGGCCCTGGACCGGCCTCCGGGGCTGGACCGCTTCCTGCTTTCCTTGAGCTCTCCCCGCATGGGGCAGTGCGGCCGGCAGGTGCGGGAGGAGCTGATGCGCGCCCCGGTCTGCGGCTGCGGCTTTCTACCGGGGCAAACCGCATCGGCCGCCCAGGTCAAGGACCCTCAAGCGGAGATCGACCGTTTCCTCCAGGAGTATCTGGGGATCCTCAAGTCTCCCGCGGTGCTGGAAGCTCTGGGCAGCCACGCCTTCGCCATCCAGGACCTTAAGGCCAAAGTCGCCTCTCAGCTGAACGATCTGGCTACCGCTCTGGGCTCCGGGTCCTTGAGCGCCTCGGTATTGGTAGGTGCGCTGGATCCGGGAGTCGCGGCGGAGCTGGCCGAAGCGCTCAAGGGCAGCGTGACCCTGCGCCGCCTCGAGTTGCAGCCCCTGGTGCGGCGCCTGGCCGGCCGCCGCCTGCCGGCGGAGAAGATCCTCGAGCTGGTGGCCGAGTGGCTGGGCAAGAGCAAAGGCGGAGAGCTGATCGCCGTGGAAGGGGCGGGGGCGACCGGGGGTGTTTCGGGAGGCGGAGAATCCGCGGGGGAAGGACCGGGGCTCATCGGTGCGGCCGGCGCCACAGTCATGCTCGACTGGTGGGCGGCGGCCAACGCAAACATCTTTCCGGACCTGGCGGCGGCGGCGCAGAGGAGGCCACAACGGTTCGAGGAGCTGGCGGAGCAGCTGGAGCGGCATTATCCCTCCAGACGGCTGGCCGAACAGCTTCGGCGGCTGCAACCCCCGGAGCTGCTCCACTTCATCCGCTCCGAGCCGCTGCATACCCGGGCCATCCAGGCTGCCTGGCAGATCCTGGCCGAACGGGTTTTCAAGGGAGACACCGCGGCCAGCGAAGCGCTTCGCAGCGATCAACCCCTGCACTGCCGCCACGTCGATCCGAAAACCGCCTCACGGACCCGGGAACTCCTCCTTCTGCTCTCCCGGCTCCGGTCGATCCTGGAGCTGTCCTTTCCCGGGCGGCTCTCCCTGCGCCTGGCCCTGGAAACCTTTCTTGCCGATCCCTGGAACGGCGCCGAGCTTCAGGATCGGGCCGCGGAGCTGCTCCGCGATACCGCTTCGTTGGGCGAGCGCTGGCTCGCGGAGCTGATGCCGGTGGAGTCGATCGACCTGGACCGCAAGGCCCTGGTTGTGCTGGTCGATGGTGTGCCCCCGGACCTCTGGCTGGCGTGCATGGACCTCATCCAGGCCCGCCCGAAGGGACTGTCCGCCGGGTGGGCTCGGCTGGAAGCCGAACCCCAGACCGTCCCGGCCACCGCCAGCCTGCTGGGCTTGGAAGGGGAGCCGCTGGAAACCCTGGAGGCCCGGGGCGTACCCTACCTGCTGCCCAGGGCTCAGGAGGAGGATAGCCTGGAGCAGTTCCTGGGTTCCCAGCCTTCCGACAGAGCCGTGGTCCTGCGGATAAGCTCGCTGGACCGGGGCGCCCATCAGGGGGCTTTCAAGCTGGCCGAAATGGCTGCCCGGCTCCGTCATCTCCTGGAGACCAAGCTCCCCGCTCTGCTCGACTACTGCGGTAAGGAAAACCGCCAGCTGATCCTGACCACCGATCACGGCTTGTCTTTGAGCGCAGGCGCCCTGAGTCACGGTGCGGGGGGTGTCTATGAACGGGCGATCTTCCGCGCCAGCTGGAGCCCGGACGCCGGCGCGCCTAAAGCCGCTCGCAAAAGCGCAAGCAATGCCGGGTGAGTCGCCGGGGGGAGACATGAGACTTGAGGAGCTCGAAGGGGTCGTAGAGAGCCTCATTTTTTCGAGCGAAGAGACCGGCTACTCGGTGGTAAAACTGCGCAGCGGTGGGGGGCTGCTGACCGTGGTGGGCAACCTGGGCGCCGTCGTTCCGGGAGAACGGCTTCGTATCCAGGGGCGCTGGAGCAACCACCCCCGTTTCGGCCGGCAGTTCGCAGTGCAGGCCTACGAGTCCCACGCCCCGGCCACGGTGGAGGGGATCGAACGCTACCTGGGGTCGGGATTGATACCCGGGATCGGTGATGCGCTGGCCCGCAGGATCGTCCGCGCCTTCGGGGAGCAGACCCTGGAGGTGCTGGACGGGGAGCCCCGGAGGTTGTCGGAGGTGGAGGGGATCGGCCGCAAGCGCATCGCCGCTCTCACGGCCGCCTGGAGACAGCAGCGGGAGATCCGCAAAGTCATGATCTTCCTCCAGTCCCACGGCGCCGGCCCGGCGCTGGCCGCCAAGATCTACAAGCGCTACGGAGACCACGCCATCGCGGTGGTTCAGGACAATCCCTACCGGTTGGCCCTGGACATGTTCGGCGTCGGCTTCCTGACCGCCGACCGCATCGCCCGGGCGATCGGCATCGCCGCGGACAGCCCCTCCCGGGCCCAGGCGGGGATCCTCCACACCCTGGAGGAGTGCAGCGGCGAAGGTCATCTCTACTACCCCCGCACCGCCCTGATCCAGAGAAGCCAGAAGCTGATGGAGATCGATCGGGAGATCATTGCCGCGGCGCTGGAATCCCTCGCTCGGGAGGGCAGGCTGATCGTCGAGGAGCAGGCGGACCCGGCCGTGTACCTGCCGGCCTTCTACACGGCCGAGACGGGAATCGCCCTGATGCTCGCCCAGCTGCAGGCTTCGCCGCGCGAAACCCGGCAGATCGACGGCGAAAAAGCCGTGGCCTGGGTTCAGGAGCGTATGGATATCGTGCTGGCGGAAAAGCAGCGGGAAGCCCTGCGCACCGCTTTGGAGAGCAAGGTGATGGTCATCACCGGGGGGCCGGGCACGGGAAAAACCACGATCATCCGGGCGCTGCTCCTCATCCTGAAGCGCGCCGGCATCCACTTTCTCCAGGCCGCTCCCACGGGCAGGGCGGCCAAACGCATGCAGGAGGCCGGCGGTGAGGAAGCCAAGACCATCCACCGGCTGCTGGAGTATTCGCCCCGGGAGGGGGAGTTCAAGCGCAACCCGGGAAATCCCCTGCAATGTCACTGGCTGATCCTGGACGAGGCCTCGATGATCGACGCACTCCTTATGTATCACCTGCTGAAAGCCCTTCCTGCCTCCGCCTCCGTGGTTCTGGTGGGGGATGCGGATCAGCTGCCGTCGGTGGGGCCGGGCTGCGTGCTGAACGACATCATCCGCTCCGGCAGCGCGCCGGTAGTGGAGCTGAACGAGATCTTCCGCCAGGCCGAGGCCAGCCGGATCGTGGTAAACGCCCATCGCATCAACATCGGTCTGATGCCTGAACGGCAGTCCGAACAGGAGGAGGGGGATTTCTTCTTCATCCGCCGGGAGGATCCGGAGCAGGTGGTGCGGTTGATCCTCAAGCTCTGCCTGGAACGGATCCCCGCCCGCTTCGGCCTGCACCCGGTGGATGAGATCCAGGTCCTCTCCCCGATGCACCGGGGACCGGCCGGGGTCAGCA
Source organism: uncultured Spirochaetaceae bacterium (assembly GCA_964551205.1). GTDB lineage: Bacteria > Spirochaetota > Spirochaetia > SZUA-6 > DRHE01 > JAFGQJ01. The sequence goes on from CAZKCQ010000024.1 coordinate 16,868, forward strand.
ACCTCAACCGGGTGCTCCAGGACGCCCTCAATCCTGGAGCCATCGAGCTCGCCCACGGGGAGCGACGCTTCCGGCCGGGGGACAAGGTGATGCAGATCCGCAACAACTACGACAAGGAGGTGTTCAACGGCGATATCGGCCGGATCGAAACGATCGACACTGAGGCGCGCACGATCGTGGTGCGCTACGAAGACAGGCGGGTCCGCTACGAGACCACCGAGCTGGACGAGATCACCCTGGCCTACGCGGTGTCGGTGCACAAGTCCCAGGGCTCGGAGTTCCCGGCCGTGATCTTACCGGTGCTCACCCAGCACTACCTGCTTCTGCAGCGAAATCTGATCTATACGGCGGTGACCCGGGGCAAGCAGCTGGTCATCCTGATCGGCACCAGGAAGGCACTGGCCATCGCCCTGAAAAACGCGGACACCCGGGAGCGCTACAGCGGCCTGCGGTCCCGGCTGGCCGGCGGGGCGGCTGGCGGAGCGGCCGGCGGGGTTCGATCATCCGGCTGATTCGCTGCTCCGAGCCAGGGCCATGATGCCGGTCACCGTTCGCCAATTTCGGCTGGTCGACGGAACACCGAGCAGCTTTTCTATATTGGCTGCGAGCTTGGACCTGCCGATGCCCTCCGGGGCGTGCAGGTAGAAGACGACGCCTTTCAGGGCGAACCGTTCGCTGTCCTTCCTGAGGTTCTCCAGGCCTTGCAGGTCGGGATTCTCCGGCAGCGCGGACAAGAAGCTCAGGTGCAATGTCTTCGGCTCGGATTCGGCTTCGGGGAACGGATTCGCTTCGAGGGCCTTCTTCATTTCGGTTGACTCCATCAGCAGCACCTGAGGTTCAAATCCGAAACGATTCCTGATTTCAGCACTGATCCTG
>CAZKCQ010000025.1:0-17704 GCA_964551205.1 uncultured Spirochaetaceae bacterium
GACCTAGTGGTTAACAGCCACCCGCTCTACCAGCTGAGCTACAGGGGAATGACGAAGCTTAAAATAGTAAAAAGCTTGTTATCTGTCAAGTGGGGGAGCCGCCCAAGGGCGCCCCTGGGCAGCCGGCCTTCGCTGCGGCGGCTCGATCTACCGGCAGATCAGCCTGAAGCACATTTCCCGACTCTCTTTTAATGCGCGCACCGAAGCGTTCCAGAAGCCGGATCATGGTCGAATTATCAGCCAGGAGAAATCCCCGCAGAACTTCGATCCCTCTCTCGTGAGCGGTCCTCACAAGGAGAGCGGTGAGGAGTGTGCCCAGGCCCCGGCTCTGGTACTCGTCGATCACGGTGATGGCAAACTCGGCCGTAGAGGGTTCCGCCTCCAAGCGCACGAAACGACCAATGGCGATTCCTGGTTGGCCCCTGCGACCGATGTCCCTCACGCCAAAGGCCACATGATTCAGATGATCCACTTCGACCAGAGCACTGATTTGGTATTTAGACAGCTTGTGTATCGGTGTCAAAAATCGAAAGCGCCGCGAGTCCAGCGACAACTTTTCGAATCCGTGAAGAAGGTCCGCGCGATCATCCGGCTGGAGAGGCCGGATGAGAATCTTCGTGCCGTCGCGAAGCTTGGTTTTTAGGGGAAATACAACTGCACTGTTTTTCATGATCCTGATCATCGTTACTGCGCCTGTGCTCAATCAGACAATCTGTATCGGCTGTAGTTGCACATCTCATTCGATCGGCACCTCTGCAATGTACTACCAAACCTGAAAAACGTCCATCAATTCACGATTAGGGTATGAATAATTTTCTATTGCCTGAATCTGGAGAGTCAGCTATCGGGTATCGGAGTGCGGTTTTCTGCTGGGTGGAGCCAGCAAGAATGTAGCGGCCACCAGCAGGGCGAAGAGGATGTAGGTGAGGGTGAACACCCAGGTGGGAAAGTCGTAGAAGATAATTCGCCGAACCAGCCGAGCCATAAAGGGGATCTCCTCCTCGAAGGTCTGCCCGGCCAGGAGCCGGAGACGGTACTCCCATTCTGTGAGGGGGCACAGCACTCCAATCAGGGCCTCCACCGCTACTACGACGACCGATGCCAGATGGGCGACTCTGAAGGTGAGATTGCGTACCCAACGCCAGCGCAACAACCAACCCAGGAGAATCAGCAGTTCTCCTACCACGGCGAAGAGAACATAGCAGAAGTGGAACACCACGACGGCATCGGCGGTTAATCCATAACCAGTGCTCATCAACCTACCTCGGCACTCAGGATCTCCTCGATTCGAACCAGGCGTCCGGAGGAATCGCTTCGCCGAAGAAGATGCAGTCCGGTTTGAGGATTCCCCCGCAGCTGCACCTGGGAGGGCGAACCCTGACTAGTTCGGGATTCGCTCCAGTAATCGCTCCGCAGCTCAGACAGAGCAAATCGCGGGTGTTGCCGTGGAACTCGATGACCTTTTTGGATCCGGCGAGCTGATGGAGATTATCGATGTTCTGAGTGATTAGCGATTTCAGCAAGCCCCGTTCTTCCAGGCGTGCCAGGACCCGGTGGGCATCGTTGGGCCGGGCAGCGGCGAAGTGTTCGTAGAAGATCTCCTCTAGTATCCGCCAGCATTTTTCCGGATGGCGGCGGAAGTAGGACAGCTCTAGGTACTTGGGATCGTAGCTGGACCACAGACCGTTCGGACCGCGGAACGGCGGCACACCGCTTTCTACGGAGATGCCCGCCCCGGTGAAGGCCACCAGATGGCGGGCATACCGAATGATCTGGATTGCCTCTTGAATTATGGTCTGTGTTAGTTCCGGGCACTCAAATTCTGTCATCCGAGGTACCAGTTTAGGATAAGGATGCACCGTGTCAAGCTGTTTCGGAAGGGGAACAAACCTCAAAAGCCTTTAATCGGCGGTTGGCCAGCTGCCGAAAAGAATAATGTGATCGCGTCCCTCAAATCGTTTTTGCTGTCCCCTCTTGAAATCGGGAGGTTTTCCTTCTTCTTCTCTCCCCTGGAGGCGCTGCTCCAGTTCATCTTGCCCCTGGTGCTGCTGTTCGCATTGGCCTGGGTACTGCTCGTGATTCTGCGGCGGGTTATCCTCAAGCGGATGAAGATAACGGAGGAAAACAAACGGAAGGTCTACCGCTACGCCCGGTTGATCCTGCGTGTCGTGGTCTTGATCGTGCTGCTGTTCATTCTGTTCAGCTTCTTCGGAGCGGAAATCGGAAAATTCCTGATTCGGGTGTGGTCGGTCCTGACCACCCCCTTTACCACCGCCGGTTCATCCCGAATCTCGGTGATCACGATTCTACTGGCCATTCCGATCGTGTATCTGGCCTCCTGGGTGAGTAAGTTGACCAGGCGGTTCCTCGATGCCACCGTGCTCCAGCAGCTGACCATCAGCGACGCCAGCCGCTTCACCATCTCGAGTCTGGTTCGTTACGGTGTACTGGTCCTGGCTATCCTGATCGGCCTGTCGATCATCGGGATCAATCTTTCCTCCCTGGCCGTGGTGATCGGAGCCCTGGGCATCGGTATCGGCTTCGGTCTACAAAATGTGGTTGCCAACTATGTAGCCGGACTTGTGATCTTTTTCGAGCGGCCGATCAAGGAGGGGGACCGTATTCTGGTCAACGGTTTGGAAGGGGATGTGATTCAGATCAAGCTGCGCTCCACGGTCATCAATACCCTGACCAATGAAACGATCATCGTACCCAACGGTCAGCTGGTGGGAAACAGCATCCACAACTACTCCTACGATGACAGACGCATCGTGATCGTCAACAAGGTGCAGGTTTCCTACAACACCGATTTGGATCAGGCTCTGAAGGTACTGCTCGAGGTGGCCGCCAGGAATCCCTACAGTCTGGCGGAACCGGCAGCGGGAGCGCGCGTCTCGGACTTCCGGGATTCCGGGATCGAATTGGTGCTTTGGACCTGGATCGGCGAACCCACCAACAAGCTGGCCGCCGTGGCCTGGAACAACCTGGAAATCTGGCGAGCTTTCAAAGCGGCCGGTCTGGTGATTCCCTTTACCCAGGTGGATCTCCACGTAAAGGAGCCGATCCTCCATCAGGCTTCGGCCGAAAAATAGGGGCCGCCCCGGTATAGACCCGGAGGCAAACCCGACAAGCAGCAGCTAATTGAACCGACGAACTCGCTTTCAGCTTACTTCGTGCCGCTTACTTCGTTTCCAGCTCCAGGTCGATCTGTTCGTTCTGCCGGAATACCTTGGTGTTCATCTCACGTCCGCCCGCATTGTTCAGAGCCTGATAGAAGTCGTAGGCGTTCCGAATGGTACGACCGTCTACCTCCTGAACCACATCGCCCTGGCGGAAACCCGCATCTGCAGCGGGAGATCCCTCCTGAACGACCGTGACCAGGACGCCCTGCAGCTCATCGGGGACAGTCAGTTGTTCCCTGAGCTCGGGACTTAGAGAAGCGATGTACATTCCGGGCCAGAGGTTCTTGCTCTGGGCGGCGATTTCTTTGTCCTCCTCCCGAATGGCCAGACGGATATCGAAGACCTGTTCTTCGCCCTCCCGGATGACCACAACATCGTAGCGGTTACCCGGGGGCAGGTTACCGACGATCCGGGTAAGATCGCTGGTGTCTTTGACGTTACGGCCGCCGATACTCGTGATGTAGTCCCCGGGCAGGATACCGGCCTCGTAGGCGGGGGAACCCTTGAAGATGTTCACGACAAACGAGCCGTTGGCATTGCCAAGTTTGAAACCTTCCCGATAGTCCGGAAATCTCTGGGGATCCACATCCACGATCTGAACACCCAACCAGCCGTACTCCACCCGGCCTTTGGTGAGGATTTCATCCACCGTCTTCTTCGCAGTGTTGATAGGCACGGCAAATCCCAATCCCGCACTCGACCCGGTGCGGGAGGCGATCCAGGTGTTGATGCCTACGACCTCTCCCCTCAGGTTGACCAGTGCGCCGCCGGAGTTACCCGGATTGATCGACGCGTCGGTCTGGATGTAGTCGGTCAGGCTGGCCACAGACGTCCCACTGTCGGCCTGCCTGCCCAGGGCGCTGACGATTCCCATGGTGATCGTGGATTCGAAGCCGAAGGGATTGCCCACGGCCAACACCAGATCACCGACCTGCATCAGGTCCGAGTCGCCGAGGGTAGCCACTGGGATCTCCTCGCGGGTTTCGAACATAACCACGGCCAGATCCCTGCGGGGATCCGTTCCCGCCAGTTTGCCTTTGAACTCCCGGCCGTCGTGGAGGCTGATGCTGATCTCTTCGGCCTCGCCGGCCACGTGATTGTTGGTCAGCACGTACACCTTGCCGTTTGTCCGGGCTACGATCACTCCGGAGCCGAGCCCGGGCTGCCGGAACTCCCTTTCCTCGGATTCTCCGGGACTGGGAGAGGGTCCGAAGAAGAAATCCCACGGTGACTGGGTACGGGGAATCCTCTGGGTGATTACATCTATCGTGTTGATCTCCACCACTACAGGAAGTGCTTGTTGGGCTACCTGCTGGAAGGAGTATTGAATCTGTTCAAGGGACGGAACCAGGGGTTCAGATTTCACCGGCTGCTTCATTAGCGGAGCCTCGGTATCGGGCTCCCGTTGTCCGCCGCTGTAGGCCTGGGAACAGGAGACGAGAAACAGGAATGCTATCATTAGAGAAAATACAACAATCAATGTGCGTCGGTTCTGCATGATGTCCTCCTCGATCATTAACCAGTTCATATCGCGTTCATCTCGTTTTTCATATTTTTCTGGCCGAATCCCGTAGAGGCGTCCTCATCGGTTAGTCGCCGCCTCAGGTTCGATCCCAATTGTCACTAAATCGCTTCGCGATGTCCTCCGTGAGAACGCTGCGGGTTCTCATCCTCAAGCCGCACCGCGTGCGTCTTTCGTAGTAATAAAATAGTAATTAAAGGGGCCGACGGCAAACAGATTGATGGTTTTGGCTCCAAATGCGGGAATCGAGGAAACAGGCGAGCTTGTCTGGTTTATCTTCCCTCAGATCACCGTTCCGGAAGGGATCACGGCGTTCTTGGGAATGACGATGATTCCGTCGCGGATATGGTAGTGACCGTAGTCCCCGTCTTTTCGCTCCAGGTTATCGACGCCGATACGGCAGACCTCCCCGATCCTGGCGTTCTTGTCGATGATAGCCCGTCGAATCAGGGTTCCCTTGCCGATGCCGATGTCGGGGACTCCCCGTTCTCGGTTCTGTTTTTTCTCCTCCACGGTCTCATACCAATCCGCTCCCATACAGACCACACCATCCAGGGTCGCTCCGGATTCGATGATCGTGCGGATGCCGATGACCGAGTACATGATATTGGCGTTGGTGATGATGCAGCCGTCGGCGGTCAGACATTCGGTGATGGTGCAGGAGTTGATCTTCGAGGCCGGCAGATCCCGGCGGCGTGTGTAGATTGGCTGGCTCTCCTTGTAGAAATCGAAATCCGGGGTGATCCTGGTGAGGTTGATCGTGGTATCGTAGAAAGAGCGTATCGTCCCGATATCCTCCCAGAAACCGGTGAAGATGTAGGATTGAACTTTGAAGGATTCGATGCTTTTCGGGATGATCTCTTTGCCGAAATCCGTATATTCGTTGTCCAGGGCTTTTTTCAGAATCCCCCTGGTGAAAATGTAGATGCCCATGGAAGCCAGATACTCCCGTTCGGGGCTGATCCCGGCTAGTTTGCCCCGAAGCGTGTCGGGGATCTTCAGATCGGCGATCTCCTCAGGGCTTTCAGGTTTTTCCACGAAGCGGTCGATTCGACCCTTCGGATCGACCTCCAGGATACCGAACTGCCGGCACTTTTCGGCACTGACCGGAGTTACGGCCACGCTGATATCCGCACCGCTTTTTACATGGTTTTCGAAGAAATCCTGCAGGTCCATGCGGTACAGCTGATCGCCGGAGAGGATCATGTAGTAGTCCGGATTCTGGGTACGGAAGTGGATAAAGTTCTTCCGCACGGCATCGGCTGTGCCCATATACCAGCTGGAGTGTTCGTAGGTCTGCTCCGCCGCCAGGATCTCGATGAACCCTTGCGAGAAGCTGTCGAAAATGTAGGTGTTGGCGATGTGGTTGTGCAGGGAGGCGGAGTTGAACTGGGTTAGTATGTAGATTCGGCGAAATCCCGAGTGGATACAGCTGGAGATGGGGATGTCGACCAGGCGGTACTTGCCCCCGAAGGGCACCGCCGGTTTGGCCCGTTCCATGGTTAGAGGGTAGAGGCGTTCTCCCCGGCCTCCGCCTAAGATCAAACAGAGTACGCGTGGCATATATCTATTCTATTCATTGGCTAAAAAAACAGTCAAGAATGTGATAGGGTAAAAGGTCGATTCACGAGGAGGGGAAATGCTGGAAAAGGTCATCCAATCCCTGCGCACGGACCGTCGCTTTATGTCCTCGGTGGCCCATTGGGAAGTGATCCCACCCCGCAAGGGACGCTATGAGGATTTTCCGGAGGAAATCGACGGCAGGATTCTGGCCGCGGTTCGGGCCAAGGGCATCGACCGGCTTTTCAGCCACCAGGCGCAAGCCTACGCCGAGGTGCGGAGGGGCAACAACATCGTGGTGGTCACCCCCACCGCCTCGGGCAAGACCCTGGCCTACAACCTTCCGGTGCTGCAGACCCTGATCGAGCAGCCCCGGGCCAAGGCCATGTACATGTTTCCGACCAAAGCCCTTTCCCAGGATCAGCAGTCGGAGTTGAACGAGATCCTCCTGGGCGGGGAGATCCCCGTGCGCATCTTCACCTACGACGGGGACACCCCCCGCTCCATTCGCATCTCGGTCCGGGAGGAGGGACGGGTGGTGATCACCAATCCCGACATGCTGCACACCGGGGTGCTGCCCAACCACACCAAGTGGATCAAGTTTTTCCAGTCCCTCCGTTTCATCGTGATCGATGAGATCCACACCTACCGGGGGGTGTTCGGCTCCCACATGACCAACCTGATCCGCCGCCTCAAGCGGGTCTGTGCCTTCTATGGCGCCAAACCCCGCTTCGTCTGCTGCTCAGCCACCATCGGAAATCCTAAAGGCTTGACGGAGAAGATCATCGAGGAACCGGTAACGCTGATCGACGACAACGGCGCCCCGGCGGGGGAGCGGCACTTCGTGTTCTACAACCCTCCTCTGGTGGATCCGGTCCAGGGAATTCGCCGCGGTGTGGTAAAGGAGTCGCAGAGACTGGCCACGAATCTTCTGAAAGCCAAAGTCAAGACGATCGTCTTTGCCCGCTCCCGGCTGCGCGCCGAGCTGATTGCCGGCTACATCCGGGAGTCCCTCAAGAATCTCTACACCGACGACAGCCGTATCACCGTGGCCTCCTACCGTGGCGGCTATCTGCCCAACGAGCGACGGAAGATCGAGCAGGGCCTGCGCAGTGGAGAGATCCAGGGGGTGGTTTCCACCAACGCCCTGGAGCTGGGAATCGACATCGGGGGGCTGGATGCCTCGATCCTGGCCGGCTTCCCCGGGACGATCGCCTCTACCTGGCAGCAGGCCGGCCGGGCCGGACGACGGGCCGGCGTTTCCCTGTCCATCCTGGTGGCCTCTGCCTCGCCCATCGATCAGTACATCCTCCGCCATCCTGAGTACTTCTTCGGCAGCTCCCCGGAGTCCGGCTGGGTGGATCCGGACAACATCTACATTCTCAGCGACCAGCTGAAGTGCGCCGTATTCGAGCTTCCCTTCGAAGAGTCCGAAGAGCTGGCCCGCAGCTACCGCGAGGTTCTGGACTACCTGGAGGAGCACGGGGTAATCCGCTACACCGAGGGCAAGTGGTTCTGGTCGGACCGCTCCTATCCGGCGGAGAAGGTGTCTCTGCGCAGCTCCGCTCCCGGCAATATCGTGATCGTGGACACCACCCAGGGCCGGCAGACGGTGATCGGGGAGATGGATAAGCCCTCGGCCAAGCTGCTGCTCTACGATGAGGCGATCTATATCCATCAGGGGGATCAGTACATCGTCAAGAAGCTGGATATGGAGAACCAGCGCTGCTACGTGGAGGATACGGCGGACAACTACTACACCGACTCCATCGTGAAGACCGATATCAAGGTGTTGGAGCAGGACAGCCGGGAAAGGGTGGCGGGCATGGAGACGGTGATCGGGGACATCCTGGTGCGGACCCAGTCCACCAAGTTCAAGAAGCTGAAGTTCGGAACCCACGAGAACATCGGCTACGGCGATATCGATCTGCCCCCTGAGGAGATGCACACCCGTTCGGTGGTGCTGCTCTTCGCAGCCGGAACCGACGCGGGGCGCGCCTTCGCCCGGCAGGCCGAGGCGGAGCAGCCGATCATCATGCAGCGGCTCGGCACCCTGATCCGCAACATCGCCCCGGTGTTCCTGCTCTGCGATCCCCGGGACCTGGGTGTATCCGAGCGGCTCAAGGACACGGTGTTCCACTGTCCCGCCCTCTACGTCTACGACAACTACCCCGGGGGAACGGGGCTCTCCGAGGGTTTCCTGGAAAATGCCCCCGCGATCCTGCGGGGTGCTCTGGAGCTGGTGAGCGGGTGTTCCTGCGCCCAGGGCTGTCCCTCCTGCATCGGTCCGATGGGAGCGGAACCGATCGAAGCCTCCGGCAACCGGCCCGGAAATCCCAAGGAGTCGATCCTGGAGTTCCTGACCGGCTGGCTGGGGAAGAGGAAGTGAAGGTGCCATGTCCTTAGAAAAGCGCCTGCATTATCTGGAGAGGGCCTGGCGGCAGAAGCTCGAGCAGCAGAAGGAGCAGGAGCAACCGCAGGGCAGGGATGCAGGGCGGGCCCCCGTTAACGCTGATGCGGAGCGGCTGTTTGCTCCGCAGCGGGGGTGGGAGCAGGCGGGCCGGTATACGCTGCGCCGACAGCTGCACTTCCCCAGTCCTCTGGCAAAGATAGGCATTTCCGAGTTCCTCCTGCCCGGCGGATACCCCCCGCGGGACCTGCTGTTTTTCGATACCGAGACCACGGGTCTTTCCGGGGGAGCGGGAAACTCGATCTTCCTCATGGGCATGGCCTGGATCGAGGGCGATGGGCTGACCGCGGAGCAGGTTTTTCTGAAGGACTTCCCGGGAGAGGTGGAGTTTCTTTCGCTCCTGGCTGAACGTCTCAATCGGCATCGGGTATTCGTTTCCTACAACGGCAGGGCCTTCGATGTACACGTGCTTCGCACCCGCTTTCTTCTCAATCGAATGAGCTTCGAGTTGGAGCGGCAGACCGACCTTCTGTACTGGGCTCGCAGATTGTGGCGGCGGGTGCTTCCCGACTGCTCCCTCGGGACGGTTGAAGGGGAGATTTTAGGTATTCGCCGGCAACTGGATGTTCCCAGTTTCGAGGTGCCGGGGATCTACCTGGAGTACCTGCGCAGCGGAAGTCCCGGCCGACTGGATGCCGTGCTGGAGCACAATCTTCAGGACGTGCGCAGCCTGGCTGAATTGCTGATCGTTGTCAACTCGATCCTGTGTTCCCGGGATCGGCCGGCCGGGAAAACGGTGCCTGCGGCCGAGGAATCGGTGGCCGAGGCGTCGGCGGCTGGGGCCGGCGCAGCAGCCCCGACACGCCGGGAGGACCGAACGGCCCTCGGCAACTTCTTCCTGAGCAGGGATGAACGCTGGGGGGTGGAGCTGCTGAAAGATTCCTTCTCCGCCGGCGATGAAGGGGCCGGAAGGGCGTTGAGTCTGTACTACAAGCGGGCCGGCGCCTGGGCGGAGGCGGTTGATCTGTGGAAGCAGATGGCAGTGAAACGCAGGAGCCTGTTTGCGGCCGTGGAACTGGCAAAATATTTCGAGCACCGGGAGAGGGATGCCGCACTTGCATTAGAGTGGGTCCGGACCGTCCTGTCCTGGCGGCTTCCCCTGGACCGGCGCATTCGCGGCGAGCTGAACCACCGACGACGGCGTTTGCAGGAAAAACTCGAGCGTCGAACCTCTATGTCTTGAAGTAGCTGATCTGGTATCCCTCGGCGACTCGGAATCCCAATTTTCTGTACAGGGACAGAGCGGGGAGGTTGTCCTTCTTGACGAACAGGCAGGCGGATTGTTTTTCGGCGAAGATCCGCTGCAGCAACTCCTCCATCACCCGAAAGGCTATGCCGTTGTTGCGCACCTTCTCCACCGTAAAAACCCCGCCGATCTGATCCGTGGTGAACCCTCTGGCATTGGTCCCCGCCTTGGCCACCACCCGTCCGTTTTGCTCGGCCATCAGCACCAGCTGCTGACGAAGCGCGCGCTTGAGATTCTGTCTGCATATCTGTTCGCTGTGCCGCTGCCTGTTGATCACCACCTCCTCCAGTTCGTAGCGTATCTGCAGCGGCAGGAGTGCGTCGACATCCCGGGGGTAGGCGGTGTGAACCATCAATCCGGGCGGGAAGGGGATGGATTCTCGTGATGAACCGGTAAAGGACTCGCGACTCTGAAGCATCAGATGGTAGTCAACCGTGACAACAGGGCAGAGGGGCAACTGATCCTTGAGCCAGGTGACTTCCCCGACCGGTCCCATCACCGAAAACAGCCGGAACTTCAGATCATTCCAACCGGGGAACGGAGCCGGGGGAAGGGCCCGGCAATCGTACGGGTTGGGGGAGAACGACGGCAGGAGCAGGCCCATGGAGGTGAGCATCATGGTTCCTTGGATCGCCGCACCCTTCCGGCAAATCAGAACCGATGCCTCCAACGATGTAGGGAAGGCTTTCTTGCCCTGTCTGCGCAGGCGGGAGGTGTAGGGGACGGCCCTCCATTCGTTGGGAAGGAGAAAAGCGAGCAGCTGAGAAAGGTCCCGCTTGCCGGCGTGCCGCCAGGTCATGGAGCATCCACGGGATAACCGTCTAAGAAATCGACCGGGATTCGTCCCTCCGGCTCGAAGTCTCCGGCCAGAGCGGCAAACCCCGCCCGGAAGGATTCCTTTCCCGTGCCGTAAACCGCCAGGGCGGTCTGCACCCAGGGAGTTTCCCGCAGATAGACGGGGGATAGGGCGGAAAGCACGACCAGCTTGCCGGGGAAGCTCCGCAGGGTTTCCAGGACCTCCAGGCTGTTGTAGTTGGCCAGACAGAACACGACCACGTCGTAGTGCGAGGCGATGCTGGGCATCCGCTCCAGGTCTTCCGGGCGGGCGAAGTAGAAGGGGCTGTAGGGGAACAGAAGCACATCGGCCCGGGGATAGCGCAACCTGCCCTCTTCCAGAAACTCCTCGAACTGCCCCACCAGCAGCATCCGCCCGTCCGCCGAAGGTTCCAGGGGAATCTCTGCGCCACGAAGCAGGGTCACGCTTCGCAGAGCGCTCTGCTGAAAGAACTCCCCGGCACCCGTGCTCGGGATCAGATCTCTGCTTTCGTCTCCGGAGCGCTGCGCACCCGCTTTCCCGGATTTGAAGTAGGAGAGCTTGACCTTGAGGATACGGCGGACCGAGCGCTTCAGTCGTTTTTTGAACTCCGGCTGCTCGCCCAGGTAGCTAAAGAGCTTCTGCCAGGTATGTTCCTGAGCGCTCGGGGTGTGGGATACCAGGATCATGTCATTACCCGCCTCCAGGGCTTCCAGACTGGCCTGGGCCGTGTCCACCCCGCCGCTGATCGCCCCGTTCATCTCCATATCATCGGTGATCAGCACGCCTTCAAAGGAGAGCTTGCCCCGCAGCACCCTGTCGATGAAATGCCCGGAGCGGGAGGCTGGCAGCAGGTTCCCTATTATTTCCGGGTAGGCGATATGGGCGCTCATGATGGCGGGTATGCCCTCCGGGATGAGGACCCGGTAGGGGACCAGCTCCCGCTCCCACATCTGCTCGAAGGAGATCCGCACCACCGGCAGGGTTCCATGGGAGTCCTTGTCCGCATTACCGTGGCCGGGAAAATGCTTGGCCGTGCAGATAATCCCGCTTTTGGCCATGCCCCGGTAGTAGGCCAGAGCCAGCATAGCGGTAGCACGCGGATCGGAGGAGAAAGCCCGAGGGCCGATGACGGTGGCAGAGGGATTGGAGTACACATCCGTGGTCGGGGCGAAGTTCATGTTGAAGCCCAGGCTCTTGAGCTCTCGGCCGATATAGTAGCCGGTCAGCAGGGCGTCCTGTGGCAGTCCCGAAGCGCCCAGAGCGATATTTCCCGGGGTTTGGGAGGTCTCCAGCTTGATATGGCGAACCCATCCCCCCTCCTGATCCGTGGAAACGAACAGGGGGATGCGGAATCGTCCGCTACCGGCAACCTCCTGCATCTCCGTGATACTCGCCGAGAGCCCTGCAAGGGTATCCACATTCCGGGTGAAGATCTTTACGCCGCCAAGATCACGGGAACGGATCCAGCTGAGTATTTCCCCGGATGGCCGTTTGCCGATGTAGCCGAGCATGAACACCTGTCCCAGGAGTTCCTCATCGGTCATCTCGGACAGGATGGCTTCGATCAGCTCCTCGTCGGGGCGGTCATCCCAGAAAGAGGGGAGGGTCGCGGCGGTCTCCCCGTGCAGTTCGCCGGTTGCCCACAGCAGGCAGAGCAGGAATAGCAGGCAGAGCAGAGTCACCGGCAGCGATCGCTTCAATACTGCAGATTCCATTTATCCCCCGCGTACTTTTGCTGCAGAAGCTCTTGGGCCCGGCTGATTTCCCGATCCGTAAGCGTTCCGGTCCGCATTTTCACCCCCAGGCGACGCAGAGCACCGTCGAAACCCTCGGCAAAGGCCTTCACCGCCTGGGCAAAGCTGACGGGTCGTCCCAGCTCCGCCGACAGGCAGCTCGGTTCCTCCGGCTCCTTTTCAGCGGTCAGGGCGAGATATCTGTCGATCCGCCTGTACGACATATCCAGGGGAATGGCGCCGTGTTGCAGCGAAGCTCTCCGGGTTACGACCTGGGCGCTGCCGATCAGTTTCTTTGCCGAGGAGGAGGCAATCTCGTACTCCCCGGTTGAGCGGAAGCAGTCCGGGTTGTGCAGATCCCCGCTTCGCCTCCGGCTCGACTGTCCCTGAACGCCCAGGCGCACCAGTCCCTCCAGCAGCAGTTCGGCGATGAATCTGTAGATCTCCCGCTTCTGGAATGGCTGGAGGTGGTCCTTGTGCAGGACAACGGCGTAGGTCAGCTCCTGGTCGTGGAGGACAGCCTGGCCTCCGGTAGGCCGTCGAACCAGAGTGATTCCCTCCTGCAGGACCGCTTCCCGGCGGATCCTCTCCTTGATCCTCTGGAAGCGCCCGAAACTCAGGGTAGGCGGGGCGAAACCGTACAGCCGAACCGTAGCCGGACTTTCGGAGTTTCCCACCGATTCCATCAGGGCCTCGTCTACGGCCATGTTCAGCTGTCCGTCCCCTGGATCATCCAGAATCAGCCGGAAGCGGGTTCCGGGGGTAACCGTCAATCGTAGGCCTCTCCCCTGAGCTCGTCAATGTGCTGGCTTGCCGCATGCGCGGCGATCGCTCCTTCTCCGGCGGCAACAACGAGCTGGCGAAACGGCGTAGACCGTACGTCTCCCACGGCGTAGAGTCCGGGTACACTGGTCTCCATGCGCTGGTTGGTAACGATGTAGCCGGCCTCATCCATCCGGACATCCAGGGCTTTCACGATCTGGGTCTGGGGTATGGAGCCGATGAAGACGAAAATCACCTCCACCTTCTCCGTATAATCTTCTTCTTTGTCGTTGCGCCACAGAACCACTTCCCCCACCTTGCCGTCGCCCCTGATCACCTTGGCCTCCGTGTTCCAGCGCACTTCGATGTTGGGATTGTTCAAGGTACGTTCGGCCAGAGCGCGCTGAGCCCGGAAGCGATCCCGGCGGTGGACCATGATCACCTGATCGGTAAGCTTGGCCAGAAACATGGCCTCATCACAGGCCGCGTCCCCCCCTCCGGCAACCAGCATGCGTTTGCCTTTGAAAAAGGGGCCGTCGCAGGTGGCGCAGTAGGAAACGCCCCGGCCGGAGAACTCCTCCTCCCCGGGGATCCCCAGCTTCTTGTGTTTTGCCCCTGTAGCCACGATCACCGTAGGGCTGGTCAGGGGTCCGTTGTCCGTATCCACTGTAAACAGCTTTCCCCGTTTGGAGACGGACTGTACGCTGGAGGTCTGAATCTCCGCACCGAAGTTGCGGGCCTGTTCTTCGAATTTCTGGGACAGCTCGATTCCCGGAAGGGGATCGGGAAATCCGGGATAGTTCTCCAGATTGTCTATGATCAGACACTGTCCGCCCGGTGCCAACTCTTCGAGAAGCAAAGTGTTGAGATTGGCCCGTGCGGCGTACTGGGCAGCGGTCAGGCCCGCGGCCCCGGCGCCTACAATGATTATGTCTCTGTCAGCTTTCATGCCTTTCCCTCACTTGCCATTTTTATCGACCAGCGGTTATTTTAATCAACAAGATACTAAAATAGCAAGATTTCGGGAAACATGGAACGCCGCATCCTACTGCTTTACCTCGTGTTGATGAGCATTGCCTTTCCGGCCGTTTCACAGAGCGCCGCCTCCGTGCGGTTGGATCCAATCGCAGCGGCCCTGGAACTGTCCGTGGCCGAAGAGCCTCTGGACCCGGCAACCCTCATTCGCTCCGCCTTGATTTTTTCCGGGGTTCCCGGGGAGCAGCTGGCCGAATTGGAAGCGCGGATCCGGATTCACACAGCCGGGCTCCGCGATCAGCTCAGTGGGGTGAGGGATCCGAGGGTACAGGCCGAGGCTGCTCTGGCCTACATGCACGAGGAGCTGCTGAGGCGCTATGATGAGCGGCAGACCGGAGTGGATGTGCTGTTGGAGCGGGGGAGCTACAACTGTGTGTCCTCCGGTGTCATGTACGCCATCCTCCTCAAGTCCCTGGGTCTGCGGGTTTGGGGGGTGCGCACCTCGGATCACGCCTTCTGCCGGGTTCAGGCGGGGGAGAGGGCCTTCGATGTTGAGACCACTTCCCCCTTCGGTTTCGATCCGGGAACGCGCAAGGAGTTCATCGACGACTTCGGAAGGGTCACCGGTTACTCCTACGTTCCGCCGTCCAACTACAGGGATCGCCGGGAGATCGGTGAGAAGCAGCTGCTGGGACTGATCCTCTTCAACCGGACCGCCTTCGCCAGTGAACGCAGAGATTACCCGGGTGCGGTGCCGCCGGCGATGGACGCCTATGCCCTGCTCGGGGATGAGGAGTCACACGAGAGGCTGATCACCTCCCTGCTCAATCTGGCCTCCTGGTACGGGATGAGCGGCCGTTTCGGAGAAGCCCTTGAGTTTCTGGATCGGGCGGTGGCCCGACAGGGCAACGATCGGCTTGATGCGCTGCGAGAGGATTTGACGCACAACTGGGTTCTGAGCCGGATCCAAAGTGGGGACTACACCGAAGCGCAGCAGTTGCTGGACAGCCAACGGAGCGGGGGCCGGCTCGCGGAACGGGAATGGAGGGAGCTTACGGTTTATCTGTACCAGGTGCGGGCGCAAAAATCAGCCCCCGGGGATTACCGGGAGGCCGCCAGGCTGATCCTGGAAGGACTGCGCAAGGTGGGATCAGACCAGGGTCTGGTCAAGAGTTATGAGGTGTATGTACATAACTCCGCGGTGACCCTGGTCCGAAACGAACTCTACGAGGAGGCTCTTGCCGTGCTGGAAGAGGCCCTGCTGCAGCTGCCGGCCAGCGGCGTGCTGCTGAAAGACAGATCCATGGTTTTAGAAGCCTCGACAAGGCGGTAGTCTGTGTGGAGGGGGCCGACCCGATGGCTTTCTGCGTAAACCGTTCGCCCGTGCCGTTCAAACAGATCGCGGGTTCTCAATCCCATAACCACGACGAACGCCAATACGAAGGCCAGTACAACGGCTGCCGCGATCAGCAGAACCTTGTTGCTGTTTCTCATTCTGATGTTCCTCCTTACTTGGAATGCGACTTGGATCGCCTGTTCTCCTCGTGGAGAACACGGAGATCCTCGCAGCTGAGATGGAGCAGATCCATCGTTCGAAAGATGCGGGGCAGCTCCCGGCGAATGAAGCTCTTCTTCTTCAGTTCCAGGGTTTTCCGGTAGGCATTTTCCGTCACGAAGAAGCCGATTCCCCGCTTATTGTAGATAATCCCCAGGTCCTGCAGGTAGCCGTAGGAGCGCATTACCGTGTTGGGGTTGACCACGATATCTTCCGACATCTCCCGGATTGAGGGGATCCGTTCGCCCTCGGACCACGTTCCCGAAAGAATCCGCTCGGTAATGTGATCGGCGATCTGCAGGTAGATGGCTTGATTCTGTCGGAACTCCATGATTAGGCCTCGGTTTCCCGCAGGCGCAGGTAGCTGATCAGCCAGCACACCGGAGCCATGGCGCCCCAGAACAGCACCTTGGCGACCTTAGCGAAGTTCTCGGCCAGAGGCACCAGCACTGCCTGCATCTCCCCGCTATCTCCCAGTCGTTGGAAGTAGGGCTCCAGCTCGATACGCCGGCCCACGGCGTAGTCCCGGAAGATGAGCCAGCCGACCACGCCCACCAGGATGGTCAGGACGATTCCGAACAGCCAGAGGTACAGGTTGGTCTTGATGAAGGCCAGCTTGCGGAAGTACACAGAGCCAACCAGGAACACCGCCTGGGTCACCAGATACACCGCAACCGCGATCAGGGTAGCGCGCTCGAAGGGATTGAAGAATGGGTGCCCATAGCCGAAGATCAGCCTGTTGATTCCCTCCGCCGCCGAAGACACCGCGGTATAGAAGAACAGACTCCCGAAGGCATACCCGACCGAGGTTACCAGCAGCTTGCTCAGGTACTTCTCCAGACTGGAACCCGGGAGTGTCAGGTAGAACACGCTATGTGCGTTGAGGTGCAGTTCCTTGAAGGTCAAACTTGTGACGATGTAGCCGCCGATGAACAGCAGGGGGTAGTACATCTGCTTGTGGATTGGTCCGAGTTCCCGGCTGAAGGCGGAAACAACCGACACCAGGATCGCGAAGCCCCCCACCGCGGCCATGGCGATGAAAACTGATTTATAGCCGGCGCTGAAATCGCGGCGAAGGAGCATACCCAGACGTCGAATACTGAAACGTTTCATGCTGAACCTCCTTTGGAATCGTGTCCCGGCACCCTCATTTCAAACAGCTCCCCGATCCGATCCCGGTTGGTGATCACCGTGTTGAACAGGGTCTCCAGGTCGAGCTGGGTTTCCTCGCCGCTTTCGTTCTTGCGTACCACGACATAACCGCCAAGGCCTTTTTCAGAGTACAGCACGCCGTCTCCCGAGGGTTCTTCCATCTGCACCTCCACCTGTAGGCAGCGGGTGACCTCGTACATGGTCTGCTGGAAGATGATTTTGCCCTCGTCCAGGATGATGATCGGATCGATGAGATTCTCCATGTCCCGCACCTGATGGGTGGAGATCAGGATGATCCTGTCCTCCTCCCCGGCCCGGGCCAGCAGCCTGCGGAACTGGCTCTTGGAGGGAATGTCCAGTCCGTTGGTCGGCTCGTCCAGCAGGACCAGTCGACAGCGGGTAGACAGCCCGAAGGCCAGCAAGAACTTCTTCTTCTGCCCGTAGGACAGCTCAGAGAGCCTTTTTCCCGACAGCAGGTCGAACTCCCGTAGGTACTCCCGGAACGCTTCCATGCTGAAGCGGGGGTAGAAGGGAGCATAGATCTGCCGGTACAGGTCTGCGCTGATCGGCGGAGTGTGGAACTCCTCGGGGAGGAAGTAGATATCCTCCAGAAGAGCCGCAGGTCTGTGCTGAGGCTCCCAGCCCAATACGTTGCACGCTCCAGAGTCGGGGAAACGCAACCCGCAGATCAGTTTGAGCAGGGATGTTTTTCCCGCACCGTTTTTGCCCA
>CAZKCQ010000026.1:0-17445 GCA_964551205.1 uncultured Spirochaetaceae bacterium
AACAGGGGCAGCATCAGCTGGCTCATGAACAGCACGCTGATCAGGGGCACCCCGCGGATCGTCTCGATGTAGATCGTACAGAGGATCTTGATGACCGGCAGTCGGCTGCGCCGGCCCAGAGCCATAAGCACGCCTATTGGAAAGGAGGCCGCGATACCCACGATAGCCAGCACCAGGGTCAGCAGCAGCCCGCTCCACACCTCCGCTGACACTCTGGGCATGAAGGGATTGTCCTCCCCGAATCCTCGGAGCAGGATACCGATCACCGGGAAGCTGACGATCCAGGCCAGCACCAGCCAGCGTCTGATCGGCCTGTCCTTGGCCTTCCGAAACGCCCAGCTCAATCCCGCCAGAACGACGACGATGGCCAGGCTGGCTATGACCCGCCAGGCCTCCGCCGCAGGGTAGCGTCCGATCATGAACACCTTTAAATTGGTGGTAACCACCTCCCAGCGGGCCGAGAAAAAGGCCCAGCGCAGGATGGCCCGGACAACGAAAATGACGAATGCCAGGGAAACCACTGTGAGCAGGGCATTGTACCAGGGACTGAACAGGTTGTTTTTCAGCCAGCCCAACACCCCGATTTCGACGCGGGGGGGCATCTCCATATCGAAAGGATCGGTCATGCCTACCTCTCCACGATCTGCATGCGCTTGTTTACGATATTCATTATCAGTGAAATGGTCAGGCTGATCGCCAGATAGCTGCCCATGATCATGAAAAAAACCTCCACGACCCGACCCGACTGGTTTAGCATGGTCTGGCTGACCGCATACAGATCCAAAAAACCGATGGCGATGGCCAGACTGGAGTTCTTGGTCAGATTCAGGTACTGGCTTATCAGCGGCGGTATGATGACCCGCAGAGCCTGGGGAAGCACGATCAGGCGCACAATCTGACCGTTGGTGAACCCTTGAGCCCGGGCCGCCTCTGTCTGCCCCTTGGCAACGGACTGAAGTCCGGCCCGCACCACCTCGGCGATATAGGCGCCGGTGTAGATGACCAGACCGACTAGCAGGGCGGTGAACTCCGAAGAGAGGATCACACCCCCTTCGACCTTGAACACTCCCCCGGCTTTCTGGATCAGTTCGGGTACATCGAGCCAGAGGGGATTACCCGGAACGATCAGCCAGCCGGCAAGCGGGATCAGGATCAGACAGGCCAGCACCCAAACCGCCCCGATGCCGGGTCGCCCCAGCCGCGCCCGGGTGCGTCGTCTGATGATGATCAACACGACCGCAGCGACCAGGGCCAGCAGGAGGAAGGGCCACCAGAGACGAAAAACCGGGGTCAGGCGCGGCCAGGGGGCCACGATCCCCCGATTGCTTAAGAAAGCCGGTCCCGGCAGAACCACGGCCTCCGATAGCTTTGGCAGCTTCAAGATTACCGCGAAGTAGAGGAAGAACAGCTGAACCAGCAGGGGTGTATTGCGGATGATCTCGATGTACACCCTGGCGATCTTGCTGACCAGCCAGTTACGCGACAATCTGGCGATTCCGGTGAACAATCCGAGTATCGTTGCCAGAACAATTCCGATGACCGCCACCCTGATCGTGTTGACCACCCCGACCAGAAAGGCCCGGGCGTAGGTGTCTGTTGGCTTGAACTCGATCCCCTCGGCCAAGTCGAAGCTGGCCTCCTTGTGCAGGAAACTGTAGCTGAATATCAAACCCCTCTGGCTGTAGTTGGAGATAGCCCACAGGATGAGGGCAACGACTGCAATGAGAAACACAAATTGAGCCAGAACCCTCAATACCCGGATGTCCCGCCAAAACGGCACCCTCCCTGAATCGGGTCCGGATTTCCTCACAGCGAACCCCCCTGCAAAATTAATAGAAGGGCGGCCCGATGGGTCATCGGGCCGTCCTTTGTTTCAACCGGAAAAACACTGCTCCTACGGCACGTCTCGGATAACGAGAGCTATCCGGACAGATTAACGCCAAGCCATGGGATAGAGCAGCCCGCCATCCTTCCACAATCTGTTCGGTCCGCGGGGAATGTTGATGCCCTCCGGTCCCAGGTGCCGATCGTAGACCTCGGCGTAGTTGCCGACTTGCTTTAGAACCTTGACCATGAAGTCGGCGGGCAACCTGAGGTTCTTGCCGGCCTCCCCCTCGACGCCCAACAGACGCCGTATCGTGGGATCGCTGGAGCTCAGCATCTGATCCACATTCTTCGAATCGACGCCGGATTCCTCGGCCTGCATCATTCCCCAGCATATCCAGCGAACCACGTCGTTCCACTGGTTGTCACCGTGGGCGGTCAGCGGACCAAGGGGTTCTTTGGACATGGTCAGGTCCAGGATAACGTGCTCATCGGGATTGGCCATGGCGGAGCGAAGCGCGGCCAGCTGAGACTTGTCGGAGGTCTCGGCATCGGCTCGGCCCTCCTCATAGGCGGTATTGGTGTCCTGGGTGCTTTCAAACAGCAGAGGTGTATAGTCTACGCCCCTGGAGCGAAAGGAGTCGGCCAGGTTCATCTCTGTAGTCGTACCGGTGGTACAGGCTACCGTGGCGCCCTCCATATCCTGGAAGGTCTTCCAGCCGCTGTTTTTGCGCACCATCATTCCCTGGCCGTCGTAGAAAGTCACCGCCGCCCAATCCAGCTCGTTGGCCGTATCCCGGGTCAGTGTCCAGGTCGTGTTGCGCAGGAGCACGTCTATCTCTCCGGTCTGCAGCGCGGGAAGCCGTTCGGCCGCCGTCAGAGGACGAAACTCGATCTTGGTGGCATCCCCGAAGATGGCGGCGGCGATCGCCCTACCGAAATCAACATCGAAGCCTTCGAACTCGCCGCTGGGGTTTATGTAGCCGAAACCGGGCAGCTCGGCATTACAGCCGATGATGACCTTACCCCGGTCCTTGATCAACTGGAGCCGGCTCACCTGCTCCTCGCCCTGTTCCGTAGCCGCCTGCTCTTTCGGTCCGCATGCCCCGAGAACCAGGGCAAGGGCCAAAGCGGCCGGTACGAGCAAGTACCACTTGTTTTTCATACAGCACCTCCTTGCGGTGTTTGTGATGTCAGTCGAAAATCATCGACTGGACGAATCTATTCGCAATCTCTCATTCAATTACGGCCGGAAGATCACGATCTTAGTACAAAGCATAAGTGATGGTAGTCCTCGGGTCAACATGATAAATTTTTATAATAAATTCCCACTTCAATTTTGCGTTCTCGACAGGAGATTCTTCTTTCACTACAATCAACGGGTCCGATGGATAGAGCGACCGCTGGGCGCACAACATGAAAGGAGGAAGCCATGCCGAATCCTGACAACGCCCGCCGATCTCTGATTGAGGGATTGAAGCTGGGACCGGGGATACTCGAAGATTTCGTTTCCGGAATTCCCGAAGGACAGCTGCACCGCAAACGGGGAAAGGGATTCTGGAGCCTCTACGAGCATACCGAGCACCTGGCCCTTACCCAACTGATGCTCCACAAGCGCCTGGAGCGTTTCGTCAAAGAGGAACACCCCGAGTTTGTGCCCTACTTTCCCGACAAGGAGGGGGAGAAAAAGGAAAAGGAGATCAAGGCTGTGGCCGATATCCTGTCGATGTACCGCCGCTGGCGGGACAAACAGGTTCAGCTGATCGAGGGCGGCGGTGCGGCGCTATGGAAAAAAACGGCGACTCATCCGGAGTACGAGCAGTACAGCTTCAAGATCCTGGTCCGCCACATCCTCCTGCACGATTCCTTTCACCTGTACCGCATGGAGGAGCTGTGGTTGGCTCGGGATGAATACCTGACGGAGATGTAGAATGCAGTGTTTGCTGCCTCAAGTACCAGTAGACTCGCGGGAATGCCGGGATGCGCGGCTTTCGCATGCTTTGCAAACGGCAACGGTTCGTGATACCGTGATTGTCATTCAAATCCAACGGCGGATCCAGGGAGGCTGGTCAAATTGTACTTCCGACACGTGCCCGAAATCTGGCAGCGATTCCCTCAACTGGTGCCCGGTTTGCTCGTGGTACAGGGGATTCATCCTGACGCCGACGTAGGGAGCACCATCCAAGAGTGGTACGCCCGCGCCGATAAGCGTTTGGAGGACCAATCCGAGGGACAGATGCCGGAGGTGGCGGCCTGGCGGCGGGTGTACTCCCAGATGGGGCTGAAACCGACCAAGTACCGCTCCGCCTCGGAGGCGCTGCTGCGCCGCTTCAAACGGGAGCACGACCTGCCCAGACTCCACCCACTTGTGGACCTGTGCAACGCCGCCTCCCTGGCCTACGCCCTGCCGGTAGCCGTGTTCGACCTGGAGAAGGTCGAAGGGTTCATCGAGGTGCGCCCGGCGTCCGGCACGGAGCAGTACCTCTCCTTCCAGGAGGAGATCGAACGGCCCGAGCCCGGAGAGATCATCTTCGCCGATGCGGCCGCCCATGCCCACGCCCGACGCTGGACCTTCAGGCAGAGCCGGCTTTCCGTCGTAGAAACGAGCACGCAAAAGGTCATCATCGTCAGCGAAGGTGTTCACGATCGGGCCGTCGAGGATGTGAGCACCCTGTTGGGGGAGCTGGGTGAGGCGATTGCTACGCTCTGGGGAAGGCCGGAGAGGCGGGCGATCCTCACGGCGGCAGATCCCCGGCTCGATTTCGATCTTTGACGGGTATCAACGTTCGTCAATCGATATTGTAGATCGAAGCTTGACCTAAGTCTCTATATTGTATAGAAATAAATATAATTACAATTGGGTGTGAGGGTATAGTTGGAGTATCGAGGTTCATCCCCATTTTGTGTTTACTACGGGAGTTTGCTAGATAATTTTATACATAACATGCAATTACATAACTATATGCCAACGGGATCTTGGTACGGTAATTGCTGTATTGATCGAATGAGGCACTTGCATGCATTCCGATAGGGATTCGAAACGCAACAACACACGGATCCTGGTCACCGGAGGTGCCGGTTTTCTCGGCATCAACCTGATCCGCTATCTCCTGGATCGGGGCTTTACCTCGATAACCTCCCTGGACATCGCCGAGTTCGACTTTCCGGAAAAGGACAGGATCCGGGTCGTTCAGGGAGACATCCGAAATTCCGGGCTGGTCCGGAAGCTCGTGCCCGAAACCAACTGGCTGATTCACGCCGCGGCGGCTCTGCCGCTGTACTCGGAGCAGGACATCCGCTCGACCGAGGTGGAGGGCACCGAGAATCTGCTGCAGGCGGCTTTGGAACAGCGGGTAGATCGCTTCGTCTACATCTCCTCGACAGCGGTGTACGGAGTTCCCGACCGCTACCCGATCTATGAAAACGATCCTCTAATCGGGGTCGGTCCCTATGGACAGGCAAAGATCGATGCCGAGAAACTGTGCCAGGAGTACCGGGCGGGCGGCCTGTGTATCCCCGTCATTCGCCCCAAGAGCTTCATCGGACCCGAGCGCCTCGGCGCCTTCGAGCTCCTGTACAGCTGGGCCAGGGAGGGAAGAGGATTTCCCGTGGTGGGAAGCGGTACCAACCGCTATCAGCTTCTGGATGTCGAAGATCTGTGTCAGGCCATCCTGCTGTGCGTCAGCCTGCCGGAGAAGCAGGTTGACGACACTTTCAATGTCGGAGCCCGCGAGTTTACAACCCTGAAAGAGGACTTCCAGGCGGTGCTGGATGCCGCCGGCTTCGGAAAGCGGATCGTCCCCTTTCCCCGCTGGCTGGCCGTGTCCGCCCTCCGAATCCTCGAGCTTCTGCGCCTGTCCCCACTGTATCAGTGGATCTACGAAACGGCGGGGAAAGACTCCGCGGTTTCCATCGATAGGGCCTCCAGGCAACTGGGATTCGAACCCGCCTATTCCAACATCGACGCCCTGCTGCGCAACTATCGCTGGTACCTGGACAACTATGAGGGCCTGGACACTGCTGCGGCCGGTGTAAGTCACAGGAAACCCTGGAAGCAGGGCTTCCTGGCGGTAATCAAGGCCTTCTTCTAGGAGATTGAGGCAATGTTTCGGGACTACATTCGATTGATTCGGATCAAGCACTGGGTCAAAAATGTGTTTATCTTCGCTCCATTGATCTTTTCTCTGAACTTCTACAAACCGAGCTACATCGGTCGAACCCTGATCATGTGTGCCGCCTTCTGCCTGGCCGCATCAGCGGTGTACGTGTTCAACGATGTCGCCGACCGCGAGAGGGACCGGCTACACCCGAAGAAAAAGGATCGTCCGATTGCCGGCGGCGCCGTGCCCGTGCCGAACGCCCTGATCCTGGCTGCAGTGCTGTTCCCGGCGGCTGTGGCTGTCTCCGGAATATTAGGGCTGCCCTCCGTCCTGATCCTGCTCGCCTATGTCGGGATGAACGTGGCCTACAGTCTCCTGCTCAAAAATCAAACCTTTGTCGATGTGATGGTGATCGCCACCGGTTTCCTGCTGCGGGTGGTGGCCGGGGCCATTGCCATCAGCGTGGAATTGTCCAGTTGGATGCTCCTCACCACCTTCTTCCTCTCCCTATTTCTCGGCTTCAGCAAACGCCGCAAAGAGATGACCGAGGGTTCCACCGGTCACAGAGCTGTTTTCCAGGACTACTCAGTCGAGCTGCTCAATTCGTTGATCATCATCTCCGCCTCCCTCACCATCATCACCTACTCTCTGTACGTGGTAACCTCGGAAGCCATGATCGCCCTTGGCCGGGATAAGTTCATCGCCACCATACCCTTCGTGGTCTTCGGCTTGTTCCGCTACATGTTCTTGATCTACCGGCAGAACAACGGAGGTGATCCCGCTGAGGTGCTGCTCAGGGACAAAGTCATGATCATCGATATCGCCCTCTGGGTCTGCCTGGTCTTCGCCCTGCTCGGCTACGCCCTGCTCAGCGGAGGTCAGACGTGAGGCGGCCGCCGACAGCCGCATCTCAGCCCTCGAAGGTGGACGCAAAACACAGAATTGCCGTTCCTGCTGCGGTGCTGGTCGGCTCATTCGCCCTGTACTGGAGCACGGCCGCCCGCTATCCCGGCTGGGTTGACGCCACCCTTATCCTGAACCTGGTCCGCAAACCCGAACTCGGCGTATGGGCGAACGTGCACAACCTGTTCAACCTGATCGGCCACGTCTGGCTGCGGCTGTTCAGTGCGGCGGATCCACACTTTGCCCTGACCATGCTCTGTTCCCTGTTCGGGAGTTTGACGGTTCTGTTCATCTATAAAACGGGGGTGGAGCTCACCAAAAACGTGCTCGCCTCGGCCCTGGCTGCAATCGCATTGACCGTATCCCTGTCCCTATGGTGGCACTCGACCACCATCGAAGTGTATACCCTGAATACGACTATCATCGCCCTCTTCCTGTTTCTTGTTTTCCGGGCCTACCGGAAGGGGAGCTCGAAGGATCTTTACCTGGCCTTCTTCTTCGGCGGCCTCGGGGTCAGCAACCACGTGCTCATGGGTCTGTACGTCTTCGCCTTTCTGGCAGTCTTGCTTCCCTTTGCCGTGCGCGATTTCCGCCTCAAAGCTGGATCGATAGTCGGCCTGATCGCCTGCTACCTGGCCGGTACCGCCCTCTTCTCTACGCTTTTCGTTCTGCACTGGTCAACTGTGTATCGGATGATGGCTTCGGGCTCGGGGGGTGGACCGTTGCCACTAGCGACGAAGAGCCTGGCGGCGTCGTTGCGCTATGCCACGGGCGGACATTTCCTGAAATCGATGTTCACCGGCGGCATGACCGTTGGGCAGAAGCTGTTCTGGCGCAGCAACTACCTCTTCCTCATCCTGCTCAACTATCCCTCGGCGGCGATCATCTTCATAGTCGTGGGTTTTCCCCGCTTTTGGAGGCACCCGGCTTTCCGCGGTGCCATCGTGTTTTTTCTGGTGGGGATCGCCGCCCAGATCATCTGGTCGGCCAACTACTTCATCTGGGACATGTATGCCTTCGCCCTTCCCGTATACGTTATGCTATCCGTCCCCCTCATCACAGGCATCGACGGATTTCTGAAGAAACACCGGGCCCCGAGCTTCCGTTGGTTGGTTTTCCTCACCTTTCTCATTCCCGTGATCCTGTACCCGAGTTTTTCCCGTTGGCCGAATCGCGAAAATTCGGTTGACCGTTATATCGCACTGTACCCGGAAGCCAAACGCACCGGCGGACTCTGGGACCCTGCGCAGTACATCTTCAGCCCCATCAAACGCAACTACGCTGTCGTGGCCGAGTACTGTGAGGGAGTACTCAACGTCCTGCCGGAGGGCGCCAATTTCTGGGATGATGAGAGCAAGGCGGCCTATCCCCTGTCGTACTACTATCAGGCGGTCAAAGGCCGGCGGCGGGACGTGAAGATGAACCAGGTATTCGGTCTGGTCATGGAGGAATCGGAAGCCAGGTACTACGCGCAGCGCATGCTCGGCCAGCTGCACCGGGGGGAGAGGGTGTTTATTTCCGCCCTCGTGGAACCGGAGAAGGAGATCCTGGTCCAACTGTACGGTTTGCTATCCCCAGAGATATCCACGGAGCAGATCCGATCGATGGATCTCCGGCAGTTCCGCAGTTCCTTCCCGGAGTATGAAATCATCGACGTACCCATCGGCTACGAGGAATCATATATGATTTATCAGCTGCGCCCGAGGACTACGGACTAAGGTGGCAATCCCCGGCGTTCGCTTGACCGCTTACCGAGCCTGGATTTCAATGGTGCCATGATGAAACAGAAACACTACCGGAACATCGTCGTGGGTTCGGGCCCTGGAGGAGCTACGGTAGCCAGGGAGCTGGCAGGCAACGGCCGCAAGGTTCTGATCGTCGAATACGGACCACGCTTCAATAAAACCGGCTTCCTCAAGACTGCCAAAAAAGCCTATCTGGGAAGAGACAAGCAACCTATAAGCTCAGACGGAGGCGTATGGATTGGCAGGGGCCGGGTGCTGGGCGGTTCCTCGTACGTGGCCATGGGCAACGCAGTTACTCCTCCGGCCAGGATTCTAAAAGAATGGGGTCTGGATCTAACGCATGAGATCGCCGAGGCCAGGACGGAGATGCGCGTCACTTTGATGCCGCAGGAAATGATCGGCCCGGGTACGCGGGCGATCAACCGGGGGGCGGCCAAACTCGGCTGGGAGATGAAACCCACACCGAAATGCGTTGATTTTTCCAGGTGCAAAGGCTGCGGGCTGTGCATGTTCGGCTGTCCCACCGGCGCCAAGTGGACCGCTCTGGAGTACATAGAGGAGGCGGAAAAACAGGGCGCCGAGCTGCTGCTGAACACCGAGGTGACCCGTGTGCTCCACAAAAACGGCAAAGCCACCGGCGTAGTGGCGAAAAAAAACGGCAGGGAGGTCCGAATAGAGGGGGAGCGGATCATCCTCTCCGCCGGCGCCCTGGCGACTCCGCTGATCCTGCAACGATCCGGTATCGACAAGGCCGGCAAGGGACTGGCCAATGATGTGTTCCAAACCACCTACGGCAGGACCGAAGATGTGGGCATGGAGGGGGAGATCATCCTGGCTACCTATTTGGAAAAAACAATCGATGAAAAGGAGCTGTTCCCCGCTCCATACATGTACGTCCCCTTCTTAATCCAGAGAGACATCGACGGAGGATATCCGGAGAATTTGAACCTGCTGGCACAGGCCAGGATGATGCTCAAATCTAAAGGAATCGATGCGAAAAGGACCATCGCCATGATGACCAAGATCCGGGATGAACGGACCGGAGCGGTGCGAAGCGACGGAACCATCCACAAAGTGCTTACGGCCAAGGACAAGGCCAAACTGGAGGAAGCCTATCAAATCAATCGGGAAATCCTGATCGCCGCCGGCGCCAGACCGGAAACGATCTATCGGGGCGTGTACGAATCCGGCCACCCCTGCTGCAGCGCAGCGATCGGCGAGGTCGTTGACGACAACCAGCAGACCGAGATCCAGGGGCTGTACGTCAGCGATGCCAGCGTGTTCCCCTCCCCCCTTGGCCTGCCGCCGATCCTGACCATCGTCGCTCTGTCCAAACGGCTGGCCAAGCATCTGCTGGAGAGATCGCGCTCATGAAATTGCTCTACCCACTGATTGAGCCTCGTGAGGAATTAACGCGGATAGGGCCGGCCCTCTGCCAGGACCTCGCTGACCTTGGGCATCCACTCGCTGATGAGGATGCTCTGGGGGCATTTGGGCTCGCACTCCCGGCACCGGGTGCAGGCGGTGGACCGGGCCTTTTTGGCGACAGACCCGTACTGTCTGCGGGCTAAATCCGGTTGCCCGTACATCGCGCCCTCGTTGTATATGGTGAAATTTTCAGGGATGTTGACTTCGTGTGGACAGGGCATGCAGTACCCGCATCGGGTACAGGGAATCGGCGAGAGCTTCCTGTATCGGCGGCGCACCTCCCGGATCAACTCCTGCTCCCGCTGATCGAGGACACCGATTCCCCCCGAGTCGGCGCTTTCCAGGTTTTCGACCACCTGCTGGAAGGTGCTCATGCCGCTGAGAACCACGGTCACCTCCGGTTGATTCCATACCCATTGTAACGCCCAATCCGCGGCACGCCGCGTGGTTTCCGCCCGCCCCAGGATCTTCTGGATCGGGGGAGGAGGATTGGCCAGCTTTCCGCCCAGGATCGGTTCCATGACAACCACCGCAATTCCCTTGGCGGCGGCGTATTTCAGCCCCCTGGTTCCCGCCTGATTGCGCACGTCCATGTAGTTGTACTGGATCTGACAGAACGGCCAATCCCAGGCGTCGATGATCTCTTTGAACAGACCGAAGTCGTCGTGAAAGGAGAAACCGAGCTGCCCGATCTTTCCGGCCTCGATCGCCCGCCGGCCCCAGCCGATCGCATCGAAATCCCTCATCTTGCTCCAGTACTCCTTGTTGAGGGAGTGAAGGAGGTAGAACTCGATGTGCTCGGTTTTCAACCTCTCGAGCTGTTCGTGGAAGATCTTGTCGAAATCGGCCGGACCGCCCACGAGCCAACTGGGCATCTTGGTGGCCAGCTTGACCCTGCCCCGGTAGCCGCCGCCGAGGGCCCTTCCCAAGAATTTCTCGCTTTCACCACCGTGATAGGGATAGGCCGTGTCGATGTAGTTCACCCCGTGATCGATGGCGTGGTGCAGCATCCGGGCGGCTTCCCGCTCATCGATATTCTTCTCTTCACCTTTGACGGGCAGGCGCATGGTGCCGAATCCCAGGATCGACACCTCCCAGTCCAGTCTTCCGAATTTCCGATACTGCATCACGTATTGGGACTACCTGAGCCGGCCCAGGTCTACGGTCACGCCCTCCAGCGCCTGGTAGCGGACCTGGTCGTGGATCTTGCCGTCTTCGGGAAGTAGAACGTAGTCCTCGTAGGTGAGTTTGGTCTCTGTATTGATTACAACAGCCATCATCTATAGCTTACGCCCCATCTGCCGGACAGTCAACCGTTGTCCGTGCTTTGCTCCGGGCTTTGACAAAAGCCGCCGAAAAGGACAAGATCGGAACAGCAGATACCGCAAGGAGCTCGACCGATGGAAAAGAAAATTGCCGTTATCGGAGCGGGAAACGTCGGGGCTTCCGCCGCCCTGTACCTGGCCGAGGCAAACGTGGCCGATATCGTGCTGCTGGACGTAGTGGAGGGCATGCCCCAGGGAAAAGCCCTGGACCTGACCGAAGCGGGACCGGTTCGGGGCTACAACAGCCGTCTGACCGGCAGCAACGACTACAAGGATCTCAGAGGCTGCGACCTGGTGGCGGTGACCGCCGGGGTTGCCCGCACCCCGGGTATGAGCCGGGAGGACCTGCTCAGCAGGAACTCCGGAATCCTGGAAAAGGTGGTGGAGGGGATCATCGACAACTGCCCCGAGACCATGATCCTGGTGGTTTCCAATCCCCTGGACATCATGACCTATCACACTCTGAAAAAATCGCGTCTTGCGAAAAACCGAGTGTTCGGGCAGGCCGGGGTGCTGGATTCCACCCGCTTCCGCAGCTTCGTGGCCATGGAGCTGGGCGTGGCCCTGACCGACACCCAGGCCATGGTCATGGGGGGCCACGGGGACACCATGGTGCCCCTACCCCGCTACACCACCGTATCGGGCATCCCCATCGCCGAGCTGATGCCGGAGGAGCGCGTGAAGGTCCTGATCGAACGCACCCGCAAGGGCGGCGGTGAGATCGTGCAGCTGCTGAAGAGCGGCTCAGCCTACTACGCGCCGGCGGCCGCAACCGTGGATATGGTCAAAGCCGTAATCCGGGACGAGAAGAAGCTGCTGCCCGCCTCGGTGCTCCTGGAGGGTCAGTACGGATTGAAGGATATCTGCATAGGCGTGCCGGTCGTGCTGGGCGCCGGAGGTGTGGAAAAAATCATCGAGCTGGAGCTCGGCAGGGAGGAGCTGGCGGCCCTGCACAGATCCGCCGAAACCTACAGGGAAATCCTTAAAAGTATGGGGTACTAGCGGAAGGGTATGTGAAGACCGTCCACTACCTCCGGGGCGTACTGGGCATGAGCGGCTCCGCGCTTCTGTTCTCCGCAATGGCCTTGCTGATCCGCTGTGTTGATGGGGTGAGCTTCTTCACCACTCGGCGTTGAAGCCGCACAGCGTGGTACACCGTAACGGCATACCGGTCGGACCGTAAAGGGCCAAAATTTTTGAAAGACCGAATTCTACCGCTTCTCCAGCGCCACCCAAGCCCGCGGCTCTGTACCCACGTACAGGCTCTTGGGCCGGTAGAGGCGGTTGTCCTTTCGCTGCTCGAGGATGTGGGCCAGCCAGCCGGCTACCCGGGATACGGCGAATATCGGTGTAAAGAGGATCTTGGGGATACCGAGCAGGTCGTACACCGCGCCGGAGAAGAAATCAACGTTCGGATAGATCGGTTTGCCCTTCTCCTCCATCCGCTCCCGGAAGGTTTTTTCGACCAACTTGAGGATGTCGTAGCTGCGGATGTTGTTCTTCTTCTTTGACAGCTCGAGGAGGAACTCCTCCATGATGATGGATCGGGGATCCTTGGCCTTGTACACCCGGTGACCCATGCCCATGACCTTCTGCTTGTTGTCCAGGGCCCGGTTGACCCAGTCGGCCGCCCCGTCCCTGCTGCCGATCTCCTCCACCATGGCCATGGCCTTCTCATTGGCCCCGCCGTGCAGGGATCCGTACAAGGAACCGATGGCCGCGGAGATGCTGCTGTAGCAGGTGGACATGGTGGAGGCCACCACCCTGGCTGTG
The DNA here is from genome assembly GCA_964551205.1 of uncultured Spirochaetaceae bacterium. Taxonomy (GTDB): domain Bacteria; phylum Spirochaetota; class Spirochaetia; order SZUA-6; family DRHE01; genus JAFGQJ01. The sequence continues at coordinate 13,099 of CAZKCQ010000026.1, forward strand.
AAGGTCGAGGCGTTGAAGCCGTGCTCGGCATGCAGGACCAGGCAGGTATCCATGACCTTGCCCTCATACTCCTCGGGCTCCTCCCCTCGCATCATGTAGAGGAAGTTGGCCCCGTGGGAGAGGTCCTGCCGCGGCTGTACGTACTCCCTGCCAAGACGGAAGCGCTGCCAGGCCGCCACCACACTGGCCAGCTGCACCACCTGATGGAGGGTATCCCGGCAGTTGCAGGTGGTGGAATGATGGATCCTGTGCTGGATGTAGCCGCTCAAGTAGGAGATCACCGACTGCAGGAGCTCCATGGGATGGGCGTCCTTGGGAAAGTTCCGCACCATGTCGAGGATCTCCGGGGCCAGATCCCTGCCGGACCGCATCCGCTTAGAGAAGCGCTCCAGCTCCTCCCGGTTGGGCAGCCGCCCGTAGAGCAGCAGGTAGGTCGTCTCCTCGAAATCGGAGAACCGGGCCAAATCCTCGATTGAATAGCCCAGGTAGTAGAGCTTTCCTTTTTCCCCGTCGATCCGGCAGATCTCGCTCTCCGCGGCGACAACCCCCTCCAATCCTTTGGCGTAGGTCGCTTCAGCCATGGGATTCCTCCTGAAACTGCTGATTTGTTCCTAAATGTACGAATAATATATATGTAAATTGGAGAACGCTGAAAGGATTTTTCCTGTTTTTAGGGGGAATTCAGCTCTTTTTTCTGCTCAGGATATGGATTGCCCGGCCGGCCGCATCCAGGGCCGCTTCCCTCAGCGCTTCGGGTAGGGTGGGATGAGCATGGACGGTCCGGGCAATATCTTCGGCGCTGCCCCCGAACTCCATAACCGTGACAGCCTCGGCAATCAGATCCGACGCCCAGGGCCCCACGATGTGGACTCCAAGCACCCGGTCGCTGCTCTTTTCCGCCAGGACCTTCACCAGTCCTTCTTCCTCGGCCATGGCCAGGGCTCGGCCGTTGGCCCGGAAAGGAAAGGTTCCCCTGTTGTAGGCCACACCCTCCCGCTTCAGCTCTTCCTCGCTCTTCCCGACCGAGGCGACTTCCGGCCAGGTGTATACCACCGAGGGGATCGTTTCGTAGTTGACCTCGCCGGGTTTTTCGGCCAGGATCTCGGCCACGGCGATTCCCTCCTCCTCCGCCTTGTGAGCCAGCATCGGACCGGGGATCAGATCGCCGATGGCATAGACCCCGGCCAGGGAGGTCTGGAAGCGTTCATCCACGATGACCCGTCCGTTGTCCTCCTGAGTCTTCACGCCCAGCACTGCCAGGCCAAGTCCTTCCGTATAAGGACGTCGACCCACGGCGACCAGCACCACATCGGCTGCAAACTGCTGCTTCCTGCCGTCCCTGCCTTCGGCGCTGAGCACGACACCGGCTGAGCCGCCGGCGCCGCCACTGCCCGCGCTACTCCCATCAGCCCTGCTGTTCCCCCTCTTCCCCTTGCCCGCTTTCTCGTATCCCAGCACCCGGGTCCCGGTGAGGATCTGCAAACCCTGCTTGCCGAGGATGTTGCGCAGGCGGCGGGAGATCTCGGAATCCATGCCGGGCAGAATCTGATCGAGGAGCTCGATCACGGTGACCTCGGCTCCCAGCCGTGCCCAGACGCTGCCCAGCTCCAGCCCGATGGCTCCGGCGCCGATCACCACCATCCTGGCGGGAACGCTCTTCAGGGAAAGAGCCTCCGTGGAGGTGAGGAAACCGTCCCTGCCGACGGGAAAGATCGGCAGAGCTGTGGGCACACTTCCCGTGGCCAGGACGATGTTCTTGGCTTTCAGGGTCTGCTTTTTCCCGTCTGCGGCGCTGACCTCGACCTTGCCGCCGACAACGAGCCTGCCTATACCGTTGAAGGTCCGTACCCCATTGCCCTCGAGAAGCTGGCCCACCCCTGAGGTGAGCTTCTCCACCACCTGCCGTTTGCGGGCCATCATGACTTTCAGGTCCAGATCGAGCCTGCCGATCTTGATCCCGTGGGACTCGAGGTCGTGCCGCACCGAGCTTTTTGCCCCCGCACCGCGTTCACGCAAACGCGCGTAAAGCTCGCTGGAATCGAGCAGAGCCTTGGAGGGGATGCAGCCGATATTCAGACAGGTGCCGCCGAAACGCTCGTTCTTCTCCACGATGGCGGTGGATAAACCCAGCTGGGCGGCTCGGATGGCCGCAACATAGCCGCCGGGGCCGGATCCAATCACGAAACAGTCGAATTCCATGGCTAGACATCCAGAAGCAAGCCTTGCGGATCTTCGATCAGCGATTTGATCGTGACCAGGAACTGTACAGCCTCCCGGCCGTCTATCAGGCGGTGGTCGTAGGATAGGGCAACGTACATCATGGGCTTGATCACCACCTGATCGTCCACGGCGATCGGCCGCTTCTGGATGGCGTGCATGCCCAGGATGCCGCTCTGGGGATAGTTGGGAAGCGGGGTGGACAACAGGGAGCCGAACACCCCGCCGTTGGTAATGGTAAAGGTGCCGCCGGCCAGCTCGTCCGGAGCGATCTTCTTCTCCCTGGCCCGGGTGGCAAGATCGAGGATGTTCTTTTCAATCTCCGCGAAGCTCATGGCATCGGCATCCCGCAGCACCGGAACCACCAGTCCCCGATCCGTGGATACCGCGACGCCGATGTCGTAGAAGTTGTTGTAGACGATCTCCTGGCCTTCGATCATGGCATTTACCGCGGGAAAGCGCTGCAGGGCCCGACAGCCGGCCTTCACGAAGAAGGACATGAAGCCCAGGCGCACCCCGTGCTTCTTCTCGAAGCTCTCACCGTATTGTTTTCGCAGAGCCATGACTTTTTCCATGTTTATCTCGTTGAAGGTGGTGAGCAGGGCGATTTCCCGACGGGCCTGAACCAGCCGGTTGGCGATGGTCTGACGCAGCCGGGTCATCGCCACGCGGGTCCGGCGTTCCGCTGCCGGTGTGGCGGCCCGCTGCCCCACGGCTGCGTCAACCGGCGGCGCAGCGCCTTGCCTCTTGGCCTCTGCCGCCCGCAGGGCGTCCTCCTTGGTAATTCGTCCCTTAGGGCCGGTTCCCTTCAATTCCGCTACTGACAGTCCATGCTCCTTCACGACCCGACGCACCGCCGGAGAAAGATCCGCCGGGCCGGCCGGCCCTGAGGGCTCCGCAGCCTGTGCGCTGACGGGAGCCGCCGCAGCAGCGGATTCCGCAGCCGCAGCGGCAGCGGGCGCACCCTGCCCCACGGTCAGATCGCCGACCACTTGACCGATCTCCACCTCCTGGCCTTCTTCGATCAGGATATGGAGCATCCCATCCGCCGGTGCGGGTACGGCCACGGTGGCTTTGTCCGTCTCCAGCTCGAAAAGATCCTCCCCCTCCTCGACCTGCTCCCCTTCCTTCTTGATCCAGGATGTGAGAATGCCGCTGGTGATGGATTCGCCCACCGATGGAACCAGAACGCTTTCTTTCATGCTTTTCCTCTTTTTGCTGACTTGGCGGCGGAGCGCTTTTGCCCGGCTGATTCCGTGCTCGCATCCGCCGGTGCGGCCCTGGCCCCACTCTGAGCCACGCCCAGGGCACGATCCACCAGTCTCCGCTGTTCGGCCACGTGTTGGCGGTGAGAACCGACAGCCGGGCTGGCACTGGCCGGCCGGCAAACATGGGTGAAGCGGCGATCCGGGAAGCTTTTTAGAAACTGCTCCCGCATGTAGCGCAGGGCTCCGCGGTTCTCCGGCTCCTCCTGAGCCCAGAGCAGCTCTCTGACGCCCGGATAACCGTCCAGTACCCTGCCCAAAGCAGCGGCGGGAAAGGGATAGAGCTGCTCGACCCGAAGGATTCCGGTCTCGAAAACCTTGAGTTCCTGCCTGCGCTCCCAGAGATCGTAGTACACCTTCCCCGAACAGAATATCAGCCGCTTCACGCCCCTTCCGTTACCCCCCGCCGTAGCATCCTGGGAATCCAGATCGGCTGCGACCGGAGGGGTATTGAGCACGGGCTGGAAAGAGCCCTGGCTGAGCTCATCCAGGCGGGACACGGCCAGGGGATGGCGTAGCAGGCTCTTGGGGCTCATCAATATGAGAGGTTTGCGGAAATCCCGCTTCATCTGCCGGCGCAGCAGGTGGAAGTACTGGGCCGGGGCGGTCAGGTTGCAGACCTCCATGTTCTCCTCCGCACAGAGCTGCAGGAAGCGTTCCAGGTGGGCGCTGGAGTGCTCCGGTCCCTGCCCTTCGTAGCCATGGGGCAAAAGCAGCACCAGGCCGCTAGAGCGCTGCCATTTGGTCTCCGCCGCAGCGATGAAGTTGTCGATCACCACCTGGGCCCCGTTGGAGAAATCTCCGAACTGAGCCTCCCAAATCACCAGGGTGCGGGGGGAGTTCAGGGAGAAGCCGTACTCGAAGC
>CAZKCQ010000027.1:0-6396 GCA_964551205.1 uncultured Spirochaetaceae bacterium
GTACTACACCGGGGATGACCTTGTCACCTCCCAGGTCCAGGGTACGGATGGTCACACTTCTGGGCTTCATCCCCTCCAGGATCCGATTGTAGGCCTGAAGCTGCTCCTCCTCATCGGGAAACTTCCGCGGTACGATGTAGAGAAACTCCGAACGGAACAGGCCGATTCCGTCGGCACCGTGGGCCAGGACCGAGTTGATTTCGTCGGGTACCTCGATGTTGGATTCCAGTTGAACGAGCTTCCCATCCCTGGTTTCCGCGCGCAGCTCATTCAAGTTGAGCAGCTTCAGTTCGTGCTGCTGCCAGGCCTTCCTGCTGGTGACGTAGTCCTTCAGCGTGGCTTCATCCGGATCGACGATCACAAGGCCCCGGTTGCCGTCCAGGATGATCCGTGCTTCGTTGCGGACGAATGCCGTAACTTCCGAGAGTCCGAGGACCGCGGGGATTTCGAAGGCCCGGGCCAGGATGGCGACATGGGATGTCTTGCCGCCGAAATCCGTGGCAATACCCACGATCTTCTCCCGATTCATCGAAATGATGTCGGAGGGCAGAAGATTGTGGGCTACCAGAATGCATTCCTTGTCGATTTCCATGAGGGATCGGCGTTTGCGATACAGGAGGTGAGAAAGCAGGCGGTTGGAAATATCCCGAATATCCAGACTTCGCTCCTGCAGGTATTCATCCTCGCTGGATTCGAGCTTCTCGGCCAGAGATTCCTCCACTTCCCGGAGCACGCACTCCACGTTCTTTTTGCGTTCTTTGAGATTCCGGGTTACTTCTTCATGGAACTGGGGATCGTTCAGCATTAAAAGATGGGAATTGAGCAGCTTCCTCTCCATCTCAGCGAGCTTCGGCGTTCCCCTCTGCAACAGGACCTCGATATCCTGCACCGCCTTCGCCCGGGCGGTCTGGAAACGCTCGATCTCATAGGGTATTTGACCCGGTGAGATATCGTAGGAAGGAACGGTGAGGCTGTCCGGGGCTTGCAGATAGGCCGGTCCGATCGCAATTCCCGGTGATACCATGATCCCTTCGACGACCTTCATTTCGAGGTTACTATAAGAGCTTTTTCTAGCACTGTCAAATCAATCCACACCTTCGGGTGTCAAACCACGCCTTCGGTATGCCGATGAAGAGGATAGAAGCATGGCCAAAAAAAAACGCACCCTGGGCTGTTTGTTCTACATCGCACTGGTTCTCCTGGTCCTGGTGGTCTTTCTCTTCAACCGGGGGCGGGTCCAGGAGGTTTTGGAAAAAACAGGCTTCACCAGGCTGTTCGAGAAGCGGGCGGAGGAGCCCGCCGAAGTGGTGGTTGCCCCCCTGGAAGCGGAACCGCCGCAGGAGGGAGAGCAGGAAAAATCTCCTCCACCTGAGGCGCCCGAGGCGCAACCGCAGGAGATCGTTATCACGGTCCAGAAGGAGCCTGCCGCAGAGGCGCTCCCCGAAAAAGGGGAACAAGCCCCGGCGAAGACCCGCCAATCCCGACTGTTTTTTATCTCGGTAAGCGAGGACGGACAGATCAACATGAAGGGGGTCATCAGGGCGGTGGAGTATGTGGACGCTCCCCTGACCGCCACCCTGGGGGCTCTTCTGCAGGGACCAACCACGGCCGAAGTCAACCAGGGATTGATCTCCCTGATTTCACCGCAAACGCGCATCAACTCCGTGTACATCAAGGGAAGCACGGCCTACATCGACGTCAACGAAGCGTTTCGCTTCAACTCTCTCGGGAAGGAGGGGATGATCGCGGAGCTCAAACAGGTAGTCTACACCGCCACCGAGTTTCCCACGGTAAAAACCGTCCAGATCCTGGTGGAAGGTGAGGTCACCAGATACCTGGGACCGGAGGGCGTGGCGATCGAAAAACCCCTAAGCAGGCAGTCCTTTCAGTAAAGCTGCTCGACCGCCTGAGCGATCATGCTTTCAAGATCTCCTCCGCCCTCGGGCCGGACGGCGGTCAGCAGACAGAAAAACTCCCGGTTGCCCTTCTTGCCGGGCAGCTGAGATGCTGCAATTCTGGAGACGAAGGCTCCTTCCCTCTGCAGATCCTGCAGGAGTTCCTTCAGAATCCCGGGCAAAGCAGGTCTGCCCGTAACCACACCGTCGAAATCCGCTGGCGGTCCCTGCCACTCGTACTGGGGCTTGACCAGGGCGATCAGCCATTTGTCCGATACCAGGTTCAGGATGTGCCAGGCCGCTTTACGCAAAGACCTCAGGGACAGATCCGCCACCGCGGCTTCGGGTTCGAAGGGAAGGATCTGCACATCCATAATGTTGGTGTTCTCCAAGACATGCACCCGGGGGTCGCTGCGCAGGCGGTAGTCCAGCTGATTTCCTCCCGCTTCAATGGCGATAACCCGGGAAGCCCCGCGTTGGAGCAGACTATCGCTGAATCCTCCGGTCGATGCTCCGGCGTCGATGAAGCTCAGGCCCCGGACGGAGATTTGCCACCTGTCCAGAACGCCGGCTAGTTTCTCCCCGCCTCTGGAAACGTATCGCCTGCGAGGCCTGTATTCGACCGATGCCCCTGGAGCCACCGGCTGCTGCGGGTTCCTTACACACTCCCCCTCGACAAAGATCTCACCGCAGAGGATCCGGGCGAAATGCTCCTGCCTGCTCAGAAGGCAGTCCCGGGTGCAGAGCAGATCCAGCAGGGAAGAGGTTTTCATCAATTATCTTCAGGCGCCCAGATCCGGCAGGTCGCGCCGTATCCTCTCTATCGACAGAGCTTTGCCGTTATCTACGGCGATGGTCAACAGCACACCCATGACAACGGCCGCGGAGTCTTCCACCTCCATCTTGTAGGGGATCTGCATCAGGCTACGTTTGATTGAGATGTCTCGCTTCATCCCGATGACACCTCCTGCCGGTCCGGTCATCCCGGTGTCGGTGATGTACGCCGTACCGCCGGGGAGTATCTTCTCATCGGCGGTTTGCACGTGGGTATGGGTCCCCACCACGGCGCTGACTTTCCCGTCCAGATGCAGGGCCAAGGCTTCCTTCTCCTCCGGAAGCTCGGCGTGGAAGTCAACCACGATCACCTTGGTTTTGTTTCCAAGCTGACGAATCAGCCTTTCCCCGACTTTGAAGGGACAGCGGATACTGTACATGCTGACCCGTCCCTGGAGGTTTACGATCGCCACGGGAACCTGTTTCTTGGTGATCAGGCTCAAGCCGCCGCCCGGGACACCGGTGGGATAGTTCTCCGGTCTGAGGATGCGGTTGTCCCGCTCCAACAGGGGGATGATCTCCTTGCGTTGCCAGATGTGATTTCCGGAGGTGATTATGTCGATCCCCGACTTGAACAGCCCCTCCGCCACCTCCGGAGTGATTCCCAATCCCTCGGAGGCATTTTCCCCGTTCGCAATAACGAAATCCGCCCGGGTTTCTTTAAGGAGACTCTGCAGACTGGTGAAAACGGCACGACAGCCCGGTTGACCGACGATATCACCGATTACCAGGACCTTGACTGCGTCTATTGTTCCTCTCTCTTCCTATCCAGAGCGCCAGCCCAAATGCGGCTAACGGGCGTATTCGACGATTCGGGTTTCGCGGATGATCGTGACCTTGATCCTGCCCGGGTACTTCAGCTCTGATTCTATCTTTTTGGCTATGTTCTTCGCCAGGCTCTTGGCCCCGTCATCATTGACCTCGTCGTTGTTCACCATGATCCGAACTTCCCTTCCGGCCTGGATCGCGTACGCCTTGTCCACTCCCTGGAATCCTTCCGCGATCCTTTCCAGGTTTTCCAGACGCTTGAGGTAGTTGTCCAGGGTTTCCCGTCGCGCTCCCGGTCTGGAAGCCGATATCGCGTCGGCTATCTGCACCACCACCGCCTCCAGGCTCGAAGGTTCGACGTCGTTGTGATGCGCGCCGATGGCATTCACCACCTTCGGATCTTCCCCGATCTTGCGAGCCAGCTCCATCCCGACTTCCGCGTGGTTGCCGTCTCCGTCGGTTTCCACCCCCTTGCCGATGTCATGCAACAGGGCGCCACGCTTGCAGATCTCCACGTCGGCCCCGACCTCCGAGGCCAGGGCGCCTGCGACCAGGGCGACTTCTTTTGCATGGGCAAGGACGTTCTGCCCGTAGCTGGTGCGAAAGTGCAGTCGCCCCAAGGCCCGGACTCCCTCAGGGGTCATGTTATGGATGCCCAATTCGAAGAGGACCTTCTCCCCCTCCTCGTAGATCGTCTGGCTGACCTCTTTTGTCACTTTCTGGACGATTTCTTCGATCCGGGCTGGGTGTATCCGGCCGTCGGAGATCAGACGTTCCAGGGACACCCGGGCGATCTCTTTGCGAATCGGATCGAAACAGGAAATAACCACGGCTTCGGGAGTGTCGTCTATGATTACGTCTACCCCCGTAAGGGTCTCCAGGGTCCGTATGTTCCTGCCTTCCCTCCCGATTATTCTGCCCTTCATTTCGTCGTTCGGCAGGCTGACCGTAGACACGGTTACCTCGGAACTTACATCGGTGGCGATACGCTGAATTGTCGAAACGACAATGTCGCGGGCTTTTCGCTCCGCGGTGATCTGGGCTTCCTGCTCAATCAGATTGATCTTGGCCTGGGCCTCGTGCAGGGCTTCATTTTCCAGGCTCTGGATGAGCAGTTTCCTGGCTTCTGCGGCGGTCAAACCGGAAATCCGCTCCAGCTCCTTAGTCCACTTCTCCTGCTCGCGATCGAGGTCCTTCTCCCTATCGAGCAATCCTCTCTCTCGGTTTGCTATCGATCGTTCTTGATTTTCTACGGTCTCAAGCCGTTTTTCTAGGTTTTCTTCCTTCTGCATGAGGCGCCTTTCCAGGCGCTGCAGTTCAACTCTTCTCTCTCTCGTTTCCCGCTCAAGCTGATTTCTTTCCCTGATTATCTTGTCTTTGGCTTCCAGTAAAGCTTCGCGCTTTTTCGCTTCGGCTTCTTTTTGTGCTTCCTGAATGACTCTATCTGCTTTTTGCTCCGATGAAGACAGTTGAAATCTGGCATAAAGCCACCGGATAACCCAACCTAGAATCAAACCGATGAGAGGAATAATTACGAACAACGCTAGGCGCATAATATTCCTCCATCTCAGTTGTCAACCCATACCGCAATCCTACGGTTCCTTTCGCATAATGTACCTTTATAGTCAGTGCTTTGTCAAGAATTTATGCACTTCAGAATCCCTGAGGGAGCCGCCAGGGCGCCTTTAGAGACCTAGAAGATGTCCAATCTAGTGATGACGTCCTCGATATCCAGGTCCCACTTCACGGGAAGGCCTAACAGTATGAAAGACTCGTGACCGCGAAACACGGCAGGAAAGATAAGCGCCGCCTGCATGTACTTGAGATCCTCTGGATGCAGTTTTTTCGACAGGCCTTTGATCTTTTCAACGTTCTCACCTATGTAGACAGTCTGGCGTGGTTTGACAAACACGTCGATAAACGGCTCCTCCGGAGTGAAATACACCTCAAATCCCGGATCGTTGAGTCCGACTTTCAATACCAGGTCGTATTTGCCCTTATCCTTGCTGAAAATCGCGGCATTCACGGCTTTGAGTTTCCCCGACAGCTCCACCAGGGAACGCAATCTGTCGGTCTCCGATCTTCCACCCCGAAAGCTCTTGAGGTACTCATCGTAGTCCAATCCATCCTCGAAGAAGTGAATATTCTTCGATTTTTTCAAAACCGCGTAGTCCATCTCCGTGCTTCGCTCGCGGATCTGTCCGATCTCGGTCTCCAGGTCTAGAATTGCCTCGTCTCCGAGCAAAGCTCCGATACCGGATTCCAAACCGCCCGCCGCCTTGACCGGCTCCGACAGAGATGCCTCGGCCAGGGCCAGCAGGCCGCGGTGACGGGATTTGCCCTCTGCTGCGGTAACGATCTCCTCTTTTATACGATAGACGCCATCCTCCATGACGACACTTGATCTCTGTTCCATGATGATGGCTTCGATGGCTTGTAGTGAATAGACTCGGATGGTTTTTGAAGCGAGAAGATCCTCTATCTGTTTTTTTTCGTCGGCTTGCTGGATCTTTTCGATCTCCTCCGGGCTTAGCCGCTTGGCTTGCTCCTGACCGGGCATGGTTTCCATGACCAGGTCTTCCCCGGCACTCAAGATTGATTCAAGGGGAGCAGTTTCATCCTCGGCTACTTGGAGTTCTTCGACCTCTACTCCGGCGCCCGCTTCCACCGCCTCAGCTTGCGGCTGCCTGGCAGCGGCTGCTGCGGTCTGCACGGGCGGCGCAGGGCCCTCGGGCTGTTCCGCCTCCGCTGTAGGAAGCTCTTCAAGCTGTTCCTGCGGCAGGGGAGGAAGGGGAACGATTTCTTTCACACCTTCCAATTCTTCAACGACTTCCTGTTCCTCCCCTTCGAGGAAAATGGGTTCCTGCGCTTCCGCGCCGACTTCGGCCTCCTCCAGCTC
>CAZKCQ010000027.1:6496-17219 GCA_964551205.1 uncultured Spirochaetaceae bacterium
TCCGCCTCGGCTTCCTCCAGCTCCTCCGCCTCGGCTTCCTCCAGCTCCTCCGCCTCGGCTACCTCCTCGGCCTCCTCCAGCTCTTCGGCCTCCTCCAGCTCTTCGGCCTCCTCCAGCTCTTCGGCCTCGGCTTCCTCGACGGCTTCGGCCTCCTCCAGCTCCTCGGCCTCTTCCAGCTCCTCGGCCTCCTCCAGCTCCTCCGCCTCGGCTACCTCCTCGGCCTCCTCCAGCTCCTCCGCTTCCTCCGTAGGAATGACCTCACCGGGCTCGACGACCTCATCCACGCCGATCTCTTCGACAACAAATCCGGCCTTTCTGGTCGGTGCCTTCACAGGCGCCGCCACCGGAGCCTGAACCGTCAGCTGGGCACCCTCCAGCGCCCGCTGGAGAAGCTCCTCTATGTGACGGATGTCGGGAGCTTCCGGTTGCGGACCTCCCACTCGCGCTTCGATTATCGAAATGATCTCGTCCCAGCTCCTGTCGATCATCCCGTCGAGTTCCACTTCCTTTTGGGAGGGTATGCGGCCGATTCCCTTCTTGATTCTCGATTTCAGCTCGACCCGGTTGTCCTCCAGTTTTTTCTGCCACTGCCTCCATTCCAGCCGTTCCTTGCCCTCTATGAACTCCCTCAGGATATCCAGCTGGAGGCGTTTGATGCGCTGGGAGAGAACCAAAACCGGATCCTGGCGGAGGTTCATAACAAGATAAACCACCAGAAAGACGGTGAGAAATATCGCCGCTATGACCACACCCTTCATGATGGGTTGCAACTGAAAAACCGAGTAGGGAATCAGCAGGCTCTGGACACCGAACCCTGCGGTGCTGATGCTAAGCAAGTTGTAATTCTCCCTCCGGCTCCCGTCTTCCGGCCCGGACGGCGCTTCAAAGGTAACAGGATTCGAATAGACCCGTGCCGGGAGCTCGATTTGCTCCCAAATCCCGATCAGATAGGATTGAACAGGATCGAGGTCCCTGGGCGGGAGATTGAAGACGATCCCGCTGTGCCCCACCAGGGCAAGTTCCCCGACGTCCAAGGCGGGGAAATGCAGCAGATATTCGAGCAGGTCTCTCTTAGACACGTAGAACAGAACCACGCCACGATACACCTCACCGTCGACCACCGGAAACGAATAGATGAAGCGCTGGTCGATCCCATCGATGATCATTCGGGGCGCTTCACCGGCGGGGGTAAGCAGCAGCCCGGAATCCATGGCCTCCCCGGTTCGATCGTAGTCCAGATACTTTCTCCGTTGCCGGTCCTGGCTTTCTATATCCGAGTTGGCCGTGCTGAAGTGGATCTTCTTGCCTTCAGAGCCGAGAAAGCGAACCAGTTGAATATTGGGCAGGTCATCGAACAGCTTGCCGAAGTAGTTCTGCCGGTCGAAGATATCCTGTTGGGCCTGCTGATTGCTCTCTTGGTAGGCGGCCAACACGAAGGGTTCCTCCACTACCGGCCGGAAGCGAGCGATACTGTCCCGGTGGTAGCGAGTGACTCGTTCGGATATCTCGACAAGCTGGGATTCCCTTGCTGCAACGATCCGGGGTTGAAAGAAGGTGGTTTCCACCACGCTGAACAGGCGTGTAAAGGAGAACACGGCGAATCCACCGCACAGGAGCAGCGAGATAAGGAGGCTCAACGATATTTTCAATCTCTGCCGCATGAAACGAGGCTTATCTCCTACGGTTTATATGTAAACGTTCCTATTCCAATATAACAGATCACAACCTTCGATCCCATATTGATGGAAGGTTGTGATGAGTCTTTCCAGCCGAAAAAACCATAAAAACGGCTGTCACTATAATATCGGCGCCCAAGGCAGTGCCAATAGGGTAGAAAAAGGGAAAAACAAGGCACCCCAGTTTACGATCAAGATTGTTGTCAGAACGAGCACGCCGATCACGGTGTTGCCTGACCTTGGCAAACCTGCCGGCTGTTCATCCTCGCTGTTGAAGATGCTTTCAAACTGCTCATCAAGACTCTGCACCAGGTTATGCCGGGATACCCGTTCGCGTCGGGCCAGCAGCTTGCCCAGATAAGCGAAGGTTTCGGAAACGTAACATCCCAGCACTCCCGGCAACCGTACCGAGGGCCGTACACAGATACGGGACAGGTAAAGCAGACTCGCCAGGGTGGTCGCTTTGGATATCCCCACCTGCAGAGCTCCCAGAGTGATCCGCAGCACTCCGATCTGCAGGATCACCCTGCCGACAGGAGAGAAGAGGTTCACGATGATCGTGGTTGCGATGAATATACAGCTGCCGATAACGAGCCTTCGTTTGCCGTCAGAAACTGACAGCAGAGCAAGGCCCAGGAAAAGGCCGGTCTGGACGGATTTTACTGCAAGATTCTGCTGAAGAATGATTGCCGGTGCCAGGAGCAAACCCGTAATGAGCAGAAACGAGGGAGATACCCGTCTATCGAACCAGGGATCTCTCTCTGTCAAGCTCTGGGCCCCACTGTCAGGTTTCTTGACTCTCCTGCTTTTCCGCAGGTTTTTTCTGCTTCTTTTTCACGGCCTCTTTGCGCTCCACCAGTTCGAGAAACACCATTTCCGATGCATCCCCGTAGCGCTGACCCAGTTTGAGGATCCGGGTGTACCCCCCTGGCCGTTCGCTGAAACGGGGGGCGATATCCGTAAACAATTTGGCCAGTACGGCCTTGTCCTGGATCGTCTTGGCCACGACCCTGCGGTTGTGAACACTGTCATGGCGAGCTCGGGTAATCAATCTCTCGGCAACGCGTCGGATCTCCCGGGCTTTCGGTTTGGTGGTCTTTATACGCTCATAGCGGAACAGCGCCGTAGCCATGCTCCTGTACAGCGCTTTTCTGTGGCTTACATTTCTTCCGAGCCGATTATAACCAATCCTATGTTTCATCGGTCTGTTCCTCTTGCACGTTTTCCTCTTCCATGCTCAAGGCCAGCGCTTTCTTCAAGGCGGTGTAGTCTTTCATACCAAGAGAGAGATTCCTGTCTCGAAGCTTCTCTTTGATCTCCTGGAGAGATTTCTTTCCGAAATTGCGGGTCTTGGCGATTTCCTCTTCGGTTCTGCGGGTCAGATCGCCGATGGTCTTGATGTTTGCATTTCGCAGACAGTTGCTCGAGCGAACCGAGAGCTCGAGTTCTTCGACCGGGGTATCGAGGACTGCTCGGATGCGCGCCTCTTCCTCGTCGATTTCTCCCTCCTCTTCCGCCGCTTCCTCGTCAAAATTGATAAAAATGGAGAGATGGTCCTTGGCTATCTTCGCAGCCTCGGCCAGGGCATCCTCCGGGGCTATGGTACCATCTGTCCAGATCTCCAGAACGAGTTTGTCGTAGTCGGTGCGCTGTCCCACCCGTGTATTCTCAACCATAAACTTCACCTTTTTCACCGGTGAAAACACCGCATCGATGGGGATCGTCCCGATGATCTCGACGTACTTTTCGCTCCTCTCCGAAGGAACGTACCCCCTGCCCAAATCGATCTGGATTTCCAACTCCAGGTTGGCTTTATCCATCAGCGTACAGATGAGCAGATCTTTGTTGATAACCTCGAGCGTGTCGTCTACCTGGATATCCTTGGCCGTGATCGTCCCCGGGCCTTTGGCCTCGACTACAATAACCTTTTCCTCTTCTACGCCGGATAGACTAACTTTCACGGCTTTCAGGTTATTGATAATATCCGGGGTGTCTTCCGCCACTTCCGGTATCGCTTCGTATTCGCTGGTAATCACCTTGGGAGTCCCATCATCACCGTAGCTGGTGATACGGATCGCGCTGATCGCATATCCCTGAATAGAGGACAAGAGGATGCGCCGAAGCGTGTTTCCCATTGTCACCCCATAACCCCGCTCAAATGGATAGGCTATGAACTTTCCGTAGTTCGCATCGCTTTCCGAATGTTCGAAGGTTATTCCCTTGGGTCTCTTGAATCCTTTCAAAAGATTCTTTCTTGCCATCCCTACTCCTTTAATGGTGGACCGATATCGAGATGTGGTTGCCCTCTACTTGGAGTACAGCTCAACTATCAGCTGCTCTTGTACTTCCGCCAGATCGGTGACGTCGGCGCGTCTGGGTATGGCGTTCACCTTCCCCCAGACCTTGTCCGGGTCCACCTCCAACCAGGGTACGACGCCCGAGCGGGAATACGCCTTCAAGCTTTCCTTGATCGCGGTGAGCTTTTTGCTCTTCTCCTGGACCTCGATCTCATCTCCCTCTCTAACCAGATATGAGGGTACAGTGACACGACGGCCGTTTACCCGTACGTGACCGTGGGAAACCAGCTGCCTGCCCTGTTTTCTCGAACTGGCAAAATGCATTCGGTAAACCATGTTGTCCAGACGTCTCTCCAGCATGGTGACCAGGGTTTCCCCCGTGATCCCCTTCTGGGTAGCTGCTTTTGTGAAGAACAGACGAAATTGTTTCTCCATCATTCCGTACATCCTCTTCACCTTCTGCTTCTCCCGCAGCTGGATGCCGTAGTCGGAGAGTTTCTTGGACCGCGCCCTGAGATTGCGACCGGGCTTTCCTCTGCGTTTGTTGATCGGGCACTTGTCCGACTTGCACCTCTCCCCCTTGAGAAAGAGTTTTGTCTGTTCAGCTCTACAAAGCCGACACTGAGGACCGGTATAACGTCCCATGCTTTCCCCCTTCTCCTAAACGCGCCGCTTCTTTTGGGGCCGACAGCCGTTGTGGGGGATAGGAGTGACATCCTGAATCGAACGTACCCGCAATCCCAACGCGCCCAAGGAGCGAATAGCCGACTCGCCCCCCACACCGGGACCCTTGACGTACACGTGCACTTCGCTCAAACCGTACTCTTTCGCCCGGGTAACCGCCGCCTCTGCGGTGACCTGGGCCGCATACGGCGTCGACTTCTTCGCCCCTTTGAAACCCAGACTCCCCGCCGACGCCCAGGACAGGGCGTTGCCCATCCTGTCGGTGATGGTGATGATCGTGTTGTTGAAGGTCGCCTGGATATACACGTTGCCTTCGGCAACGCTCTTCTTCTTGTCTCTCTTGGTTTTACTCTTTGCCACTTCTTAAGTTCCTTTTACTTCGCTCTTCTCTTGCCGGCAACCGTTTTGCGCTTGCCTTTTCGGGTTCGGGCATTGGTTCGGGTTCTCTGTCCGCGAACGGGCAGCCCCTTTCTGTGTCTCAAGCCCCGGTAGGAGCCGATGTCCATGAGGCGCTTGATGTTCAAGGAGACTTCCGTACGCAGACGGCCCTCCACCTTGTAGTCGTTTTCAATGATCTTTCTTAGGACGTTGATCTCCTCAGGCGATAGCTCATTGATCCTGCGGGATGCATCGATACCCGCACTGGCGCAGATCGCCGACGCGGAGGACCGCCCGATACCGAAAATATAGGTCATAGCGATATCAACGTGCTTATTGGGGAGATCAACCCCGGCAATTCGAGCCATGCACTCCTCCTATCTCTGGCGCTGCTTGTGCTTGGGATTCTGACAGATAATGCGCACAACGCCTTTTCTGCGAATCACCTTGCACTTGTCGCAAATCGGTTTCACACTTACTCGCACCTTCATAACTTAACCTCCCAACTGCACCTTACAGATACCGGGATCTGATTTTTCCCTTGCGTACGATTCCCTCGTGATGATGCATCCTCAGCTGGCCTTCGATTTGACTCATCGTATCCAGATCCACGCCTACCATGATCAAAAGCGAGGTTCCGCCCATCAGATAGGCCACAGAGCGGGGAATATTCAACCAGGTTTGAACGATCGTGGGAATCACCGCGATAAGCGCCAGGAAAAGCGCCCCGGGCAGCACGATTCTGTTGAGAATTCGGGTGAAGTACTCTTCCATCCTGTCCGACCGGATGCCCGGAATCGAACCTCCGTTCTCGCGGATGTTTTTGGAAATCTCAATCGGATTCAACGTCACCTGGGTGTAGAAGTAGGCAAAAAAGATGATCAGCCCTGTATAGGCGATGACGTACGGGACGCCACTCGGTCGCAACCAGGAGGCGAAACGGGACAGCCAATCCACTCGGGATCCCAGGTTCTGGGCGATCTGCAGAGGAAACACCAGGATGGAGGAGGCGAAGATAACGGGAATCACACCGGAAGGATTGATCTTGAAGGGCAGGTATGAGTTTTGGGCACCGTATATCTTGCGGCCGATCACCCGTTTGGCGTAGTGGACCGGTATCTTGCGTTGCCCCTGCTGCTCGTAGACGACCAGGGCGACAACCACGACGAACATTACCAGGACGATGATCATGAACACCGGATTTAACTCACGTCTGCGGATCTGCTCGACGATCGTATAGATCGCATAGGGAATGCGGGTCACGATTCCGGCAAAGATCAAGATGGAGATTCCATTTCCGATCCCTCTCTGGGTGATCTGCTCCCCCATCCACATCAAGAGTATGGTCCCTGCGGTTACCGTCAGTATCGCGATGATTGTGTAGGCGCTGCGGCTCAAGGTAATGGCGTCGGGAATCCTATCTACGTAGGAGGTGACGGCGAATCCCTGGACGAGGCAGACCAGTATGGTCCCGTAACGGGTATACCGCTGTATCTTCTTTCTACCCCCCTCCTCCTGGGAAATCGCCTTGAGCTTGGGAAACACCAGCAACAGCAGCTGCATGATGATCGAGGTCGAAATGTAGGGCATGATGCCGAGCATGAAGATCGAGAAATTCTTGAATGCCCCTCCGGCGAAGAAATCGAGATAGTCGGTGATCCCAAAGGTACCCGCCGCTTCCTGGGCCGTCATGTAGAGTTTCAGGACGGTAAGATTCACCCCGGGAATGGGGATGTTCGCACCCAAACGAAAGATAAACAGAATAAATACAGTGAACAGGATGCGATCCCGCAAATCCTTGACCCTAAATATATCAACTATTGGATTCGCCATAACTTTTTAAGTTCCTATATGTCTGCCGAGGTAATCGTCCCGCCGGCCGCCTTGATCTTCTCCGCGGCGCCGGAGGTTACCTTATCTACGGCAACCGTCAATTTCTTTGCTATTGTACCGTTGGCCAGGATCTTTATCGGTATTCCCTTCGACCGAGCCCGGGCGGGAATCAGCCCCGCAGCGGCAAGGGTTTCCCTGTTTACCGTATCCCCTTCTTTAAAGACATCCAACGCCTGCACCTTGAGGGTCAGATACTTCTTTTTGAACGGGTAGTTGGAAAAACCCCTTCTGGCGACCCGGCGAAACAGGGGCATCTGGCCACCTTCAAAACCCAGCCTGGTTCCGCCGCCGGCTCGGGAGTTTTGACCTTTCGTACCTTTGCCTGCCGTACACCCCTTGCCCGTCCCGGTTCCCCGGCCCAGTACTTTGGGGGGGGTCGTGGCTCCCTTTGGCTTCTCTATATTCATGATCGGCTTCCTTTACTTGGACGATCCTGAAGGCCGCAACTCCTCCACTTCCACAAGATGGGAGACAGCGCGAACCATCCCCAGGATCGGCGGTGTCGCATTATGCACAACCGAAGAACTCATCTTCTTCAGACCCAGAGCCTTCACCGTCTTTCGCACCTGGGGCTTCTGACCGATCGGGCTCCTCACCAGTCGTATCCGTATCTGCTTCATAATCTCCTCAACCCCAAAACTCGCCCAGGGTTTTACCCCGATTGGCAGCCGCTACTTTGGCATCCATCAGTCGATCGAAACCCTCGAACACGGCCTTGACGATATTCATCGGATTCGCGGACCCGAGGGATTTGCTCAAGATATCCTTGATCCCCGCCGCTTCCATGACCGCTCTGACTGGACCGCCGGCGATAATCCCCGTTCCCGGGGAAGCCGGCTTCAGAACGACCTTGGCGCCTTTAAACTTGCCGATGACCTGATGAGGTATGGTCATGCGCTTCATCGGAATTCTGACCATGTTGTTCTTGGCCCGATCCAGACTCTTGCGGATCGCATCGGAGACGTAGTTCGCCTTTCCGAAGCCGTAGCCGACCTGCCCGTTTCGATCTCCGACAACCGAAATGGCGGAGAATGAGAACCTTCGGCCTCCCTTGACGACCTTGGCTATGCGGTTCAGCCGGACAAGCTTTTCAACGTAATCCTTTTCCTGTTCCAAATCCAAACTCCTAGAACTGAATACCCGCCTTGCGGGCGCCCTCGGCAATAGATTTCACAATGCCGTGATATGAGTAGCCGTTTCTGTCGAAGACGACTCTGTCTATCTTCTTTTCCTTTAGACGTCCCGCTACGACCTGTCCCAGTTGCTCCGCCCCGGCAACGTTGCTTTTGACCTTTCTCAAATCCTTCTCGAGGTTCGAGGCGGATACCAGGGTGTGGGCCTTCTGGTCGTCGATTACCTGGACGTAGAGGTAGCGACCGCTCTTGTAAACCGTCATCCTCGGTCGCTCGCCGATACCGGTTACGAGCTTGCGTACGTGTTTTTTTCGTCGTCCCCGGCGTATCTTCTTCTGCGCTAATCTGTCCATAGTTCTTCCTGCTCGGTTATTTGATACCCGTCTTTCCGATCTTCCTGCGGACGTATTCGTTCTCGTAGCGGATTCCCTTGCCCTTGTAGGGCTCCGGAGGTCTAAACCCGCGAATTTCGGCGGAAACCTGTCCCACCTGTTGCCTGTCTGGGCCGCCGACCACGATACGGTTGTTTCCTTCTACGGTGATGGTGATCCCCTCCGGAACGGGATACTCGATCGAGTTTGAGTAGCCCAGATTGAGCACCAGCACGTCCTCCCGCAGTTCGGCGCGGTAGCCGACGCCGTTGATCAACAGCACTTTGGAGAAACCTTCAGAGACCCCTACGACCATGTTTTGGATCAGCTTGCGGTACAGGCCGTGCATGGACTTGGCCTGTTTGGTCTCGTTCCTGCGCTCCACCGTGCAGATCTTGTCTACCAAATTGATCGTGACCACCGATCCGTGATAATTCTGGGACAGCTCCCCTTTTGCGCCTTTTACTACGATCCTGTTGTCCCCTACCGTCAGGGTGACTCCGTCCGGAATCTCGATAGGCATTCTTCCGATTCGTGACATACTCTGGTTCCTTGTTCACCAAACGCTGCAGATCAGTTCCCCACCGACCTGCTGCTCCAGCGCTTTCCTGCCGGTGATAACCCCTTTAGAGGTCGTGACGATGAGGGTGCCGTAGCCGTTGTACACCCGGGGCATGTTCTTGTACCCCTTGTACATCCTTCGTCCCGGTGTCGATATCCGCTGTAACCCGTGGAGTATCGGTTTGTTTCCCTCGTCGTATTTGAGAAAAATCCTGATCTGGTTCTTTCCATCCTGGCTGATCTTCTTGAAGGTTTTAATGAAACCCTCGTTCTTGAGGATCTTTACGATTTCCACCTTCAATTTCGAAGAGGAGATATCCACCTTCTCGTACTGAGCCAGGCTAGCATTGCGTATCTTCGTCAACATATCCGCAATAGGATCGGAAACACTCATTACTCACTCTCCCTACCAACTAGACTTCGTTACACCCGGAATCTTGCCCTCACTGGCAAGATTCCGGAAACAGATGCGGCACATCTGGAACTTACGCATATACCCTCGAGGACGACCGCAAATCCGGCAACGATTCACCTTCCGCGTGCTGTATTTCGGCTTTCGCAAGCTTTTATTGATGAGTGATTTTCGGGCCATGAAAATAATCTCCTCTACTTCCTGAACGGCATTCCCAGGTGGGCCAGCAGACTTCTGCCCTCCCGGTCCGTGTGCGCCGTTGTTACTACAGCTATATTGAGTCCGGCAACCCTCTCGATCTTGTCGTAGTCGATCTCGGGGAAAATGATCTGTTCGGTTACCCCAAGGGAATAGTTGCCGTGCCCATCGAAGGCATTGGGATTCGTACCGCGGAAATCCTTGATCCTCGGGATCGCGATGCTCACGAGCCTGTCATAAAACTCGTACATGTAATCCCCCCGCAGAGTCACCATGGCACCGATCTCCATGCCCTTGCGTATCTTGAATCCCGCGATCGACTTTCGAGCGACCGTCTTTACGGCTCTACGCCCGGTAATCTGGCTGAGTTCCTGGAGAGCGGAATCCAGCAGTTTCTTGTTCACCGATGCCTCTCCGATGCCCATGCTCACCACGATCTTCTCTATCCTGGGCACCTGCATCACGGACTTGTACCCGAACTCGTCCTTCAGTGCCTTGACGACCTTCTCCTGATACATGGTCTTCAGTCTGGGTTGTTTTTGTTTCACCGCAGTAGCCATTACAGCTGTTCTCCGCATTTCTTACAGAATCGAACCTTCTCGCCTTTGTCCATGCGCAACCCGATCCGGGTGGGTCCGCATTTCTTGCAGAGGATCTGAACATTGGAGATGGCCAGAGCGGCCTCTACGGAGGTAATTCCCCCCTTCTGATTCTGCCCCCGCGGCCGGATCGCTTTCTTGACCATGTTCAACCCCTCTATCACCACCCTGCCTCGATCGCGATCCACACGCAGCACCCGGCCGGACTTCCCGCGGTCCTTACCGGCCATGATCTGCACCTGATCGTTTTTTTTGATCTTGTATTTTATCGTTTTCGTGCTGACCACTTTTCCTTCTACTCCTAGATCCCTTTTGAGGCTAGATCACTTCCGGCGCTAAGGAAACGATCTTCATGAAATCCTTGTCCCGCAGCTCCCTGGCAACCGGTCCAAAAATTCGTTTTCCTTTCGGGTTGCTGCTGGGGTCAATAATCACACAGGCATTATCGTCAAAACGAATGTACGTGCCGTCCGGTCTCCTGTACTCTTTCTTGGTTCTCACGATAACCGCCCGTTCCACGT
>CAZKCQ010000028.1:0-17143 GCA_964551205.1 uncultured Spirochaetaceae bacterium
TCATCGGTTTGGCGATCCTGTAGCCGGCGATCTCCCCCTCCGTGCTCAGGGTCACGCGGCCGGCGGAAACCAGGGTCACGTCGAAAGAGGTGCCCCCCATATCCATGAGGATCAGATTCTCCCGCTTCAACAGCCCGGCGAAAAACACCGCTCCGACCGCGCCGGCGGCGGGTCCGGAGAGCAGGGTCGCCGAGGCCTGGCGGATCGCCGTCTCCGCGGTCATCACGCCCCCGTTGGAAGCGGTCACGTAGAAGGCCCTGCCCAGGCCGTCGCTTCTCAAGCTTTTCTCCAGGTTGGAGAGATACACGGTGAGCTTGGGACCCACGTAGGCATTGGCCACAGTGGTGGACATGCGTTCGTACTCCCGGATCTGAGGAAGCACCTCAGAGGAGATGGAGATGAAGGTGCCGGGAAGCTCGCGCTCGAGGATCTCCCGGATCTGCTTCTCGTGGCCGTCATTGAGGAAGGAGAACAGGGTGCAGACCGCCACCGCCTCCACGCCCTCGGCCCGGAACAGGCGGCAGGCTTCCTGGACGTCCCGGGTCTCCAGAACCTGCACGATCTCTCCGCGGTAATCGATGCGCTCCCGGACCGGACGGCGCAGATAGCGGGGCACCAGGGGCTCGGGCACGGGCAGGTATAGATCCCAGATGTTCTCCTTGTGGGCCCGGCGCATCTCCAGGGTATCCCGGAATCCAGCGGTCAGGATCAGTCCGGTGGCGGCCCCGGTGGCGGTGAGCAGGGTATTGGTGGCCACCGTGGTGCCGTGGGCGAAGAAATCGAGCTGAGGCAGGAATTCCTGGAGACTCAAGGAAAAGCTCCCGGCGGCCTTCTCGATGACGTTGTACAGCCCCACTGAAGGGTCTTTGGGGGTGGACAGCTCCTTGAAGGTGTGGATCCCTCCCCCTTCGTCGATTACCACACAGTCGGTAAATGTACCGCCGGTGTCTACACCGACCCTGTACTTCATCTTCAGCCTCCCTCTTCGATCCGCCGATCTACAACAGTATCCTGGCATCGAGTATCATCGCTCCCCTTTCGAAAACCGCGATGGGATTGATATCGATCTCCGCGATCCCCGGATTGTCCTGGACCAGCACGGCTGTCTTCATCAGGCAGTCGATCACCGCCTCTATGTCTCTCGCCTTCTGGCCCCGAATCCCGCTGAGGAGCTTGTGGCTCTTGGTTTCCGCAACCAGCTCGGCGGCATCCTCCCGGGTTATGGGCAGCACCCTGAAGGCGACATCCTTGATCAGCTCCACGAAGATCCCGCCCAATCCGAACATGACCGCATGGCCGAACTGGGGATCCTTTACGATGCCGATGATGCACTCCAGACCCGGTGGCGCCTGTTCGCAGACCAGGAACCCCTCCAGGGAGGAACTCTCACCGGTGGATTCGACGGCGCGGGATACCTCATCCCAGGCAATTTTCACCGCCTCCGCACCGTCCAAACCGGTTCTCACTCCCCCGACCTCGGATTTGTGCACGATGGACCCGGAAACGACCTTCAAAACCACCGGATAACCGATCCGCTCCGCCGCCTCGAGCGCCCGCTGGGGCGTCCTCACCAGCTGGTGCCGGGGAACGGGCAGACCGTACTCCGCCAGCAGGGCCAGTGCTTCCGGTTCGAGGAGGTTTCTCCGTTCCCTGATCGCGCGCTCTACGATCTCATGCATGCTCTGACTCTTTGCCCAGCTCGAAGGCCCGGAGATTCGCCTCCAGGAATCTCGCAGGCACCCGGCGCTTGATCGCCTCCAGCAGGGTCTGTTCACCGAAGGGAAGAAGGCCGCTTTGAAAAGCAGCTCCCAACATGACGATGTTCAGCGCCTTTGCGGTTCCGGCCTGCTCGGCCAGCCTGTTGCCGGCCACCACCCTGACCGTGGCTCCCAGCTGCTCCAGGGCCGCCCTGATCTCCCCCATGTCCGGATAGCGAACCGCGCCGATCTTGACATCCACCGGGGAGATCCTCTGGTCGTTGAGAACCGCGATACCCTCCTGCTTTATGTATTCAACGGCGATCCTCAACCCCTCCAGAGGCTCCAGGGCGATGACCAGGTCCGCCTGTCCCCCGCTCACAAGGGGGCCATACACCCCCTCTCCGAACCTCACGTGGGAGGCCACCGCACCCCCTCTCATGGCCGCCCCGAAGGTCTCCCCCACCCGCACGTTCGCCTTCCCGCCGCCGGCGGACTCGGCCAGAATAGCGGCTTCCGCCAGAATGTGGGAGGCCAGGATGCTCCCCTGTCCTCCGACCCCGGCCACGATTATGTTTACACTCATTCTTGAGCTCCTCCGACGACTATCGCCTCATGGGGGCAGACCTGTACGCAGAGATTGCAGTCGACACAGTTGATCTCATCGATCTTGGCTTTTTTCATCCCCTTGTCGAACATAACGGCTGGACAGCCCAGCTGAACGCACAGGGTACACCCCGTACAGGCCTGTTCGTCGACGCGGGTCGCAGCGGTCCCGGTTGCCGCCGTCCCCCTCCTGGTTCTGCGCAGTACCTGGAGCATGCACTCGCCCTTGAGGACCACCACGGAGGGTCCCTTGAAATCCAAGGCCTCGGTAACGGCCTGCCTGGACTCTTCGATCCTATACGCTTCGGCGACCCGCACCATTTTGACGCCCAGGGACCTGACCACCCCCGGTATGTTGAACCCTCCGCTCTCATTGCCCAGGGTGTCCACGCCGGTATTCGGATTGACCTGATGACCGGTCATGGCTGTCCAGCGGTTGTCCAGTACCAGGAAGGTGATGTCGGCCTGAGAATAGACGGCGTTCACCACGGCCGGGAGGGTCGCGTGGATGAAGGTCGAATCCCCGGCCACGGCAACCACCTTTCCGTCCCGGTACCCCGCCTGGGCCTGTCCCTGGGCCATCCCGATCCCCGAACCCATCACGTAGATCGTGTCGAGGATCTCGTAGGCGGAACGAATCGGATGCCTCCTGCTCTGCTCATCGCTCACATTGATCTTGGAGGCGAAGAGCCCGTACCCGCCCTGCTCGTAGCAGCCGATGTCCCCGTTTATGATATGGACCCCCTTGTGCTCCTTCAAGGCCTCTCTCAGGGCCCAATACGAACCCAGGTGGGAACAGCCGGCGCAGAGGGTCGATGAGCGGGGCGCAACCAGGGATCTCAGTTTTACCCGTTTGCCTTCCCGTGTGTCCCGTTCCAGAGGGATACGCATGGCCCCGGCGATCGCTTCGGCCGTTTTGTCGGTGTTGATCTCCCCGTAGGGCGGCAGGATCGAGTCGTAGCTCTTGCCGAGTATCTTGACCTGAAAGGCCCTCTCCTGGGCAAAAGAACGGACCAGGGACTCAAGAACCGGGTCGCCCTCCTCGATGACAATCAGGGTGGTGATTCCGGCCAGCAGCTCCGCTACCAGCTTGTCCGGCAGGGGATGGATCATTCCGAGTTTCAGGAAGCTGACCTTCCGACTGAGGTCCAGCCGTTCCATGGCCTCCAGGGTGTACGAGGCGGCAACGCCGCTGGAGAGGATGCCGAGCTGCGCCCCCTCTACCAGTTCGAGCCGGTTGTAAGGGCTCATGTTGGCCGCATCTCGAGCCCTGGGCAGCACTCCATGGAGCCAGCGGTGCTTGGACACCGGACCCGGGGCTCCGTAGACGTTCCAGCGATAGGGCAGCTTGTAGTGCTTGTTGAAGCCCAGGCTGTTGCGCTCCTGCCTGGCAGGACCGAAGGTAACGTCCCCGCTTGCATGTGATATCCGGCTTACCGAGCGGAGGAACACGGGCAGCTCGAGGGCTTCCGACAGCTCAAAGGCGTCCCGGGTCATGTCCTTGGCCTCCTGCTGGTCCATGGGCTCGTAGCAGGGAATCTCGGCGTAGACCGCCAGCAGGCGGGTGTCCTGCTCGGTGGAGGAATAGTGGGCATCCGGGTCGTCCGCCACCACGATCACCATCCCGCCCTTTACGCCCCCGTAGGGAAGGGTCATGTAGGTGTCCATGGCTACGTTCAAGCCTGCGTTTTTCATGGCCGTAATCGAGCGTGCGCCGACCTGGGCGGCGCCGGCTGCGACCTCGAAAGCTATCTTCTCGTTCGTGCTCCATTCGATATAGTAGTCCGCCTCTCCGTGGGCCTCGATCAGGGCTTCACAGACTTCGGAGGATGGTGTTCCCGGGTAGGCTGCCATGAGCTGCAGCCCCGCTTCGATCGCTCCGCGGGCGATGGCCTCGTTGCCCATGAGAAGGGCCCTGTTTCCCTCCGGCTGTTTGATTTTTGACATTAGCGACTCCTAGCTGCCTATGATAGTAGTACCTTCAGAGCTGCTACCGCTCTTTCCGGCGTGGGGAATACGGGTGTTCCGCTCTTGTGCAATTTCAGTTTTTCCTGCTCTTCGATCTCTCCGCCCCCGAGGTAGGTGACGATGACGAGTTTTTCGGTTTTCTCCCTGAGCTCGTTGACCATCTGGCAGGCGCCCGGGATGGGGTCGCCGAAGATGAGGAGGATCGAATCGACGGACTCGCATCGGAACGCGATATCCGCCGCGATCCGGTAGCGCTCCGCCGTGGCATCCCCGGTCAGATCAAGGGGATTGGCCACCACGCACTGAGGAGGCAGCGCGTCCTTCAACTCCGCGGCCAGCTGTGCCGGCAGATCGATGACCTCGATGCCGCTCTGTTCGGCCGCGTCCGTGGCCAGTATCCCGCTGCCGCCGCTGGAAGTAATAATGAGAACCCTGTTGCCCTTGGGTTTGCCCAGGAACCCCAGTGCCAGGGAGTAGTCGAACAGCTCGGTAATGCTCTTCGCCCTGATGATGCCCAGCTGCCGGCTGACGGCCTGGAAGATTTCATCCCGCCCGGCGATTGAACGGGTGTGGGACTGCACGGCCCTGGCGCCCTTTTGGGTCGTTCCCGGCTTCAGCACGACGATGGGCTTTTTCTGCCTGGCGGATCGCACGCTCTCCATGAAGCGCCGCCCGTCTCGAACCCCCTCGATGTACAGAGAGATCACCCTGGTGCTCGGGTCCTCTTTGAACAGGTCGATCAGGTCCGTCTCATCCACGTCCGCCTTATTGCCCAGGGCCACGAAACCGGAGATGCCGATCTGCGCAGCTTGAGCCCACATCTCGATGGCCGCTCCCACCGTGCCGCTCTGGGAGATGATGGCGATGGGGCCGCTTTTGGTTACCAGCGGCCAGGAGGCGCAGAGACGGTTCGGCGTATAGTTGAAACCCTGGCAGTTCGGCCCGATGATTCTGGTTCCGTGTTGTTTCGCGATTTCGCAGATCCGCCTCTCCAGCTGGTCGTTCCCGGTTTCTCCGAATCCTCCGGAGATCACCACGGCCCCGCTCACCTGCTTCTTCCCGGCCTCCTCCATCACCTCTGGAACGAACCTGGCGGGCACCACGATCACCGCGACATCGACCGACCCGTCGATCGCCGCCAGAGAGGGATGACAGGGCAGGCCCAGGATCTCTTCGGCCTTGGGATTGACCGGATAGATCCTGCCTTCAAACCCGCCCTCGATTATATTCTTCAGGATGATGTGCCCGGTCTTTTCCGGGTTTGCCGATGCCCCCACTACCGCAACCGAGCGGGCGTTGAAAATTGACTCAAGAGAATTCAATCATGGTCTCCAAGAATACCAGATGGACTGTTGGCCTGACAGCTCTACCTGTGGCATGATAGCGGAGATCCCTTCCACTGTCAACACCGCGGTTCTGCGACCCCTGCAAATACGCCCGGATTCACTCCCCCGCTACCGGCAACGGCCCGGGCCGGATGAGGAGGAAAAAAACAGTTGACACCGGCAAACAGCCTGCTAAACTATCTAGCTGTCAGTCCGGTAGTCCGCCACTTCGATAGCAGCACGTATTCGTGCTCATGATGTCACCACTGATCACCCCAATCATCTTCGCCAGCGTCTTTCAATGGGATATCAACATCACCGCCTATCTGGTCATGATCATGATCGTCGGGGCGGGCATAGAGACCCTGATCCAAACGAGGTTCTTGAAGCTGCCCGTAGCTCAAGCCCAGGCGATCATCTTCATTGCGGCCATGATTCCCGCGGTGTTCGCCTTCGGGCCCATCATGGTCTGGATCGGCCTGCTGGTGGTCAGCCTGATAACCATCCTGCTGGTCATTCCCTTCAAGCACGGCGTGGTGGGAAGGCTGTTGCCTTATCTGACACCGCCGGTGGTCATCGGTCCCCTGTTCATCGTGATGGGGGTGAGCCTGGTAAAGGTGGCCAGCATCGACCTGGTCTTCCCGACGGGCGCGGATGGGGTGATCATCGATCCGGCAAACGTCATACTGGCCCTGATCGCCGTTGTCGTGCCGATCCTCATTTCCTTCTTCGTGCCAAAGGGAATCCTGCGCTACGCCTGCGTGCTCTGGGGAATCGCCGCGGCGACGATCGTGGCGGCCATCATGGGCAAAATCGACTTCGCCCGGGTATCATCCGCCCCCTGGTTCGTGGCCCCCCGCCTGTTCACCAGCCTGTTCGCGGGGAATATGGGACGGCCCATAGCATTCAACTGGAACTTCATTCCCGCCATCCTGATCCTGTTTATAGCCGAAATCAGCAATGTCACCGATACGTTGGGAACCTATCAGGCCACGGCGAGACTCGTCGGTCAGAAGCTGACCACCCAAAGGACGAACAGAGGGCTGTTCGTAGAGACCACCTCTTCGCTCATAACCACCCTGTTCGGCAACATCCCCTGCACATCCTTCAGCCAGAACCTCGGAGTGTTGTCCCTCTCCCGGGTTGGAGCCAAGAGCATCATGATCGCCGGGGGCATCACCATGATCGTCGTGGGCGTGTTCTACAAGGTAGCCGTGTTTTTCGCGGTGATCCCCTGGGCCATCTACGGCGGAGCGATGTTCGTGCTGCTGGGGATGATCGCCTTCGTGGGTATCCAGATCATCCTTTCGATGGAAATGACGGAGACGAACAAGCTGATCGTGGGAATCTCCACGATTCTGGGCATCGCCTTCACCTTCATGCCTCAAGCGGTTACCAACACGCTGCCCCTGTTCTTCGGCTTCTTCCTCCAGAATCCCATCGGATCGACGGTCATCGTGGCCATCATCCTCAACCTCGTTTTCGTCGTTGGACTGAAGAGCCCCGGGAAATAGGGGGGAACATCGCAAACAGGTAAGCTCGAAGCCCTCCCGTCCCGTTGTCCGGTTGACGGGAGGGCTTATTAGTGTTGTACCGCTTTTGGGTTTCTTCTTTGGTTTAGCGCAATCCAGGGTTACTCGTCGAAAAGGTCGCTCTTCAGATCCTCGATGTGCTGCCGCATTTTGGTGCGCGCGATCTCGGGCTTTCCGTCCCGGATCGCGTTGAAGATGGCCCGGTGCTCTTTGCCGTAACGCTTTAGATTTCCCTCTATGCCCACGGCTTTGGCCTTGAGAGTCCTCCAGTGAGCCTCTTTCATCATGAGATTGACTCCTGAAAACACCATGAACAGCACGTTGTTGTGGGCCGAGCGTCCGATCAACAGGTGGAACTTGCGGTCCTCCTCCATATAATCCTCCAGGTACTGTTCCGCCTTCGACGGATCGCTGCGCAGCTTCTCTCCCAGATCGTCGAGCCGCTCCACCTGTTTGGACAGCTTTTTCTTTTCCTCCCCCGTGGCTCTCCCGGCGGCCAACGCGGCCAGGCTCGGCTCTATTTCCAGACGGGACTCGAATATGTCGTAGGGCCGATGGGCTTTCAAAAGCTCTTTTAAAAGCTCGCCGTCTATCGAGGCTTCGGCCCCGTCGGCGCGGATGAAATTTCCGTGTCCGCTCTTGCTCTCTATCAGCCCCAGCATCTCCAACGCACTGAGTGCCTCCCGGATGCTGGCCCTGCTGGTGCCGAACTCCTGGGCCAGATTCCGCTCCGGCGGCAATTTGTCTCCGGCCTTGAGCTTTCCCTGAGCGAGAAGGTTGCGAATCTGGCTGACAATCTGCATGTAGTACTTCTGTGATTGCACATGTTCGAACATGGTTACCCGTCCTTAGACCCGTCAAAGGGACTGCTGGCTTGGCCGCTTAGCTATCTTACATGCTATCTCAAGGCACCGCCGCTGTCAATAAAAGCGATCTTGACTTTGGTGGACGACGCGTTAAACTGTTTGGCTATCAGACCAGCAGACCGGTATATCGATGAACAGACCGATTCGTGCCGTCCGCCCGGCTGATGAAAAAAACTTGGTTCAAGGGGGCGAAGTGTGGGAGCAAACATCGTAATCATCGTGATCATGGCCATGTATCTGGTGTTCATGATCATCATCGGCTTCTTCTTCAGAAGCAGGGTCAAGAAGTTCGATGACTTCATCCTGGGGGGACGGGGGCTGCCCTGGTTCGTGATCGCCATGACCCTGCTGGCAACCCTGGCCAACGCTCAGCAGACGCTCGGAATCGCCGGATTCAGCTACTCCAGCGGTCTGTCCTTCATGATCTGGTTTTTCATCATCGTCAACATATTCATCTTCCCGCTGATGAAGCGCCTCGGCAGCCGCTACCGGGGAATGAACTTTTCCACGATCGTCGATCTGGCCGAAGAACGCTATCCGGGCAGCGGCAGGATGTCCGTCCTGATGTCGGTCTTCCAGGTGATGTGGGCCGTGTTCAGCGTTGGGATCTGTCTGTTCGGGGGCGCCATCCTGATCGAGGCGGTGTTCAACGTACCCTGGCTGGTGGGGATAGCCATCAGCGGCACCGTCACCGTGGTGTACTGTATCATGGGAGGGTTGAACGCCGTGGTTTTCACGGACGTGGTCCAGTGGCTGATCATCGTCCTGGGCACGGCCGCTTTCATACCCATCGTCTTCATCAAGTACGGAACCTTCTCGGCGTTCTTCTCCAACCTGCTCGGCTCAACCGGGATGAAGGCGGCGGAGGGCAGCGGGCTGTGGCAGGGATTCTCAGATTTGTTTACCCTGCCTCCGGGAGGAATGATTACGGTGAAGGGGATCATCGCCATGGGGATCGCCGGCTCCCTCTGGATCCCGGTGGACCTGGGATTCATGCAGCGCATGCTCGCGGCCAAGACCACGAATCACGCCCGCAGGGCCTCCCTGGCCTTCATCTTCGTGATCACCATCTGGGCCACCCTGATGGTAGCCCTGGGCATGTACGGCCGGGTACTGTTCCCCGAGGTGACCATTCCCGACACCGTGGTCATCCTGCTGGCTCAGCAGGCCATGCCTCTGGTAGGCGCCGGTCTGTTCATCACAGCCGTGACCGCGGCGGTGATGAGCACGGTCTCCACCTATCTGAACGCCGGATCGGCTATTCTGGTCAAAAACATCTACCGTCGTTTCATCGTTCGCGACAAGGGTGATTCCCACTACCTGCTGATGGCCAGAATCTTCACGGTGGTCATCGTGCTGGCCGCCATGGCTTTTGCTCCGATGGTTAAATCCGGAGGCGTGTTTGTCACCGCTCTGACCATTCAGATGGTCATCTGCTCTTCTTTGGCTCCGATGGTAGTGCTGAGCACCTACTGGAGGCGGATGACCGAACGTGCCGCCTTCTGGGGCACTCTTGTCAGCGGCGTTGTAACAACGGTCGTTACCATCCGGGTCGGAGGCGGGGGTGCGGCTTTCGCCGGGGCCGGATTGTGGGGAATTCCCGTCGTCTTCCTGGGTCTGATCATTTCCATTGTGCTTTTCGTGATCTTCAGCGTGGCCGAGCGCTACAAAGAGGAAAAAGTTGGTCCCCAGTTCAGAGCGATCTTCGCGGGTGAACGGCAGGAGCAACGGGTGGGAAATGCTGATCTGATCGTAGTGGGCTGTATTGTCGTGCTCGTGCTGGTCGTTCTGCTTGTACGAAAGATAACCGGTGGTCCCTTTGCCGCCTTTCCGCCTCTGTCCGGCGCCTTCGCCTGGCTGACAAACGGTTATTTCCTGGCCGCAGCTCTGAGCGTCACGGTGCTGTGCGTCTTCATCCTCATCCGCGCATTCGGCTGGATCAGGGAAATCAGGTCCGGCAATACCGAAAAGTAGAAGGGCAACGGGTCCGAGTACTGAAAAAGCCCTGCTCCCCGGAGATCGAGGGGGCAGGGCTTGCTTCATCTGAGCGGCAGGTTCTCGTAAATCAACGATCCTCTCTTCGGGACAGCCGCTTCCTCAGCAGTGCCGCCCACACCAGCGAGAACACCAGACAGCCGGCGGCAACGGGCAGCCCGATGGAAACTATCTTCGGATCGTCCATGGCGTTGCCGATCAGGATTGCCAGAATCAGCACGAAACCGATGATCGAGAGCACCGGGGTCTTCTTTGAGCCCCCCGCGTAGAAGGGCCGGGCCTGATCCGGTTTTCTTACCCGCAGGATCCACAGATCAATGAAAACCATCAGATAGATCAGGAAAAAGACCAGAGAGGCGATGCTGATCAGCACGAAGGGC
The DNA here is from genome assembly GCA_964551205.1 of uncultured Spirochaetaceae bacterium. Classification (GTDB taxonomy): domain Bacteria; phylum Spirochaetota; class Spirochaetia; order SZUA-6; family DRHE01; genus JAFGQJ01. The sequence continues at coordinate 10,370 of CAZKCQ010000028.1, forward strand.
GCGCCGACGAACATGGCGATCAGCACCGCGGCGTAAATCAGGAAAAGGGCGACCCAGGGCGTTTGAAAGCGGGGGTGGAGCCAGGCGAAGGGCCCGGGAAGCATCCTGTCCCGGGCCAAACCGAAGATCAGGCGGGAGATCCCGAACATCACACCACCGATGGTCGTGAACTCCAGCGCCAGCTGCAGGATCAGGATCCAGTAGAACCCGGGCTGACCGAACAGCTTGGTGGCAAAGGCGATGTGCGGAGTATAGCTCATCAGATCTTCCTCCCCCAGGATCCCGAACATCGCCGGACCGAGAAGAAGCTGGATCAGAAAAATCACGACCAGCCCGGCGATCATCGCCCGGGGCAGGGTCTTCTCCGGTTTCTTCACCTCCTCGGCCAAGGGAGTGGCCATTTCGATGCCGACGAAAAACCAGATCGCCACCATGGACAGGCTGACCAGGCTGCCGAATTTCAATCCCGAAAATTGGGCCAGCTTGGCATAGTCCACCTGGGCCTTTCCCGCTCCGACGAGCGCCAGGATCCCCATAAGGAGGTAGGAGAAGATTACCAGGATCGTGAAAAAACCCTGCCCGAAGCCGATCACCCTGGCGCCCAGAAGGTTGAAGATCAGGTACACGGTCACGAGCATCACCGCCCACAGCAGCGGCGGTATCGCCGGCACCAGCATGCTCAGCATCTCTCCGTCGACCATGGCATTGACGGCCAGGGAAAAGGTGGCGATGAAGTACAGCAGGGTCACCGTGGCGGCGGGCCCCAGTCCGAGGGCCGACTTGGTATAGGCCTCGATACCCCCGGCCACGGGCATCATCGTGCTCAGCTCGGCGAAAGCCAGCACCACCAGGATCATCACCCCTAGGGCGATGAGCTGAGAGAAGACGATCGGCATCCCCGCCATCCCGAAGATGTTGCCCAGGAGCATGATCGTGCTTCCGCTGATGGCGATACCGAAGCAGGCTCCGAACACCGGCCAGAAACCGAGAACCTTGCGCAGCTTTGTTTCCATGAATCCCCCCTACAGATTGGATTTTGGGAAAAATTGTAAGGGGACTTTCATGCCGCCGTCAAGAAAAATTCGGTTGTTCTGCCAACGCTATTTCTTCCGGACCACGCAGAGGATGTCGCCCTTGGCCACCGAATCCCCCTGCTTGCAGCGCAGCTCTTTGATCTCCCCTTCGCAGGGAGTTTCGATGTTGTTGTTCATCTTCATGGCTTCGATGATGCACACCGTGTCCCCGGCTTTTACCGCATCTCCGGGCTGCTTGACGATCTCCACGATCATCCCGGGCATGGGAGCGAACACGGCCTGCTCTCCGGCCCCGAGGCCTGACTGCGCCGCAGGGGCGGACGGCATTGTAGCATCCGCGGCAGCGGCCGGCTTTGTCGCTCCAGCGACAGCTGGAGGAACGGCAGGGGCAGACGGTATTGTCACATCCGCGACAACGGCCGCCGCACTTCCCTGTCCCGATCCCCTCACCTCCACTCGAAAGGGCTCTCCGTTTACGGTCACCTCGAACACCCGGGAGGCACCCGCGGCGGCCGGAACGCCCGGTGTCGGCGGCACGGCTGCGACCTCGGCCGCCGGCCGGGCCCCAGAAGGCCGTACCCCGGCCGGCGGGGGGGCTTGAGCTTTCTCCACCAGCTCACCGGCCAGGGCCTTCTTCACAAGTTCCTGCTCCCGTTTGACCTCATCCATGGTTTTGGGCCGGGTCTCCTTGGGAGGCTCCTCCAGGCCGTACTTCCACATCAGAAAACGCTTGCCGGTGACGGGAAACAGAGCGTAGATCAGCAGATCGTCGAGATCCCTGGCCAGATCCCCGGCGTGCTTGCGGGCCGTTTCCAGCTCCGGCTCCAGGATCTCACCGGGACGCCCGGTTATGGGTTTGTCGCCCCGGGGATGATCGGCAATGGCCTTCTTCTGGACCTTCTTATCGATGGGCCGGGGGGTCTGCCCGTACAACCCGAAGCAGAGATCCTTGACCTGTTGGGTGATTCTGGTAAAGCTCTCCCCCTCTTTGTCGAAAAGCACGTTGTTCACGGTCTGGATGCCCACGATCTGGCTGGTCGGGGTAACCAGCGGGACCTGCCCCAGATCCTTGCGCACCTTGGGCAGGGCGTGGAAAACCTCTTCCAGCTTGTCCAGCTCGCCCATATCCCTCAGCTGGTTGACCAGGTTCGACAGCATGCCCCCGGGGGTCTGATGGAGGATTACGTTGGAGTCGATGATGGCGAAGCGGGTCTGGTTGGCGAGGTGCAGGTACTTGGGGATGTGCTTCTCCATCTCCGCGCCGATGCTCGCCAGAAGCTCGATATCCAGACCGGTGTCCCTGTTGGTGCCTAAAAGCGTGACCACCAGGGGCTCCACAGCGGGATGGGAGCTGCGGTAGGCGTAGGGGGACAGGCAGGTGTCTATGATATCCACCCCGGCCTCGATGGCCTTGAGAAGGGCCAGGTCGGCCATCCCCGAGGTGAAATGGGAGTGCAGATGGATCGGCACCTCGGTCTGCTTCTTCAAAGCGCTCACCAGATTGTAGGCGTCGTAGGGGGAGATCAGTCCGGCCATATCCTTGATGCAGATGGAATCCGCTCCCAGCTCCTCCAGATCCCTGGCCTTTCCCAGGTAGTACTCGAGATTGTAAACCTCCCCGCCCAGACGCGGTTCGGTCAGGGTGTAGCAAATCGCTCCCTGGAAATGCATCCCGTTCTTCTTGATGATCTTCACGGCGGTCTGGAAGTTGCGGAAGTCGTTCAGGGCGTCGAACACCCTGAAGATGTCTATGCCGTTGTCGCAGGCCCTCTGAACGAAGGCCTCCACCACGTCATCGGGGTAGTTCCGGTAGCCGACCAGGTTCTGACCGCGCAGCAGCATGGAGAAGGGCGTGCGCTTTATGTGTTTTTTCAGCGTACGCAGCCGCTGCCAGGGATCTTCGTTCAGGTAGCGGTGGGTCGTGTCGAAGGTGGCTCCGCCCCAGATCTCCATCGAATGGAAACCCACCTTGTCCAGATCCCCGGCTACGGATAACATGTCCTCGGTTCGACCGCGGGTGGCGAACAGGGACTGATGCCCGTCGCGAAGCGAGAGATCCTGTATTTTCACCGGATTCGAGGCTTTGGGCCGCTTCACCCCATATCCCATATCCCTCATCTCCAAGACACCGTGTCTATCCATCATACCCTCCTCGAAGATACCCGTCTTTGCATCAAAGCACGCATGTTCATGATCCGCTGCCGCCCGTACAGAGCCCAGGGACTGGGCGCGGACCCGCCGCCGGCCGGCATTCGGCCGCCTGCCGGCAGTCGGCCGAAAACAGCGGCGGACACAGGCGGCCGAGCCGCCGTCGAAGTTCCGGCACTCTCCGCTTCGATAGTGGTCAGGACCGCGGCGATGGCGGCGATCCGCTTGTTATCGACCTCTTGTGTACCTGCCCTCTTCTTCATCACAGGGGGATGTTGCCGTGCTTTTTCGGGGGAACCGCTTCGCTCTTGCCGCTCAGCGCCTCCAGGGCGGCAATCAGCCGGATGCGGGTCTGGGCCGGTTGGATCACCGCGTCGATATACCCCCGTTTGGCCGCGATATAAGGATTGTAGAGCAGCTGCTCATACTCCTCTATCCTTTGCCGCCGCTTGCCATCCTTATCCTCTGCCGCGGCTATGTCCCGGCGATAGATGATGTTCACCGCTCCCTCGGCGCCCATGACGGCGATCTCCGCCGATGGCCAGGCGAACACCATATCCGCTCCCAGATGCCTGGAGCACATGGCGATGTAGGCGCCGCCGTAGGCCTTGCGCAGGATGACTGTCAGCTTCGGGACCGTGGCCTCGGAGTAGCTCCAAAGCAGCTTGGCACCGTGACGGATGATCCCGCCCCACTCCTGGTCCGTGCCCGGCAGATACCCCGGCACGTCGGCCAGGGTCACCAGGGGAATGTTGAAGGCGTCGCAGAAACGGACGAAGCGGCTGGCCTTGTCCGAGGCGTTGATATCCAGACAGCCGGCCAGAACCTGGGGCTGGTTGGCGATGACACCCGCGGTGCGGCCGTTCAGCCGGATGAAGCCGATCACGATGTTCTCGGCGAACAGCTCGTGCACCTCGAGAAAGGCTCCCTCATCGGCGATGGAGCGGATTACCGCCTTGATATCGTAGGCCTGTTTGGCCGTCTCCGGAATCACGGCATCTAGCCCGCTGCAGAGCCGATCGGCCCGGTCCGTCGGCTCGATCAGCGGAGGATCCTCCATGTTATTGGCCGGAAGATAGGAGAGCAGACCGCGGATGCGGACGAAGGCATCCGCCTCATCCTTGCAGGCGAAGTGAGCGTTGCCGCTTTTCAGGTTATGAGCCAGCGCCCCGCCCAGATCTTCGTGGCTGGTCTGCTCTCCGGTCACGGCGCGAATCACGTCGGGTCCGGTGATGTACATGTAGCTGGTATCGCGGACCATGAAGACCCAGTCGGTCATGGCCGGGGAATAAACCGCTCCACCGGCGCAGGGCCCCATGATGGCGGAGATCTGGGGAATTACTCCGGAACAGCGGGCGTTTCGAAAAAAGATATCTCCGTATCCGCAGAGGGCGTCGATGCCCTCCTGGATCCGGGCACCCCCGGAGTCGTTGAATCCCACCAGGGGGCTTCCGGCCTTCAGGGCAAGGTCCTGGACCTTGCTGATTTTGCGGGCGTGCATCTCCCCCAGGGAACCGCCCCGGCTGGTGAAGTCCTGGAAGAAGGAGAAAACGGGTCGTCCCTCCACCAGCCCGTGGCCGGTTACCACGCCGTCTGCGGGAATGGCCAGCTTGTCCATGCCGAAGTTGACACTGCGGTGTTCCACGAAGGCATCGATTTCCCGAAAACTGCCGTGATCGAAGAAACCCTGGACTCGCTCTCTGGCGGTAAGCTTTCCCCTCTGGTGCTGCTTGTCGATCTGCTCGGCACCTCCCAAATCGGCGATCTGCTCCAGACGCCGCCCGAGATCCTCTATCTTCTCCCCCGGACCTGCCATGCTTACTCCTTCAGGTATACCCTCTACAGCGTGTCTTCCTATACCGAATGGATTCCGTTCACCCTACAGATCGTGCTGCAAAGAGTCAAGGTGCATCCTGCCGCGACTGCGGCGACCGCCCCCGCTACTCCCCCCCCCCCAACTTCGGTAAAACTTCGATCGGAACCCTCTTGATAAACTTCGAATTCCAGGTACAATAGGCTCCTGGTGTGTATAAGTGCGTATGAGAAGCGATCCGTACAAACGCTTGAGGAACGGAAATTGATAGTGATTGCGGCTGCCAGACTGCAATAGACATATCATTTTAAATACCTTTCCCAACTAGCAAACGAGGGAACTTGAATGAAGACGAGAAGAGTATTGATTCCTGTCCTGGTCATCGTCGTCATCGCGGCGGTGGCCGTAGTGGTCTACGTGACCATGAATCCCGTGGACACGACCCTGGAGTTCGAGGTTCGCGACGCGGTGAGCAAGAACTGGGTCTGGGACGCAACCTTCGGCCTGCAGGGTCGGGTAATCCGATCCTACTTTCAATCCGATCGGGGTCCCCTGCCTCAGGTCTTCACCCATCTGAAACCTGGAGAGGCGACCCTTGAGATCGACGCCCCCTCCTACGTGTCTCAAACCATACCGGTGCACCTGAAACGCGGGGAGAACCGCCTGGCCGAACCGATCGATCTGGTCGGCTATGAGATCCCCAACCTGGCCAGGTGGATCATCTTCGAGGATCGGGTCGGCAATGACATCGTCCAGGAGATCCGCCCGGTCAGCTCCGAGGGACCGGCGGTGCTGAATCACCCCTGTCTGGATCTGTGGATTGGAGCGCGGGTCTCCGTGCAGATCTACGACGGCCTGCCCGCCCAGGAGGAGACCGAAGAGGGTTCGCAGCGGGGCGAGGAGCTGTACAAAGGCATCCTGGATTGGGAGTGGGACGCTGTCCCGGAAACGACATTTCGCTACAGCTCCTTCATTCCCGGGTCCCGGATCAAAGCCAACTCCGATCCCTACTGGGTCATCGACTACCTGATCGTCGTGCCGGATCCCAGAAAGATAAGCCGGGAGGAGGTCGATCGGATAATGGACAAGGCCTGGGAACTCCCGCCTGAAGCCATCAAGACCTACCTGGAGCCATACAAGAACGAGGGAACCTTGACGCCATACGTGTTCACCTCCTGGAACGTGGAAGGAGCCCGCTCATGATCCAGACCCGAAACCTGACCAAGCGATACGGCAGTTTCACGGCCGTGGATACAGTGAATCTGAACATCCCCGCCGGGGAGATCTACGGTTTTCTCGGGCCCAACGGGGCCGGAAAAACCTCGACGATCATGATGCTCCTGGGGATCGTGAAGCCCACGGCCGGGGAGATCCGGCTGTTCGATGAGCCCTACAGTTCGAAGAGACTCGATCTGCGCCGGCGCATCGGCATGGTTCCGGAGAAGCATCCCGTCGGGATGTGGACCTGGATGACCGCCGGGGAGTATCTGCAGATGTTCGCCGAGCTGTTCAGCCTGGAGGAGGCGAACAGGCGCATCGACCACCTGCTGGAGCGAGTCGGTCTGGCCGAGGTGAAGAACAAGAAGTTCTCCGAGTTCTCCCGGGGCATGCTGCAGAAACTGTCCTTCGTGCGGGCCCTACTGCACGATCCGGACATCCTCTTTCTGGACGAACCGATCTCCGGGCTCGACCCCTTCGGGGTCAAACAGATCCGGGATCTGATTCTGGAGGAGAACCGGGAGGGACGGACGATCTTCATCTCCTCCCACATCCTCTCGG
>CAZKCQ010000029.1:0-16969 GCA_964551205.1 uncultured Spirochaetaceae bacterium
CGCAGCAGGTAGGCGGCGTTGCGGCTGTTCCAGAAAAGGGTTAGGTTGACATCCGCTCTGCCCGTGACCCTTTTATTGTTCCCGGAAAGAGCTTCCTGCAGGGCCTGGAGCACCTGCCTCTCCTTCTTTTGCCCGGCAAGTCTCACTACCATCTCGGGATTGAGCAGCACCTCCACCCGTTGCGTACCTGCGCTCCGGGCTTCCGCCAACACCTCATCCACGGCACCGACATCGGGAAAGCAGCGGTCGAAAAAGCGCCGGTACACCGGCTTCAGCTCCCCAACATGCCAGAGGGGGATATTCCTTTCCCTCGCCATGGCCAGACATTCGCTGAAGGCGACATTGTTGGCTTCCTCCAGGCCATGGACCAGAATCAGCAGCCGTCGCTTCCCTGCCCGTTCCTCGAACAGGAGATGCGGTTCCCCGCCGCCGCGATCCCCGACTGCACGCGCATCAAGAAGGTCAGCCCAACCGAAATTCAGGCTCTGCAGCCCGGCCGCCTCCACGGGGATTGCCCTGTCCCGGGCAAAGCCCAGGGCCCGATCCAAAACCTCCCCGGGAAGATAGGGGGACAGGCGCATCAGCGGTTTCTTGGAATCCTCCAACGCCTGCGCCAGACGCTCCGCCGCCTGCTTCCAGTCTATCTGCTTTCCCTTTCCATCCAGAGGACTCCCCGGTTGAAGATCGTTCAGGAAGGCATGCTCGAACCTGCCTTTGAGGCACAGCCTTCCTCCTTCGCCTCCGGCTCCGTTCAATCCGTTCTGGAAACGAGGCAGGACCCGGGTCATGAGGCTGCCGTGGTAGCGGAACTCCACCGGGCATCCCACTGAACAGAGGGCGCAGTAGCCCTCCTCCACCCTTTCGGCCAGAGGCACGGTCTTGCCGCCGGGGAGCTTCTCGGTCAGGGCGCCCACCGGACAGGCGGACACGCACTGACCGCAGGAGATGCACAGCGGATCTTCACCGAAAGGCATGCTGAAGGTGGGCGTCACGACGGATTTGAATCCCCGGTTGACGTAGCCCAGTACGCCCAGCCCCTGCACCTCCAGGCAGATGCGGATGCAGCGGCCGCAGAGGATGCATTTGGCCGGATCCCGGCTGATGAAGGGGTGGCTCTGATCGATGGGGTGACGCTGGATCTCCCCCGAGTAATGTACAGGATCCGCCCCGTACGCCTCGGCGTAGCTTTTCAGCTTGCACTCCTCGACATCCTGACAGCCGCATTCCATACAGCGGGCGGCTTCCTTGAGAGCCTGCTTCTCGCTGAAGCCCTTCTCTATCTCCTTGAAATCGCTCTTTCGCTTGGCTGGAGCTACGACCTTCATCTTCTGTCGGGCAACCCGCGGCTGATCCGCGTAGTCCTCTTTGCTGAGCTTGCCGAAATCCTCCTTCTTGCTCAAGAACTCCGGGGCGATGCGGTACTCCTCCCCCCGGAGGTAGGCCAGCACGGCCCGGGCGGCGTGCTTGCCTCCGGCGATCGCCCGGATGGCGATATCCGGCCCGGTCACCAGATCACCGGCCGCGAACAGCCCGGGCACGCGGGTGCGGCCGGTCTGATCGTCACAGACCAGATATCCCTTCTCGTCGATCAGCCCGTCGATCGACTCGAGAAAACGGGTGTCCGAATACTGGCCGATCGCCGTTATGAGGGTATCGACCTCCACCTCGAAATCGCTGCCTTCGATGGGAATCGGCCGGCGCCGGCCCGAGGAGTCCGGCTCCCCCAGCTCCATCTTGATCAGCCGCAGGGTCTTCAGGCCCTTGCCCCTCTCCTGCACCATCATCGGAGCTACCAGATAGAAGAACTGGACACCCTCCTCCAGGGCCTCCTGGACCTCCAGGGCGGAGGCGGGCATCTCCACGTCGGTCCTCCGGTAGAACAGATTAACCTCCCGGGCTCCCAGCCGCACCGCCGTGCGGGCCGAATCGATGGCCGTGTTGCCGCCGCCGATTACAGCCACCTTCTGGCCGAGCTCGGGTCTGGCCCCCTGAGCCACATCCCGAAGGAAATCAATGCCGGCGATCACCCCGGGGCGGTCCTCTCCATGAACCCGCAAGCCCCGGCTCTTCCAGGCGCCGTGGGCCAGGATCACCGCATCGAAAGAGTCCATCAGTTGAGGGAACTCGACATCCCGACCGATGCGTACGCCGGTTTTCAGCTTCACACCCAATCGAACGATCGTGTCGATTTCCCGATCTAGGGTGTTTTGGGGCAGGCGATAGTCCGGAATGCCGTAGCGGAACATCCCACCGGGTTTGTCTTCCGCCTCGTAGACCGTTACATCCACCCCTTCCTGTACCAGGAAGTAGGCCGCCGACAGTCCGGCGGGTCCCGCGCCCACGATGGCCACCTTCTTGCCGGTCTTGACCGCCAGGGGTGGATCGTAGCCCTTCGGGGCGCCCAGATCCAGATCCGCCACGAAGCGCTTGAGCCAGTCGATGGCCACCGGCTGGTCCACCAGGTTGCGGCGACAGGCCTCCTCGCAGGGACGGGGGCAGACCCGCCCGATGGCCACGGGGAAAGGATTGTCCCGCTTGATCAGCTGGAGGGCCTCCCGATAGCGGCCGTTGGCTATCAGCCCGATATAGCCCTGAACATCGATGTTCGAAGGACAGGTAAGGGAACAGGGAGGGCGGCAGTCGCCGTAGTGATTGGACAGCAGCAGCTCCAGGGCCATGCGCCGGGTAGCGTGAATATCTGCATCATCGGTGGTGATACGCATACCCTGGCGCACCTTGGTCGAACAGGCGGGAACGAATCCTTTTGCTCCCGGAACCCGAACGATACACATCCAGCAGGAGGCGTAGGGAACCAGCCTGGGATCATGGCACAGCGTGGGGATCTGGATACCCTGCTGCTGCGCTACCTCCAGGATCGTTGCTTCAGGTGAAACGAGAAGCTTTTTGCCGTTCAACTCGATCTCGACCAGACGTTGCTCCATCATGCCTTCACCCCCGTTGCCGCAACCTCTGCAGCAACTTCTCCGGTGGTTATCTCGATGGCATTGAAACGACAGGCGTCGTAGCACAGACCGCACTTGATGCAGAGCGTCTGGTCGATCCTGTGAACCGCTTTTCGTTCACCCGTGGCCGCCTGGGTCGGGCAAACCTTGGCGCACAAGGTACAGCCGGTGCAGGCCTCCTGGATCACCCGGAACCTTAACAGCTCCCGGCAGTGCTTGGCCGGACAGGCTTTGTTTTGGATATGCTCGATATACTCCTCTCGGAAATACTTCAACGTTGTCAAAACCGGATTGGGGGCGGTCTGACCCAAGCCGCAGAGGGAGGATATTTTGACCTTGACAGCCAACTGTTCCAGCTGGTCGAGGTCGGACATCTTTCCCTCTCCCCGGGTGATTCGCTCCAGGATCTCCAGCATGCGTTTGGTTCCCATACGGCAGAAGGTACATTTCCCGCAGGACTCGCTCTGGGTGAAGCTCAGGAAGTAGCGGGCTACATCGACCATGCAGGTGGTCTCATCCATGACCACCATACCTCCGGAGCCCATGATCGCCCCGGTGGCGGTAACCGAGTCGTAGTCCACCTGCACATCCAGCAGACTCTCCGAGATACAGCCGCCGGAGGGACCGCCCAGCTGCACGGCTTTAAACTTCTTGTCACCCTGGATCCCGCCGCCGATCTCGTAGATCACTTCCCGTAGGGTGATGCCCATGGGGACCTCGATCATGCCGCCGTGCTTGATCTTTCCGGCCAGGGCGAAGACCTTGGTGCCCTTGCTCTTTTCGGTTCCGATGACAGCATAGGCCGAAGCGCCCATGCGCAGGATCGGGGCGATGTTTCCCAGGGTTTCCACATTGTTGATATTTGTAGGCGCTCCCCAGAGTCCCCTTTCGGCGGGAAAGGGGGGGCGGATGTTGGGCATTCCCCGCTTTCCTTCTATCGATGCCATCAGTGCCGTCTCCTCGCCGCAGACGAAGGCACCGGCTCCTTCCTTGACGTGGATCTCGAATGAAAACCCGCTTCCCAAAATGTGGGATCCCAGGAGGTTCTTCTCTTCAGCCTGGGATATGGCCAGCTCCAGCCGCTTGATAGCCAGGGGATACTCGGCCCGCACGTAGATGTAGCCCTCATCCGCTCCGATGGCGTAGGCACCAATGGCCATCCCCTCCAGCACCGCATGGGGGTCCCCCTCCAGAAGGGAACGATCCATGAAGGCACCGGGATCCCCCTCATCGGCGTTGCAGACCATGTACTTCTTGGCCCCGGCGTTGGCCCGGGCCAGGGACCACTTGAGACCCGTCGGGAAACCTGCACCTCCCCGGCCGCGCAGACCCGAGGTTTTAATATCCTCGATTACCTCCTCCGGACTCATCTCCGTGATCGCCCTGCGCAGCGCTGTGTATCCCTCGGCCGCCAAGTAGTCTTCGATGGATTCGGGATTGATCACCCCGGAGTTGGCCAGCACGATCTTTTTCTGCCTGGCGAGATAGGGATAGTCGAAGGGGATCAAATACTCCTGGACCGGTTGTCCGCCGATCAGATGCTCCTGGATCACCTTCAGGGTTTTCTCGGAATCGAGCTCCCCGTACAGAAAGCGGCCGCCGTCCTCTGTACGGATTTCGATCTGCGGCTCCAGGTGACAGGCGCCGATGCAGCCAGTTGCCGACAGAGATACCGGCAGCTTCCGCCCGGAAAGCTCCTGCTGCAGCGTGTCATAGATCTCTCTGGCCCCGGCGGCGATGCCGCAGGAGCCCAAACCAACAAAAACTTCCATCATCAGGTCCCCACCTTACGCACGACTTTTTTCAGCTTGTCACCGGTCAGCCGTCCGTGCACCTCCCGGTCCAGCATGACTACGGGAGCGAGGGAGCAGCAGCCCAAACAGGCGACCTTCTCTATGGAAAACTCCCCGTCTTCGGTGGTTTCTCCCGGCTCGACTCCCAGCTCGGTCTTGAGAGCCAGGTCCAATCTTTCAGCCCCGTTCACGTGGCAGGCGGTGCCGTGGCAAACCTTGAGGGTGTGCTTGCCGGAGGGCTGGAAGCGAAACTGAGCGTAGAAAGTAGCCACCCCGTAGATTTCAGCGGGGGATTTACCCGTCACATCGGCAATAGCCTCCATATCCTCCCTATCCAGATAACCCCGGAGTTCCTGGGTCTTCTGCAGCAATGGGATCACATTGCCCTTTTGGCTCTTCCAGTGTTGAAGCAGCTCGTCAAAGCCCTTGTCCACGATGCACACTCCTCGTGATGCGTATTGTTGTATTGATTCGTCTTGTTGTTCAATTTATGTCTGAAAAGTTTCGTCGAACACCCGGGTGATCGCCAGACTCAATTATCCGTACATGTAGTGAATAGATTCACCCAATCCTACCACGCCGGGGAAGAGTTCGGCAAGTTGTGCGCTGTTACGAATCGGGAAGGCATCAGCCTATAACCTCCTCGATCCGTGCGCTCTTTCGATACACCGTACCCTGAAAAAGTCCGAGCAAGGAACCGGTATCGTCGCTCACCTCGATCAGATAAGTGGCGAGCTTGGGGTTACGGGATACCTCCCTCGCTTCCGCGTACAAGGTGCCGCCGCTGACGGCCTTGAAATAGGAAATGCAGACCTGGATCGCCACAGCCACGGTCCCGTGGGAATTCGAGGCCACCGAGAAGGCCGAATCGGCCAGAGAGAACAGGACTCCGCCGTGCACGGTGTTCACGCTGTTCAGGTGATTTCTATCCAACTCCAGCTTCGCCTTGGCGTAGCCTTCACCCCACTCACAGATTTCCACACCCAGATACTGTGCATACCGGTCCTGATCGATGAATCGTTCCATGACATCCACTGCACTCCTCCTCTGCGCCGTTATGCAACCGCGGGGCCGGAACTAGAGTTCCTGTTCACCCTGATTCTGCTGATGACGCTGGTAGAAACGCCGCGCCTTGGCCCGGTTGCCGCAGCTTTCCATGCTGCACCAGCGACGGCTGCGGTTGCGGCTGGAATCCAGGAACAGCCAGCCGCACTGGGGATCGGCACAGACACGGATACGGTCCAGCTGAGCTGAAACCAGCAGGTCCGCCGCGGATTTCACGATCGGATATAAAACCGATTCCGATCCGCTGCATCCCGGGCAACAGTACCAATCGAAGCCCCCATCCTTTTGGGTAATACGGATGTTGCTCATGGCCTCCGCCAAATACCCGTTGAAACTGTCAAGATCCTCTTCGGCAACTCGTTTCTTCCCGGCTGCAGCTGAGAGCAGACGATACAGCAGCTCCCGCAGCTCCCGTACCCGATTCAAAGCCTGCTCCGGATCGGTCTCGGCCTCCGCCAGCTTGTCGGCCGTGGCCCGCTCGGTTATGTTCTTCTGAACCGCCCAATCCAGAAAGCGCTCGTAGCTGGTCAACGAATCCGTCGGCTGATCGGAGAGGCGATCATCCACCGTGTTGGTAAAATCGAGGCTAAGCATTTTCGGCTCCATTCTATCATCCCTGACGATTCTTTTCCGATTTTTTTTCACTCTAACCGACAAAAAGTACTTGACAGGTTAGAATATAACGGCTATCCTATAACCAGTATAATGTATTTTGATGGTTAAAATCAATGATCCGGAGGAGGATAACCATGGAACACTGGTGGATCGCTTGGCATATGTCCAAGATCAAGCAGAAAGAGCTGCTGGAGGAAGCTGCGCGCTTTCGGCTGCTGCAAAATGCCAGCGGGAGGTTGGACAAATCCCGGGGCAAGGTGCATCAATCCCCGGTGAGGCCGCAACTCGATTTGAGCAGAGCATATTCCGAACAAGAAGATCGTGACCCAGCCCAAGGGGGGGATAAGAAGCACCTGGACCTTTACCTTCGAGCCGCAGGACGGCGGGACGAAGCTGACAATCAAGGTGGACTACACGGTTCCCGTGCCGGTGCTCGGCAAGCTGGCCGAAGCCATCGTGTTGAAGCAAAACGAACGAGAAGCTGCGTTGGCTCTGTCAAACATCAAGGAGCGAATGGAGAGCTAAGTTCCTACTCGTAAAAACTTCTACTCCATCCTCTCCCGGGTTCCCAATCGCTGGCTTGTCGATTGCGCTTGGCGTTTTGTTGCCAGCACCGTACCCCATTTCAACACGAACTCACCGAATAGCTCAATACTGTTGTTGATAATACGCTTTCGTTGGCATAGAGTTGAGAGTGAGATTCGTTAATGAATTGGCGATTTATTTTCAGCGGCAACTTTTCCGGTGATTTCGAACAGTATGAACCCGTCGGCAAGAGAGTCTTAATCGACGTCACGAGCATCCTGGGATTGGTACTTTCCCTGGCACTCCTGATCGTTGCTCTGTTCCCCAAGAACCTGTCCTTTGTCTATCTGTACATTCCACCGCCTCTGCTATTTGCGAGCACCCTGCTCGTGTCACGGAGAAGTAGAAAACTGGAGCTCAACTGCGGACTCCTGCTCCTCTCCCTGCTGCTGTCTCTGGTGCTTTACTCGATAGGATTGAGCAACCTCGGATTTCTTTTCACCTGTGTCCTGCCCCCTCTTGCTTACATCCTCTACGGCAAACGAAAAGGGTTCCCATGGGTGCTGTCAATCAACATAGGCTACGGCATCTTCGTTGCCCTTGTTCTTTCGAACCTCGTGGCAATTTCCTTCTCCAAACCTCTATTATGGTTCGGTTTTGCCATCCTGATTTTGATCAGCTCGATTTCTCGTCTATTTACCGTGTGGAAGGAACGGTTTGCTTCGCTTATGAGGGATCGCATCTACTATGACCGACTGACCCACCTGCCCAATCGGGAACTGCTGCTAAAGCATATTTCGGAAACCGTCTCACCGGCTCTAATACTCATAAATATCGATGATTTCAAGGAGATCAACGCGACCTACGGCTACCGTGCCGGGGACAGGGTCCTTCAATGTGCCGCTGATAAATTGAACCAGATACTTCCCGATGCCGCCACAGGGGTTTACCGGCTGAGCGCAGACGAGTTCGCCGTGCTGATCCGGCAAGGGGAAGATACCAGGTTTCAAAAATCCCTTACCAACATCGCCAATGTAATAGATCGGTTTCTGCGTCATGAGAAGTGCATCTATCAAAATCTCGAAATCCGCTTTCGCGCCAGCATGGGGATTGCCATGGCCGAGGAAGTGGGAACAGAGAGGCTTTTCGCCTGCGCCGATATCGCCTTAAAAACCGCCAAGACTACCAACGACAGCTACCTTTTTTACGAGCAGGCACTGGATACACAAAAACGTTATGAAGATAACATCAAGTGGGCCAACATCCTCACCGATGCCCTGGACAACGGCCGGGTGGTGCCCTTCTATCAGCCGATCATGGACAACAGGACCGGAGAAATCGTAAAGTATGAGGCCCTGGTGCGTCTTGTCGACGCCCAAGGCGAAGTCATAAGTCCCCATTTCTTCCTGGATATCGCCAAAAAAACCAAGCTTCACACCAGGATCACCAAGATAATGTTGTTACGAGCCACTGAGTTCATGAGCGTGAATCCTGTGGTGGTTTCGATCAATCTGTCCTTTGAAGACATTCAGGACCAATCGGTGCGGGACTACCTGGAGCGAATCTACAAAGAGAATCCTGCCATCTTTTCACACTTGTGCTTTGAAATAACCGAATCCGAAGGAATCAAAAATTATGATTTGGTCTCCCGTTTCATCAGGGATATGAAGCAGAGGGGTTGTCAGGTGGCCATAGATGATTTTGGAACGGGATATTCCAACTTCGATTATATAATCCGTCTCAACGTGGATTTCCTGAAAATCGACGGATCCCTGATCAAATATATAATTCAAGAAAGAAAATCACGGGTGATCGTAGAAAACATAGTCGATTTCACGAAGAAAATGGGGATTAAAACGATTGCTGAATTTGTGGAATCCAAGGCCCTGTTGACCGAAGTCAAGAAGCTGAAAATCGACTACTCCCAGGGCTACCACATCGGCAGGCCAAAACCGGTAACCCGTGAAAATGGTAGTTATACGTCGGTAAAAAAAACCGAGGTCTCGCAACCCGAGGACAGTGGCAAACCCCTGGAACCCGAATAGAGACCTTAATATGCGGGTGGTGAAACCAGGGTGATCCGTTCTTTCCAAAAGCCCCGCTTCAGCACCTTGATCTTTGCAGATCGGCGCAAGGCCTCCAGAGCTTCCTCGATCTCCTCCTCCTGCCAGCCGGCGAGTGATCCGAAATCGGGGCAGGCGGCAAGACCGCCGGTGACCGCCTCGTAGCTCTTGCCGCCCTGAAGCAGTTTCACCGCTTGCCGCAGGGTGAAGCGCCGGCGGTTTTTGGAGACGAAACCCAGGATCTCCGCCTCTCCCTCCGCCTGCTCGAGCGGCCGGCCGGCGCAGACGTCACAGCCGCTGCATGAACCCGGCTCCTGGCCCAGGAAGCCGAGCAGCCGCTCCCGTCGGCAGCGGGTAGTGTCCAGGGCATAGCCCAGCATCTGGGCGTATCGGTCCGCGGCCAGGGGATCGAAAACCGGATATTCTTCATCGGCTGCGGGGGCCGCGGTTCCGGCGGAACCTTCACCTCCGCGATCCCGACTGAGCACCTCGGCAAAGCCGAGATCCTCCGCAGAACACAGGAGCACGGCCTCCACCGGACGGCCGTCCCGGCCCGCCCTGCCCGTCTCCTGCAGGTAGGCCTCGGGGGAGTAGGGAACGTCCAGGTGGATCACCGCCCTGATATCGGGTTTATCCACTCCCATGCCGTAGGCCGAAGTGGCCGTCAAGATCCCATCCGTGCTGGTTTTGTACCAGGATTCTATCCTTTCCCGCTCCTCCCGGCTCAAGCCGGCATGATAGAAACGGACGTCAAGATCGGGCATTCGGCGTCCCACGGCTCGGGCTGCCCGCTCGGCACCGGAGCGGGTGCGGCTGAAGACCAGAAGCGGTCGGGGGGTGGCTTCGACAAGACCAAGCAAGGTCCGCGTTTTACTGAGCGTGGGAATCACTGTATAGTGGATGTTCGGTCTGTCCGGATCCGCAGAGAGGATCGCGACCCTCTGATCCGCAAACAACAGCTCCTGAATGCGCTCCAGGATCCGGGGGCTGGCCGTGGCTGTGAAGGCGGTCAGGCAGCGTATCTTCAGGCTCGGCAGTATGGCTCCAAGCCGGAGGTAGGCAGGGCGGAAACTCTCCCCCCACTCGGAAACGCAGTGCGCCTCATCCACGACCAGATGCGCAATTATTGAATCTCCGAGCCACCGGTCGCCCCCGATCCTCTCGCGACTGATCCGTTCCAGGGTCTCCGGCGTGATGAACAGTAGATCGACTTTCCCGGCGCGCAGCTGCCCGTACAGCCGGCGGCGCTTCTCCTGACTCTGTCCCCCCCGCAGGGCATCCGCCTGCAGGCCCGCCTTGCGACAGCGCCCCAGCTGATCCTCCAGCAGGGACAGCAGCGGAACCACCACCACGGTCAGCCCACCGCCGATGCGGGCGGGCAGCTGATAGCACAGAGATTTCCCGGCACCGGTAGGCAGCACGACGATCTGATTCTTCTCCTCCAGGATGTTCGAGATGACGAAACGCTGGATCGGATAAAGATAGGGGATTGTGAAGTGGCGCCGAGCAGCCTCGGCGATGGGATCGGCCTGGGCTCTACTCTTTTTTGAAGCTGGTTCGGAAGAAGTAATCATCCATGATCTCGACCAGCTCAGGGGTGAATCCCACCTCCAGGCTGACCTTCTTGCCCCCCGAGCCCAGAGCGTCTGCAGCCGTCACTTTTCCGTTTATCACGAACTGATGGGTCTGGAAGTACAACTTGGAGGACAGGATCTGGCCGACCGACGGTGCGGGCATCCGTCCTGGAATCTCCAGAGCAACCTTGTTGACGCCTACGGAAATCAGCTTGGTCTGCACCCTTTGGCCGCCGATCTGGGATTCCACGAAGTCATTGAATCGCATGGTCCGCGCTATTTCTTCGTTCATCTCGACTTCCCGGTCCTTGTAGGTCACAAACTGCCCCTGGAGGGATTCGTAGGCCAGCAGGTAGTCTCCGATGATCTCGACCAGGTCATTGGGACAGTTTTTATACACCACCTCGAACAGACTTACGTTGTCCCGCCCCTTTACGGGTCCGAGGCGGGTGAGAGTCCCGCGTATAAAAAGATTAATCGGGTTCTTGTTCGTTGGCTTCAAAAAGGACATGTTGACCGAGGTCAACTTGTTCTGAAACTGCTGAAAGAAATTGATCTCATCCCGGCTCAGGATGACCAGAAGCACGACGCTCTCCATCGTCAACTGATAGGGGGCGCAGATCAGCATGTAGTCTTCCAGCTTGAGAAGTGTCTGGGATTGCTGAAGCCCCATCTTCTTTACAGCATAGGGATTGAATCGAATTGTCTGTTCGGAATACTTCTCTTTGTACTCCTGTAATCGGGTCGCCATATTGTAATTATTGTATTTACCTGGACAAAGAAGTCAAGCATCGCTATTCTCGTAGCCATGGCCGATTCTTCGGGAGTGCTTGGCGAAGGCAAACTGTCGCCGAAGCGACTGGAGCGACTCCTCGTTTTTACAGCCCCGAGCAGCCCCGAGATCCTCGTGGGGGCGGAGGTGGGCGAAGATGCGGCGGTGGTCCGAGGATCCGATCAGCTGATCCTTACAGCCGATCCCATTACATTTACAGAGGAGAATATCGGATTCTACACAGTGGCGGTTAACTCCAACGATATCGTCGCCATGGGCGGAAAGCCGAAGTATCTGACCACTACGATCCTCTTACCCCTGGGAACCGCCGAACAGCGACTGCAGACAATCTTCGAAGAGCTGAATGAAGCTTCCAGAAAAGCAGGGATTCTCTGGGTCGGAGGCCACACCGAGGTTACCTCCGCGGTCAATCGCGTCGTTATCTCCGCTCAGGCTATCGGTTTCCTCCACGGCAAGCCCACCCGTACATCCGACGCCCGTCCCGGCGAGCTGCTGGTGATGAGCAAGTGGACGGCTCTGGAAGCAACGACTCTGATCGCTCGAGAGAGACCTGAGATCAGCCGAAGACTCCTTGGCGACAAGGGCTACAGAGAGGTACTGAACTGGCTGTACCAACCGGGCATATCGATCGTGAAGGAGGGGGAGATCCTCTGCGGAACGAAATTGGGGGCGGCTCACGATCCAACCGAGGGAGGGATCGCGACCGGTGTTCAAGAGATCGCCGATAGCTCCCAAGTCGGTATCCTGCTGTATCGGGATCGCCTTCCCATCCGTCCTGAGACGGGGGTCCTCTGCGCACACTTCGGTCTCGATCCCCTGGGGGCACTGAGCTCCGGGGTGTTTCTGTTCACCGCTGCGCCTGCCCAGGCGCAGGAGGGCGCCCGGTTGCTGGAGCGCGGAGGAGTCCCGGCGGCGGTGATCGGGGAGATAACGGATCAGCGGGGAATCGTGGAGCTCGTCGACGGGGATGAACGCCGACCCCTACCCCTGTTTTCGAGAGATGAGATCATCAAGCTGGAATGATCGGCAAGCGGCCTCCAGGCCGGGCGCCGCTGCAAACCTGAACTCAAGCGGCAACCCCTACCTCCCCGCCGTGTAGATCTGCTCCATGACGGCCCGGGCCAGGGCAACGGCCTGCCGGCGGGTACTGACAGGCCCCAGGGTGACGGTTTCCGAGAACAGCTGTGGACCCTGTTCACCTTTGCGCAAACTCACCGTTACTCGGTTCTCCGCCTCCCGTTTAAGGGCAAGATGGTAGAGAAATCCCGCCTGCTCATCAGCGGCCGGGGCGATCTCCGATCCTGAACGTTTCAGATGTTTCAGGCACCGCCGCAGGACCTTATCGCCTGTTTCGTGCCCGCCTACGACCAGAGGCAGGGCAAAACCGTTCTGCAGAAGACCGCCGGGATTCAGCTCGTACAAACGGTTCACTGCCAGCCTGCGGGGTGAGCTTCTGTTTTTTAGTAGCGGTATCAGGTCACGGAGGGCGTCGAAGATCCCCTCCCGCTCCCAAAAGGGATCCAGACCCTGGATTGAACGTTCCAGCAGTTCCCGGCTGCCCCTGATCCTGCCCTCCTCCTGTTGATAGTAGCACAGAACATGGGGGGCAACCTGTACTTCCAGATCTCGGGCCAACTCCAGGTACTTCAAAGCTACCCGGCGGTAGCGCTCGTTCGCCCTGTAGAACTCCCAGTAGGCATCCAGGTGATTTCCCTCTAGAAGATAGGAGCGGCCAATCCGCAGGGAGTAGGAGCGCAGCTTCTGGCGGTGGTAGTAGGCCTTCAGCCGATACTCCAGCGCGCGGGGGATCCATCCGAGCATAGGCAGGATGCCGCTGCGGGGCCGGGCTTTGCCGCTGCGGGCAAGTCCATCGTACACATCGGCCAGGATTTCGTGTATATCCTTGAGATGCCGCTCCACATCCGTTCCGTAGTAGTACATCCAGGACCTATCCCCTGAATCCAGCACCTCCTCGGCATAACGGCGGGCCAGCTCGAGCATTCCGAACTTCTGGTACAGCATCGCCAGGTTGACCTTGCTCAACGGGGTGGTGTCTTTCATCATAGCGGTCTGATACTCCGATAAAGCCCGCGAGAAATCCAGACGGGACTGGAACAGCTCTCCCCGGGCCAGGTGGCCCGGTGCCCGATCGAACATCTGGATCGATTCATCTGTATAGCGGAGCGCGGAGTTGTAGTTGTAGAAGCTGTGTTCCAGCAGCGAGAGGTTGTAGTAGGCAATCGAGGCGAAGTACAGATCTTCCCCCGTGAGAGCGTCCTCGATCGCTTCCAGGTAGAACCGCTTCGAGTTCTCATAATCGTACATACCCGAATAGAGGGTTCCCAGGGTCATGTACATGCCGCGATCCGGACCGAACTTCCTGAGAGCCTCTAAAAGCAACTCTTCCCCCTTCTCCAGCTGATGGGTCTTGAAGTACATCCAGCCCAAATCATCGATAGAGGTTACACTCTCCGGATACAATTCGAGGATCCGCTCCAGGGTGGTGATCGATTCCTGCTCCCGGTTCAGCTTCCCGTAGCAGCGGGATATCTGAACCAGAGTCAGGTACTCCTCCCCCTGCAGCTGCTCCACGCCCCGATACTCCTCCAGGGCCAGATTGTACAGCTCCTCGTCGTAGTACAGGTCCGCCAGCAGCAACTGCAGCTCGGCATTCCGGGGGAAGTGCTGCTTGCCCTCTTCGATGATCCGCACGGCGGTCTCGTAGTTCTCCGCTTCTATCGCCTCCTGGGCCCGCCCGTAGTACCAATCCGCATTCTGCTGTGTATGGGATACGGCCGGAAAACAGAGCAGGAGAAGGAGACAGAGCAGCAGGCTCATCCCACCCCCCTGCCCAGGAGATTGAGCGGGTTTAAAAAACCCAGGAGGCGGCGGAAGGGTGAAAAGCATCGTTTCAGGGAGGCGAGAAAACACCTGCGACTCTGCAGAGCCCGATCGAAGTCCTCCGCCTCAAAGATCTCGTCAAAAATACACTGAAGATACGCCTTCACCCAGCGGGAGAGGTGCAGGGGGTAGCGAGCCTCGACTCGCGTTGCAAACTCCAGCAGCGATTCCTCTCCGGATTTCTTCAGGCCCAGACCTTCCAGGCGGATCCGCGTAGCCGCAAACAGCCGTTTGATCTTCACCCGAGGATCCACGGTCAACGCGGCTCCCACAAGGGGGAGGCATTTCACCAGAGTGATGACGAACAGGTAGAGGGCGGGGAGGAGGAAATACCACAGCCGGGCAACGATCTTCAGCCCCCGGATCAGCTCTCCTCCCAAAAGGCGCATTCCGCTCTCCACCGCGATCGTCTCCGGTCTCTGCTCTTCCAAACTGTGTTGATTCTTCAGGATCTCCTCCAGCAGCCGGGCAAAGGTCTCGAAGTCGAAGCCGAACTGGATCGTGTCCTCCTCCCCGGGAGCGATGACCTGGGAAGATGGATCGAATTCGATCCAGCCGTACTCACCGAAGTACACCTCCACCCAGGCGTGAGCCTGATAGGCCCGGACCTCGTAGAAGTTCAAAATCTCCGTATCCGGATTCACGTAGAAGCCCACGGCGACCCGTGCCGGAATGTCCAGGCTGCGGCACAGCAGAGCCATGGCAAAGGCGAAGTAGGAACAGTAGCCCTTCTTGCTGGTGTAGAGAAAGTGGGACAGCTGATCTCCGTCGGCGGCCAGTCCCGGCATGAGAGAATAGTAGTAGTTGTTCTTCAGATAGTCGTGGACCCGCAGCACCTGGGTGAGCCGATGAGAGTCCTCGGAAGGCTGTGCAACCTGCAGGGCCAACTCCCGAATTCGCTCATCCCCGCCGTACTCCGTGTAGATCTCCAGCTCCCGACCGGATAAGGAATGGTCCAGCCTTGAGTCATCACCCCCGGAAGTTGCGCCGGCGTAAGCCAGCTCCTCCAAACTCGCGTCGCTGACACGGGAGATCACGCGGTAGATCCTCAGGAACGAGGAGGCATCCCAGTTGGTCAGGGGCGCCACCCGAATCGGATAGTTCATACCGATCAGGGAGGTCGGGTCGAAGTTGACGAAGAAGTATTCCTGATCAACCTCATGCCGGGCCAGATAGTCGGGGTCGGGAAAGTCCTCGGGGGAATCGGGAACGGTGACCGGCAGATCCTGCCAGCCCCTCTGCCCCGACGGAATGTGGTAAAAGCCCCGCTTCCTCTCGTATCCGGAGAGAATATACCTGCGCAGGAGGATCCTCTGCGCGGGCCCTTGCTTGCGGAACAGCAGCACCAAATCGTCGGACATCTCGATCTGGCTTTCCAGCCTGATAAACTGGGAAAAGTCGAAGCGGAACAGCGTCGGTTTCATCAATCCGCCGCCCAGCCGGACCGCCCCCTGATTGTAGCGTCCCAAAACCAAGAGAAGCACAACCAGGAGGAGGGGTATGAGCACCCAGAGAAAGGAAGCTGCAGAGCGGAGTGTCACCCTCCATCTCTCCGATCGGTCGCGGAAGCGAACCAACACCATCAGGAGGATGGCGAGAAACACAAAGACGAAGACGCCGTAGGAGAGAAGAGAGGGATGCCGGTAGAGGGTGATCCGGTAGTTGCCCTGGGGCCAGAACACTGCCAGCAGAAGCAGAGCATCGAAGCCGGCCTCCCAACGGACGAATTCGGGATAGCGGAGGGCAAGCAGGTTGAACAGCCAGACCGCTGTCCAGGGAAGCAGTCCGGGGAAAAAACCCTTATCGAAGGCAAAGAATAAAAAGTCCGTGTGCGGACCGGGGGACAGAGCTGCCTGGAATCGGAATACGAGGAAGAACAAAAGACGAAGGCAGAAAACAACAATGCCGAACAGCAGACAGGCGGCCCACAAACGCAGTCGGAGCCTGTCCATCAACAGGGCAAGCAACACCGCCAGCACGAAACCGACACTCAAGAACAGCAGATCCAGATCGTCGCGGAAGTAAAGATAGGCGTGGAAGAACAGGAAATACAGCAGAAGATTCCGCACCAGGAAGATGCCCAGCTTCAACTCTCTAAACTGTTTCAACGCACAACCTTCCACTTTCCCCTTCGACTCCACCGTGCGATCTCCTGTTCCAACGTATTTCGATAATTCCGCAGTTCTTCACCTCCGAGTGGTGGAACCGGTCTGCCCCGTTCTGCAGGTGGGCGGAGTAGCAGGTTCCAAACCCGGCTGCGCCGAGGCTCCTCTGCGGGCAGCGGCAGATCGGAGAAAAACAGCTTCACCTCTGCGCCCCGTTCCTGCAAATCACCGAACACTCGGGAAAGGTTGCCGGAACCGGGGGAGGAAAAGAGGAGAATCTGGTGCGGATGCTGCTGCGGCAGCTCGAGGGCATATCGGTCGCTCCACCAGACCCCGGCCAACTCACCCAGCAGCTGGAGCTTCTTTTCCAGCGTGAGCTGTCTCAGCTGGGGCGAATCGCAGCGGGCGAAGAATACCTGATAACCCCGGGCCAGCACCTCCAGCACCGTGGCGGCGCAGAGTTCCACCAGGGTGTCCAGATAGTCCGCTTCAATCCGCGCGGGTACTACCTCGGTGGGCGCGGAATCGAGAATCACGAGAAAACGGTACTCCGGAGGAGGGGTCTCCTCACC
>CAZKCQ010000030.1:0-16766 GCA_964551205.1 uncultured Spirochaetaceae bacterium
TCAGACAATCAGCATGGCATCCCCGTAGGAGAAGAAGCGGTAGCCCTCCCGCACCGCCGTTTCATAGGCGGCGAGAATGCGCTCCCGCCCGGCAAAGGCGGAAACCAATACCAGAAGGCTGGAGCGGGGGGTGTGGAAGTTTGTGAGAAGCCGAGACACCACCTTGAATTGGTAGCCGGGATAGATAAACAGGGAGGTACTGCGAGTCCCGGCGGCGACACCCTGCAGATCTTTGCTGTAGGCGGATTCCAGAGCCCGTACTACGGTCGTGCCCACGGCCAGGACAGTACATTTCTCCCGCAAGGCTGCATTGATCTGCCCGGCGGTGTCCGGCGGGATACTGTATCGTTCCTCGTGCATCCTGTGCTGTTCCACCTGCTCGACGCGTATCGGCAGAAAGGTGCCGGCACCCACGTGCAGGGTGAGTTTGACCAGGCGTACGCCTTTCCGTTCCAGCGCCTCCAGAAGCTCTCGGGTCAGGTGCAGTCCGGCGGTGGGCGCGGCCGCAGAACCGGGATCTTCGGCATATACAGTTTGGTAGCGCTCCACGTCGTGATGAGTGTCCTGGCGGCGGATATAGGGGGGCAAGGGTACGTGCCCGTGGGTTTCCAAATACTCCGTATCGATCGGCGGCCTGAAGCGGAGATAGCGAAAGCCCTCCTCCGCCGCTATTACCGGGTGATCGCCATCGCCGTGATTTTCCGCTATAGAGCCCCGGGGCAGATCCGTTTCGGCCACAACCTCGCCTGAAACTCCTCCGGGAAACTCATACCTCCTGCCCGGCCGCTGTTTCCTGGCCTTGGCTGCCAGGGTTTTCCACAGTCCCGGTTCGAGCTCGCTCAGCAGGATGAACTCCACCAGCCCGCCTGAGTCCGTGGAGGTTCCGTACATTCGGGCATTGATCACCCGCGTGCTGTTGAGCACCATCACGGTACCGGGCTCCACGTAGGCGGGCAACTGCTCGAAGCGGCTGTACACGATTTGCCCGCTCTCCCGATTTACCACCATCAACCGGGAACCACCCCGCTCGGGGCTCGGTTGCTGGGCGATCGATCTTTCAGGAAGATCAAAAGAGAAGCTGCTCGTCTTCACTTTCCCGTTGCTTGAGCTCCAAATGCTCGTAGGCCAGGTGCGTCGCGGTTCTTCCCCGGGGTGTCCGCTGGATGAGTCCCCTCTGGATCAAATAGGGTTCGTAGACATCCTCCAAGGTGTCCACGGCCTCACCGATGGATATTGCCAGGGTTTCCGAGCCCACCGGCCCTCCCTTGTAGTTCTGGATCACAGTCTTCAGAATGTCCCTATCCAGCTTGTCCAGGCCCAGGGAATCGATGGCCAGGGAACTCATCCCCCGCATCACGATTTCGGAGGTAATGAGCCCGTCCCCCCAAACCTGAGCAAAATCCCGCATGCGCCGCAGCAAGCGGTTGGCAACCCTGGGGGTTCCCCGGGAACGGGAGGCGATCATGCTGCAGGCGTCCTCCTCCAGCCGAATGTCTAGAATCCCCGCGGAGCGGTGGATGATGCTTTCGATATCCTCATCCGTGTAGAAGTCCAAACGGGAGGTGATGCCGAAGCGGGAGTACAGGGGACCGGAAACCAGACCGGTCTTGGTGGTGGCACCCACCAGCGTGAAGGGAGGCAGCGGAATCTTGATCGTCCTGGCTCCTGGACCCTGCCCCATAACCACGTCGATTTCGAAGTCCTCCATGGCGTTGTACAGCATCTCTTCGATCATGGGCCGCAGCCTGTGGATTTCATCGATGAAGAACACGTTCTTCTCACCAACGGTGGTCAGGATAGCGGCCAGATCCCCCGGACGCTCCAGCGCGGGAGCCGAGGTGGCCCGAAACTGTACTCCCAGCTCATTGGCGATGATTCCGGCCAGGGTCGTTTTGCCCAGGCCGGGAGGACCGGAAAAGAACACGTGATCCAGACTCTCCTGTCGCTGTCTGGCAGCCTGGATGAACACGGCCAGATTGTCCTTCAGGCGTTTCTGCCCGAGAAACTCCGTGAGATTCTTGGGGCGCAGGGTGTATTCCTCCCGGTCCTGATCCGGGTGAAAGGTTCCTGCCGTGATCCTGTTGTCTTTCATCGCGCCCCACCCCCGCCTGTTTCCTCCGTGCCGGATCCGGCCCTGCCCGCACCGCCGGCGATCGGCTTGGATCCCCCGGACAGTTGAGACAGGGCGCTCTTGAACAGTTCCCTCTCCAGCTCTTCGCTGTTCAATTCCCTCTCCCTAAGGCTGCGGGCTGCCGAACCGACGGCGCTCTTGGCGCTGCGTCTGTCGAAGCCCATGCCGACCAGGGCGTTAATGATGTCCTCTTCAAGGGAAATCCCCGCCGGTGTGGAGACCTGTAGCTTGCCTTTCAGCTTCAGCATGATTTTCTGGGCGGTTTTCTTGCCGACCCCGGGTATGGTGGATAAAAGATCCAGATCCTCCCCTTCCAGCGCGTCAATGAAGCGCCCGACTTCCACACCGGAAAGAATCTTGAGCGCCTGCCGGGGACCCACCCCTTCGACCTTTAGCAGATCCAGAAACACATCCCGTTCCAGGATTTGTGAAAAACCATACAACCTGACCTGATCATCCCGATGGTACAGATAGACGTACACCCTGGTGCTCTGACCTTCCTCCGGAAGATCATCGCTGCTGTTTCTGCTGATATGGATCTCCCACTCAACTGCGCCGGCGGATAGAAACAGGCGCTCCTCGTCCTTGTAGGTAATTTCACCGCTGATGCTGTTAAACATGAGGCGACCCCGCATCGGCAAGAAGGCTTCGAAAACCCGAAAAGTTGGCGTGACAAAAGGCGGCTGCAAGAGCGTCTGAGGCATGATCCGGCTTGGGAAGCTCCGCCAGATTGAGGATCATCTTGAGCATCTGCTGGACCTGGACCTTCTCCGCCCTTCCATTGCCCACCACGGCCTGCTTCAGCTCCAGGGGCGTGTACTCAGAAAAAGGAACCCCACGGGAAGCGAGGGTAAAGAGGACGACGCCTCTGGCTTGAGCAACCGGAATAGCGCTTCTGGAATTTTTGGAAAAATAGACGGTTTCGATACCCGCTTCCTCAGGTCCGTAGGCGGTGATGATGTCCATGATTCCCTGGTGAATCTGAACCAATCGCTCTCCCATCCCGTCTCTGGGAGAGGTTCGGACGGTTCCATGGGCCAGGCAGCGGAATCGGCTGCCGGAGCAGCGGATAACTCCATACCCCGTGGAGGCCAGTCCTGGATCAATGCCGAGGATTACTTTCATTCATCCAGGGTGAAACCCTCGGGGATATCGAGATTTGTAGACACGTTCTGTACGTCTTCGTGGTCCTCCAGCGCGTCGATCAGGCGAAGGACCTGGGCCAGCTTGTCCTCAGGCACCTGCACCTGAGCGTCGGCGATCATGGTTACCTCTGCCGAAAGGTGCTGAAACTCCCCTCCCTCCAGGGCTTCCAAAACGGGCTCGAAGTTATCCGGCTCGGTGATTACTTCGATTTCACCGTCGGTCTTGGCCACATCCTCGGCTCCCTCTTCCAGGGCGACCTCCAGGATGGCATCCTCCGTGTACGCCGAGGCGTCGTATACGATCAGACCCTTGCGTTTGAACAGATAGGCCACGCTGCCGCTCTCCCCCAGGTTACCGCCGGCCCGGGAAAGGATGTGGCGAAGTTCGGCGGCGGTACGGTTTCTGTTGTCCGTAAGTACCTCGACCAGAATCGCCACGCCGCCGGGACCGTAGGCTTCGTAGGTCAGCTCGGAGTACTCGGCCCCTTCCATCTCTCCGGTTCCCTTCTTGACGGCCCGGTCGATGTTGTCCTTGGGCATGTTCGCCAGTTTGGCTTTGAGCAGGGCCGTACGCAGCCTGGGATTCGCATCCGGATCCCCCCCGCCCGCCCGGGCGGCTACGCTGATCTCCCTGATGATTTTCGTGAATACTTTGCCGCGTTTGGCATCCACGACGCTCTTTTTATGCTTTATAGAGGCCCATTTACTGTGGCCGGACATACTGTATTTGCTCCTTTGCCCGTGAATTTATCACGCTCCTCATTGGGGTGTCAAGCTGAGCACGATCGTCGCTCCGGCGGGTTGTGAACAGGAATCGGTCTCGGTAAACTACAACTTTTTTTATAGTAGTATTGAATTTTTTTTTCTAGTTACGATACTATTGCACTGCTATGTTCTCTGAGGATCGTCCCCAGTTGATACTTGCACACAGCGGAAACAACCGGGATCAGCGCAGGCATATCCGAATGGAACACAGCGGATCTGTACAACTCGTCGGGGAAGGCAGGCATTTCACCGGGCAGGCGGTCAACATCAGCCGCACCGGAATGCAGGTTGTTGTCAACCTCCCCGATTCCTACAAATCTGTACGATCGATCACCTTTACCCTGCCGAATGCGGAACATACGATCGAGCTTCCCTGTCGTATCGTACGCTCCGGGACGGAAAACAGCAGCGGCCGCCCCGATGTCTTTGGCCTTGAGTTTTCCTACCAGGGGGAAGCCCAACTGCTGCTTATCGAAAACTACATCCGGGATCTGAAACAGAAACAGCTAACACGTATCGCCCGGGACAGGGATTTGCGTCGCGTTTATCGTGCGTCCTGCTCTCTCTGTGATATCTCCACCGATCGGAAAGACGTCCGAATCGATTCTATCGACAACATCTCTACAGGGGGGCTACTGGTCAGCTTTTCCGGAGAGCTGAAACCTGAGGAGACGATCTGCGTTTCCTTCTGCCTTCCCGGCGATCCAAGAACCCTGCAGCTGCAGGGTCAGGTGATGTACGTTATCCACAGTACATTTCGTGACCTGTCGACCGCAGGGATCCGACTCCAGAACATGGCACAAACAACCCGGGCCCGCATACGCAGCTTCGTTATCGAGGCAACCTCCGGTTCTACCGTGCGCCAGCTACACGAGATACTGGCTTCCCGCGATCTTGATCCTAGTTATCAGATAAGCGATCCTCAGGAGATAACTGCAATATTCCTCATGCTTTGCGCCGGGACAACACGATTCAACGTGTTGTTCGACATGAGCTTCGAAATGCACAGCATGAGCTATCGCGGCATATCGGAGGCTGAACACCTCTTCTTTGCGAGCCGCCCGAAGAAACTCGACCTGCCGCCAGACGTACCGCAGCCGAACGCGTATTTTTCATTCTATTTGGCTGAAGGTAGCTATTACTTCAAAACTAAACTTGTTCGATCCTCTGATCAGCGTCTCTGTTTTCGATTTCCGGAGGTTATCTATCGATCCGAGAAACGTTCGTATCAGCGGAAAGTACTTGAGCTTCAATCCGAGGTCGATCTGAAGGTCACTTCGGGAGATGGTGCGACACTTCGCTACAAAGGCCACCTGGTTGATATCAGCTGGAGAGGCTTTCTCTGCGAACTCCCATTGAACGATCAAACCAGAAGCGCATTCAAGCGGGGAACGTACGTGGAATACCTGATCAACGAGCAGTTCGGACTGGATCACCACGGAATGGTTCGCCATCTAATAACAGAGCTCGATGTGCGCGGAAATCAGACATTGCGGGTCGGGATAGAAGCCGGGATTCAGCACTCCGGATTCAAGTACCGGCAATTTACGCAAACAGAGTGGGATCGATATAAAACACCCCTGCACTCCAACCCATTCGCGGAACGAATCGATACCCTTCCTATTCACTATACTAACCAGAAAAACCAGGAAATAGCCGCACTGCTCAACGCCACAAGACTCCCGGTAACCGCTCCGGTGGTCCTGATCCCTCCTGCGTTCGGAAAGAAAAAAGAGGCTCTTTCCCCTCTGGTATTGACGTTGCTACAGAATTTCAAGCGTAAGGGTAGAGACCTGGTGATTCTCCGTTACGACGGCATAAATCGCCCGGGAGAGAGCCACAGTGACGACAAGAATCCCGAACGCGGTACGGAGATGCTACACTATCGATTGAGCCAAGGATTGAGCGACCTGCGTACGTCTCTAGGTTATGTCCACAACAATCCTTTCTTCACTCCCCAGGAGGTGATTCTCATCACCTTCAGTATGTCGTCGATCGACGCCAGGAAGCTGCTGATGGATGGACAGGGGCACTTGGTCGACTATTGGATCAGCTGCATGGGCATCCCCTCTGCCAAAACGACGATTGGCAACATCCTCGGAGGAATAGACATAATCGGCAACTTCAAGATGGGTGTTCAAAACGGAAGGGGTGGAATGCTCGGGTATCTGGTAGATTTCGACACCCTGGCCGAAGATCTGATCGAAAACAAATACGCTTATCTTACCGATTCCAGAAATGATATGTCTAAAGTTCCCCATCCCGTATTGTGGATCTACGGTACCCACGACAGGTGGACGGATAGCAAGGAAGTACACGACCTCATGGCTGTTAAATCAGCCGGGAAACGCGAGGTAATCGAGATTCCAACAGGGCACAATCTTCGCTCCAGTGCGGACGCGATTACGACCTTCAAACTGATGACGTCCTATCTATACGAACAGCTGTTCGGTGAACCTCTGGATGTCATCAGCCCGGACAAGGAAGAGATGGTGCGCCTGATCGCCTACGAGCGTGAGCGTCTTGGCTTCGCCAAGAACCTCGACAGGGAGCATTATTGGAAAAACTATCTGCTCGGAGTTGGGCGAAACAGTCTGGGCTATGATTTCTACAGGAACATAGACGGATTTCGTCGTTTCCTGGATCTGGAGGCAAATTTACTAAACCCAGGCACCGCGGAACGTATTGCGGATATGGGTTGCGGTACGGGACTGTTGATCGAGGTGATGCTCAGGCATCTTCTTACATCCAAGGGGGCCGGCGAATCGGTTGAGATCGTTGCAGTTGATCTGGTTGAGGATGCATTGGCAATAACACGACGGAAGTGGGAGAACCTGTGCAAGCGGCATCCCCAACTCGATAACCACTCGTTGCGGCTGATAAAAGCCGATTTGGAACCGAACCGACTCCTTCCCATAAAGAAGCTGATCGAAAACCCGCATCTTGGTTTCGATTTCCTGCGCAACCGTATAGAGGGACTTCGAAATACAACTGTCGACCTGCTGAAACAAAAAAGTTCCCTGGAGTTGATTGAAATTATACGCGGGTGCGATATGACCGAGGAAAAACGGCGCTTTCTGGATGATAGACTCAAAGACGGGCATCGCAGCGCCGTGATAGATTTGAACAGGGCCGCCCGTTTCATCAAACGGAAACTCACAGCCGAAGATCTGATAGATAGAGGTGGCGGTTCCAACCGTGCTGTTCCACGTGAACTCTACGAAAGATTGAGTTGCCAGGATCTCCGTTTTGATAAGCTCAATTTCGGAAAAGTCTCCCAATACAGCCAACAAACGTTTCCCGACCGATATTTTGATAAAATTGCCGCCAGTTTGTTCATCTCCTACGTGTACAACCCGGACTTGATCCTCCAGGATTTTTATCGGATGCTAAGATCAGGAGGATTGTTGCTGGTATCATCGATGAAGACGGACAGTGATATCTCGACTCTGTTTACCGACTACATCAACGCGGTACAGAGTTCAAATCCAGCATCTGGGACCGGGGAAGAGCGGGAGGACAATCTGGCCGCCGCCCGAGCCATGCTGAACGAAGCCGCTGCCCTGTTCACCCTGGAGGAAGACGGCTATTTCCGCTTCTACGCAGAGGAGGAGTTGGCGGCAATGTTTAAAGCCGCTGGATTCGTCGATATCCAAACCTACCGTTCTTTGGGAGATCCGACACAGGCAGTCATTGTAACCGGCAAGAAATCTGACTAATAATCAGCCCTCCGATAAGAAGAGGTTTCGAGGACAGAATGCAGATTATCAAAGAGGTTTTCAGCAATCTTTCCTCGTGGGGCCGTCATCCTGTTCTTATCGAACCGCGCAGGCACGGATCATCACTTACACTCGCCGCGGACCAGTTGCTGCACAGAATCGGTGAGCTTTCTCGGACTCTGGTTGAATGGGGAATCAGGGAAAAAAGTCCGGTACTCCTGATTTTGGAGAACTCGGTGGATTTTGTTGTTTCGTTTCTCGCACTCCTTAACGTGAAGGCGGTCCCGGCTCCGGTTAAGACAGAGTACAGGTATATAGAACTGGAGGAGATATTCCACAACGCCCGGCCTCAGGCTGTTATTTGTGAGAGTTCACATTTGCCCGTTGTCGAACAGTTCTGCCAACGATCCACAATCATCACCAGAGAAAAGGGGGAGTTTCATCTAAAAAAACCCGCGCTTCAGCTAGATCCGCCCGTCGATCTCGGCAGGGACACGTTTTCCATCAATTACACCTATCGCGGCTATGGATACCCTTTAGGTGCTCTGTTGCCAGAACAGCAATACGTGCACGGGGCGCGGGTGGTGCAGGATGAGCTGGCCGGCCGACCGGGGGATGTCATGATGATTCTCCTCCCTCTCACACACATTTTCCCGATGGTCTGCGGTCTGTTTCTCTGCCTGCTCTACCGCATTACCGCGCTGGTTGTACATACATTGCATCCCCGGTTGATCTTCGAGTACATCAATAGCTACAGGGTCAACTACATGACTGCCGTTCCGGAGATCTACGATTTGCTCTGGAGATGCAGAGGCATGGCCCTCGATCTCAGCTCCCTTCAGCTGCTTTTCTCCGGTGGCAGCTGTTTATCCAATGATCTGTACTACAATATTCATAGAGATTTTGGAGTCTATCTGGCACATGGCTATGGTTTGACGGAATTCACCCCCATAAGCCGGAATTCCGCGAATCACAACCGGGTCGGTACCGTGGGGCCGATATGTAACGGAGTGCGGGTGCGGATCGACCAACCCTCTGTGGATGGTTTCGGGGAGATATTGTTCGAAACGGCAGGAATGGCTCGGGGGTATCTACACCGGCCGGCGGAAACCGAGTCTGCCTTCTGTAATGGTTGGTTTCGAACCGGTGATATCGGTCGCCTCGACAACGGCCACCTAGTTTTCCTGCGGGAAAGAAAAAACACCCGAAAAGTGAACGGCAACATGATAGATTTGGAGGAGGTACGGAGAGCTATTGTACGAAGCGGAGGAATAACGCGCGGCAGAGTTGAGATTCAGGGGGGCCTTCTCCAAGCCGAGATCGAGCTGGAAGGTAATCGTGATTTTGAAAAGGAAATCCCCAGAATCAAGCAGTTCCTGAGACAAAATCTCTCCTCCTACAAGATCCCGAGACGTTTTGGTCGGCTGAAATGAAAATCGCCTTGATCGACCCGATGTTCAAACGCGTAAACTCGAACGCAAAAATGAAAACGCTCCTGTCTACCTCCCCGTTCCTGTATTTTTACAGCTCGTTTTGGTCCGGCTTCAGTACCGGATTGCTTACCCTCGCGTCCCTTACGCCGCAAGACGTGGAGATTAGATACATCGACGATAATTTCGAAGAGATCAATTACAATGAACGGTTCGACATTGTTGCGATAACCGCTACGACGCAGCAGGCAACCCGGGCATACGCCATAGCGCAGGAGTTCAGAAAAATATGGGGGAAGAGTTGCGTTCTTGTAGCAGGGGGGTACCATGTCTCGTATTTCCCGGAAGAAGCTCGGGACTATTTCGATGTGGTTTTTCAGGGCGAGGCCGAGTCCAGCTGGCCTGCATTCCTATCCGATTTTACAAATAAAACCTGGAAGCCGATCTATCGATCCGGCGATTATCCTCCGGTAAATTTGCGCGAGGTTCCAGTCCCGAGGTACGATCTGTTGAAATCGGAGCACTACAAAATGCTCTGGCTGCAGACCTCGAGGGGATGTTCGCGGTCGTGCGAGTTCTGCGCTGCCAGCGAGTACTTCGGTCACCGCACCCGATCGAAATCTCCGGATCAGACCGTCGAAGAAATTAGCTATGCCCGGAGATTTCTTAAGTACCAGCCGATCCTGTTTGCCGATGACAATATGTTTCTCAGAGAAGGTCATTCACTCAAACTTCTGGGTGAACTGGAGAAATCGAGGATACGTTATGTGGCCCAGACAGATATCGGAATTGCCGCCAAACCGGAGTTGTTGGATCAACTGCATAACAGCGGCTGCTCGGTGCTTTTCATTGGGTTCGAAAGCCTGGATCCGAGAAATCTCTCCCTTATGAATAACAGCCGCTGGAAGCTGAAACAGCTTTCGGCCTACAGAAAACACATCCAGACTATACTTAAAAGCGGCATCGGAATCTACGGTGCGTTTATCCTTGGCTATGATTGGGATACCGGAGAAAGCTTTAAGGATGTCGGCGATTTTATCAGCGACAACTATCTTGCAGGTGCCCAGATCACATTTCCCACCCCACTACCCGGCACCAAGCTTCGCCGGCGGCTACTCAAAGAAGGCCGCGTTCTGGACACTCCTTGGGAGAATTACACGTTCTTCGATGTCAACATTGCTCACCCCACTCTTTCGCAAGCGGAGATGGAGGAGGAATTGTGTAAACTCTATATTCGAATTTATAGCAAGGAGTATTTAGACCAAAAAAACCGATACTACAAAGAGCTATTCCGAAGAACGTTAGGTGCATAGAGCACGTATGATGAACCGAAACGAGATACGCGACAAAACCAAACAGATCATTGCAAATGTAGCGGGTATCGACATCGAAGAACTAGACACGGATTTGAAGCTCAGGGAAGAGTTGATGCTCGACTCTTTGAAAGAGATGGAAATCGTAGCCCGTACCGAGCTATCCTTTAGTATAGCCCTCGACGAAGTTCTCCTCATCGACGTACAAACCCTGGACGAATACTGCAATCTGATCGAGAAGGCTGTGGAGTCCAAATGAAGGAGCTACGATCCGATCAGTCATTTTTCATACAGCAGTATCACGAAGATCTCAATACGTTTTTCATCAACCGTATTCGACTGGGAACGATCTGGGCATCGATCTTCTACCCGCTGTTTATCCTGCTGGACTATACCGCATACCCGGAGCACTTTCAAAGCTTTCTCTATCTACGGTTCGCTGTGGAAGTCATCTTGATCCTCGCTTTGGTTGTGTTGCTAAGCAAATTCGGGAAGAAGAACGCACAGTATATCGCCATGGTCGAATATGGCGCTATCTGCTTCTCCATCATCATTATGATCCACCTCTCCGAGGGATACGCCAGTCCGTACTACGCAGGTATAATTCTGTCGCTCCTGTTCCTGCAATCGATTGCCCCCCTGAACTTCCGCCGAAATCTGGTAATCACCCTGGTGGTGCTTGCCGGCTATCTGCTGCCGATCGTGATCTACCAGGACATCTCGGATTGGGCGATTTTCATCAACAATATGACCTTTCTCGTGGGCGTGATTTTCTTCCTGAACGTCGGAAGCTACTACTTCAATCAAATGAAATATCAGGAGTTCAGCGCCCGCTACAGCCTGGCTGAAGCGAACGAGGAACTAAAGAAACTGGACGTTTTGAAATCCCAGTTTTTCGCCAACGTGAGTCACGAGGTTCGCACTCCCCTCACGTCGGTCATCAGCCCCATCCAGAGCCTGTACCAGGGTGATATGGGGGAGTTAAAGCCGGGGCAGACCAGACTGATCAGCCAGATGTATAGAAACAGCCTAAAGCTCCTCGACATGATCAACCAGATGCTTGATTTTTCCAAATTCGAAGCCCGGAAAATGGAACTGCGCCTGGGACCGGTGGATCTGGATGAGACGGTGCGGGACATTATAGCGGTGTTTGAGGACGTTACCGAACGAAAAGGAATCAAACTCGATTACGTGCGGGAAAGAAACATACCTCCCCTTTATCTGGACATCGACAAGCTGGAACGAATCCTCATGAACCTGCTTCGCAATGCCATCAAGTTCACAGAGAGCGGCTCGATCACGGTTCGAAGCGGTAAAAAGCAGGGATTCATTGTAATCGAGGTGGAAGACACCGGCATCGGCATCCCCAGAGACCATCTGCCCCATATCTTCAAGAGGTTCCAACAGGTGGACACCTCCAGTACCCGGAGATACGAAGGAACCGGCTTGGGGCTGACGATCGTCAAGGAAGCTATCGATCTGATGAAGGGTTCAATCGAGGTGTTCAGTGAAGAAGGCAAAGGCACGCGCTTCGTGATTCACCTTCCGGATAATCTCGACAAACTGGCTCCCAATGCGTTCATCGAGCGTAGAATGGATGAGCGCCGCAAGCTGAGCTTTACTTTCGGAGGGGAGGAGCGAAGAAAATCGAAACGCCGCAAGGGGGATCTGGCAAAAGTTTCGGTGGATGATCTGGCGCTTATCGAGAAAGAACTTTACCCCGTCGAGCCGGAGGAAGAAACAGAAGAAGGGCAAGAGATTCATGGGCAAATGGCTCACAATGTTCTGCTGGTCGAGGACAATGCGGATCTGCGCAACTATGTGAGCAAGATGCTCAAACGCTTTGGACACGGTGTGCTGACTGCTGAAGACGGACTGGACGGCTGGCATCGTGTGCGAAATGATCACCCGGATATAATCGTATCCGACGTGATGATGCCCCGGATGGATGGCTTCGAGCTGGTGAACAAGGTAAAGTCGGATGAGAAGACCATGCATATTCCGGTGATTCTAATCACCGCCAAGCACGAACTGGATTCCAAGATCGAAGGTTTGAAAACGGGAGCGGACGACTACCTGTCCAAACCTGTGAACATTCGGGAGTTGGATGCCCGGATAAAGAACCTTCTGACCATGAGGAAGTTCCATCTCGCACTGGCCCACACCGAGGAGTTGAAGACCCGGATGGAGGAGCTGAGCATGAGCTTCTCCCAGTCCCTCGAAATACGGGATTTCAAGACCGCCGGGCATTCTCGGGATGTGCTGCAGCTGGGAACGATGATAGCAGAGGAGATCGGATTGGAAGTCGATCAGGTTCTCCGGGATTCCCTTCTGCTCCACGATATCGGAAAACTGGGCATCCCCGATCGGATTCTGCTGAAAGAATCCGGACTGTCCGAGGAGGAATGGACTGTTATGAAGACACATTCCGAACTCGGGGCGAATCTGCTGGGAAATCATGAGTCGTACAAGGAGGTGAGCCGGATCGTGCTGGCTCACCAAGAACATTTCGACGGAACCGGGTATCCCAACGGATTGAAAGGTAAGGAGATACCTCTCAATGCCCGGATCATCGCCATCGCCGACGCCTATCACGCCATGACCAGCGACAGACCGTACCGCCAAGCCCTTTCACCGGTCACCGCGGCTCGGGAACTGCTGAAACACAGCGGCAACCAGTTTGATCCAACCCTGGTTAAGGCATTTATAGATGGACTCCTGAAAAAGGGGGAAATCCGCAAGAGCGACCTTCAAGCTGCTGAAACCGAGATGCGATTATAACCTGCCGCCACGCGACAGCGGCCAATAGCGATAAATCACTCTGCCCACGATCTTGTCCCGCGAGATCGGTCCCCAGGAGCGGGAATCACTGGACCCCTGGCGGTTGTCTCCCAGCAGGAAGTACTGATCTTTTCCCAACGTCAGCGGCGGATGCTCACCGGAAAAGGGAAACTCCTTCGCCCACCCCTGCGGTAAAGACCCGATCAGGACTTCGTAGGATTGGGGAATCAGCTCCTGCTCCGCGACAAAGCTGCTGCTGCCTTCGGGGCGAATGTAGGCGGTAAACCCGGAGATCCGGATCGTATCGCCCGGGACGGCCACGATCCTCTTTATCATATAAGCGGGAATCCGTCTTCCCGATTCATCTCGGACCGCGCTGCCCCGCTGGAAGGAGAAAAAACGGATCAGAGGCTCAATGAGGGATAGGGGTACTCTCGGGCGTCCGTACATGGGGGAGTGGATGACAACGATATCCCCCCGCGCGGGCTCCCGCACGGCGGGAAGTCTGGCCGAAAAGAAGAGAAATCTGGCTCCATAGATAAGCGGAGACACGAAGATACGGTCTCTGGCCTCCAGGAGCGGTTCCATGGAGGCGGATTCCACCTGGAAGGTAGCCAGGAACATGCTGGAGATGATGAGGTAGAGGATCACTGTCAAGACGAGCAGCTTCAGCAGTTTGCGCACGAGTCCCCGGCCCATGCGGCCTGCGAAACCTGAGCTGTAACGCTCGTAGGTCGAATACATTAACGGAAGCCGCCGAGCCGGGTAAGGGGCCAGTAGCGGAAAAGCGCCCGGCCCAGCACTTTTTCCATACGAACAGGCCCGAAGTAGCGGGCATCCCGGGAATCGTCCCGGTTATCGCCCATGGGAAAGATCCTGTCCTCGGGTACGTACCATCCCCGTTCCAGAAGCCGCCACTGACTGCGAAAGAGCTGGCTGTACGGTTTCAATGCGTATAGGGTTTTGTATCGCCATTTTTCCACGGCAACGTTATCGATCAGACTCTGCTGGCGCCAGGAGACGTTGCCGTCGTCACTTTTTGATGTCCGGAAGTAGCGATTGATCGCACTATCCTGCTCTTCCGACGGATTCAAACCGTTGTCCAGCAATGCCAGACCGATCCCGGCTTGTTCGAAATACCCATATTCCGAGGGAGAGAACATCCTGCGGATTTTGTAATCGAAACCAAGGGTCTGTTTGAGCTCTTCTTCCGGAATCCACTCCGTCTCGCCGGGAAGGAGGAACTCGACATTGCCCTGATTCAGGCGCAGACGGTCCCCCGGCATACCCACGGCCCGCTTAATCAGGAAGTGGTGCTTGGGATTGCCGAACTCGTCCCTGTCTATATCCACCAGGGAGAGGGTTACCATGTAGATCACCCGCTGCAGTATGTCCTTCAACGGACCGATCGGAATGTAGGAAGGATTCTCGAAGATAATGATCTCCGCCCTGCGTGGCTTACGCGGACTGGGCAGCTTCATCATTCCCGGAACGACCTCGGGTCCGTATATCAGTTTATTTACGAAGATCCGATCTCCGATCTCCAGGGTGGAAACCATGGATTGGGAGGGAATCTGGTAGGCTTGCAGAAGAAACTGATTGATCAGAAGCACGATGAGCACTGCCGACCCTATCGCTTCCAGCCAATCGAGAATCACGTTTTTCTGCTTCTGGCGTTCTTTTTTTGCCAGCCTCCGCCTTTTCCGCCAGGTGAGAAAGCGTTCGGTAGTACGCTGTACTCTTACACCCCAATCGTAAAAATCCACTTATCCAGCTCTCCGATAGACAACTAGTAGAATCAACACAGGTTCCGGTTATTCATATCATGGATCCTCTCCGATTGACAAGGCAACTTGCCCCTCCTATAATTCTCCGAGCTATGGCCAAGAAGAAGCGCAAGCCTATCAGACGTAAACCTCAGTCCACAGAAAACCGAGAGGAGCGCAACGAAGTTGTCCTGAAACCGTTTCTCGGTTTGTCCCCCGGACTTTATTTGACGATTCTCTACTCTCTTCTAATTCTATTCGTTCTATTCATTCTCCTCTTTTACAAAGGCCTGCACGACGGGGGTGAGTATCTTCGCGTTACGACCTTTCCACCCGGGGCGTCCGTGCAAGTCGATGGTCGGTATGTCGGCTCCTCCCCGTGTGAGGCCCTTGTCAAAAAGGGTAACCATACAATCACGGTCAGTAAACCTTATTTCGATGCGGTGGTTCTGAAGGATGAATTTCGAGGCCCGGTTTTCGGCACTCTTTTTGTGCGGCCTCGCCGTGTCCTGGATTTCGATTTAGTGCTCGCTGATCCGGCGGCTCTGGTTAGGGAAGGGATAGAGGATTTTGCTGCAAATCCACATATTCCGGAAATTCTCGTGGAAACGGTTTGGGCCGGCAACAATTCCCCCTCTGGAATTGAAGATTTGTATTATTTTATGGACAAAGCAAGGTATTTTGTCACAAATTTTCTGCAGCTGCACAGCTATCTCTACGCCCTGGGCTCGGTCGAAGCCGGGGCAGGAGCAATGACCCCGTCCAGCCTCCTTTCGGCTGTAAACAAAATAGTACAATTTAATCAAAAGTATGAGAATTTTCCCTTTTGGTTGACCGTCGTGCTCCAGTACGATGCGGCCCAGCGCGTCGTGAATACCCCATGGTTCACAAACCTGCTGGCTGATTACCGTATGCGTTACGAGCAACTTCGCACGCAGGCCCGAACCGTCCAGCCTTCCGGCGGCAGTGCAATCGTTGTTCAAGGACTTCGTTTCGTGAACGTTCCCGGGGGTGACTTGCTCCAGGGAGACGGGCAAGACGGATTCGCCTCGCTGCAGCTCCCCCACCCCGTTTCAATTCCCTCCTTCCTGATGAGCGAGAGCGAAGTGACGAACAAGGTATTTCAAACCTTTACCGAGAATAATCCCGAATGGTCTTTGGCGAACAAATCTTCTTTGATCAAACAGGGAATCGCGGATGAGCAGTACCTTTCAGCCTGGCAGAACGCGGGCGACCAGCCGGATTGGGAACAGTTACCCGTTACTTTCGTTTCTTTTCACGCTGCCCGGGCTTTTTGTCAATGGCTGACCTCCAAGCTGCCGCCGGCGTATGCCGGCTACTCGGCTCGGCTTCCTTTCGAATCGGAGTGGGAGTGGGCGTCCAGGGGCGGTCTGGTCGGAGCGGATTACCCGACGGGCCGGCCATCGGCGGAGGATCGGTTCTTTTCTCCGGGCATCGACGGCCCTTCCCCGGTCGGCGGCTCCGCACGGAACGGCTATGGTTTACAGGACATGACGGGCAATGTTTGGGAGTGGTGCCTGGATTGGTACTCTCCCGTTAAATACCTGTTCAGCTCCTTGAACCCTGAAAACAACAACTTCGACTCGAGCCAGGAGCTTCCCCTGGGTGCGGAGAAGGTGATAAGGGGAGGGTCGTGGGCAAACGAGCAGGAGCTGATCAAAGTATCCACAAGAGGCTCTCAGCCCCCCGACTGGT
>CAZKCQ010000031.1:0-16582 GCA_964551205.1 uncultured Spirochaetaceae bacterium
TCCCGCATCACCGCCAGATCCACGATGGCCGGCACCCCGGTAAAATCCTGCATCACCACCCGAGCCGGCTTGAAGGGGATCTCCCTCTGTTCGGCCTGAGGTCCGTTCCAGTGGCAGAGGGCCTGCAGGTCCTCCTGGGTCACGGTGTAGCCGTCGATCTGGCGCAGCACCGCCTCCAGCAGGATCTTTATGGAAAAGGGCATGCGGGAAACCTCGCCCAGGCCCTGTTTTTCCAATTCGTTGAGATCGTAGTAGGTGATCTTTCCCAGTGTAGTAGAGAATGTTTTCTCGGTCCCGAAGGGATCGGACTTTTTGGACATGATGCTGCTCCTGGCTCGATATTTATCGAGTAACTATCTTGTGAAGCTTAAATTAATATACCCAAGAACCATGCTCAGGTTCAACGGAAGGGGATTTTGATACGTAGCAGCACGACCAGCGGCCGCCGGGATTGATGGCGTGCTGCCGGCTCAGTAGCTCAGAGAGACCAGCTTCAGCTCAATGGCGAGGTCGCCTTCCCCGCCCGGTACGATATGTACCGCCGGAGGATTTAAGGCCGTTCTTTTTTGATCCGCTTTGACCTCTCCGATTATCTCTTCATCCACAATCAGCCTGTTCCGCAGGCGCTTGTTCACCCGCCGGACGTACCAGAAGGGCTCGACAAAGGTGAAGGCGTAGGAAGCGGCCATCAATCCGGTCGCGGCCCAGGCCAGGCCGCCCACATCGCCGGGAAAGTAACCCTTGTCAACCGCACTGGTGTAACCCTTGGACTCAAAATCGTTTGCCAGGGCAGCACCCCAAACACCGAAACAGGCGAATGTCTGTGCTATGCCGATCAGAGCGCCCCAGCCGTCACCCTGAACCCAGCTTCCCAAGTAAACGGCCGGAATGGCGTTCAGAAGGGCAAACATCAGGGTGCCGCTTTTTTTGTATGTTTCGTATAGAAACACCCGTTCCTCCGCCGGCAGCATTTCGGCATAGCCCCGCATCATCCCTCTTGTGCTCGGAGCCTTCCATCTCGAGGTGCCCAAAATATCGGCAAGGGAGGAATAGGCATATTGGCGCTCCTTCAGGGCTTCGATTTCCTCCTGGGTCGGAATTTTAAAAATCGTCTGTTCGACAATTTCGGCAGCCGTACTCTTCAGCTTCTCCGAGATCTCTTGGTCGGACTGTTTCTCCTCTACCAGTTGTGTGAAAGCACCGATTTCGAGGAATCGCAGAGGCCTGATTTCAGGTGTCGAGAAACCAACCGCCGTTTGCTCACCTTCTGTGCCTTCCTCGCATTGTTCGAGCATATCGAGCAGCTCCGCGAGATTCTCCTCGATCTCACGCTGCAGGTCCCGCAAACGCTCCCGCTCCTCCACCCTGCGGTCCGTCAACAGGTCGTATTCGTTCTGCTCCTCCGCCTTCTCCAGGCTCTCCATCTGCTCTTTCAGGCTCTCAATTTCTTCCTGGATCCCCTCGCCGCCGCCGATTTTCTGCTGCTCGCGAATCTGATCTCTTACTATCTCGATCTGCAGGGCAAGCTTCATCCCCGCCCGTTCAGCCCGCACCTTTCCAGTCTTTTCTTCCGGCATTCCCGAAATTCGCTTCTCTTTGAGGATCTTCCACACTTCACTGGTATCGAAGGTAAGCAGCACACCGTTTTCGGTGCGCAGGGTCAAGCTTGTATCCGGTCGCTGCTCCACGATCATGCCGCTGAACATCACCCCATCCTTGAGAAGTACCACATCGGAGTAGTAGAAGGGCAACGGTTCCTCGGTTTTTTCCTTCTCTACCCTCTCAATTTCCTGATTCGTCAGGGTGTAGACCAGGCGATCCGCGGTTGCCAATTTCAAGGACACTCCCGCGACCTGATCCACTATCAATCCGGTAAGGACGGTCCCGTCGCTGAGATGCACCACATCAACGAACTGTTCTTCCGTAAAAGACAGAGCAGCGCCGAGGACCAAAACTCCTACGATCAAAAGCGATACAATCTTCGGTTTCATCATCTACCTTCCTTTCCTCTGGTCAACCGCTCAATACTCGAAGTGGACCAGATGGAGCCGTAGCCGGGGTTCTGCGGGGGGCGCAGGAAATATAAATCCCTGCTCTCTCCCAGGCGCCTGTCCGGCCGCGACTTGGTCCGCTCTCCGCTCCAGTTCCAGTGCCTCCCGCAGTTTCAAATTGCGCTTTGTGTTGAACAGGAAGGGCTCGATAATGCCGAAAACGTACCCGATCAGCGCGATCCCACCGCCTATGTAATCGAGGTTTTCATACAAAAATTTGTCCTGCGTTGTATCCGCGAACAAGACTTCATAGGTCAAATAGGCTGCCAGTCCGGCAACACCAGTTGTCAGAACGATCGCCCCACCCAGGTAGTCCTTCTGCCGCCAGCTGCCCAGGCCGACGAACGGAATTGCATTCAGCAGTGCTTTTGACAGAGAATCGGTTTTCCTGGAATCTCGAAAGATCTGACGACGTTGCTCAATCGGAAGTTCGGCGACCAGCGCTTCCCACTGCTCCTCATATTCAGGGGTTGCCCACAATCCGTTCCGAGCGATGGCCAGGGCGTCGGTCACTTTGGTTTGCATCTCGATTTCCTCTACCCGGGGGTCCGGCTGCTCCACCAGGGCAACGATTTCCGCCCGCTGCAACATCTCGTCGATGCTACGCTGTAGATCTTCGTACTTGGCCTGCAAGCGTTGTCTGATCTGCGGGGATTCGCAGGCGGTGATCCGCTGTCCGAACTCGCCGGCGGCTCCGAGCATTTGCTCCCGTAGCTCTCCCAGCTCGCTCTCGATTTCGGCGAACTTCCCCTCCTCCTCAGCTACTTCCGCCTCTACCGTCTTCTTCTGTTCCTCCATCTGGTCGATCTGGCCCTTGAGTCGATCCACCTCCTCCTGCAGGCTCTGTTTCTCTGAGTCCTTCGTACCCTCCTTCAGCCTGTCCTGCTTCAGTTGGAGTTGATTCAGTGCAATCTGGATCTGGATCTCGATCCGCTCCTTCTCCGCCTTCTTGGGTTTGATGACCGCCTTCTTCACAACTCCGGTGGCTACCTGTTCTTTCCCGATTTTGAATACCTCATCCATCCTGAAATCGAGCAGCTGGCCATCCTCCAGCTCGAGCCGGATCTCCTTGCCCGGAACCCGTCCGACAATCCTGCCTCGGAACACCACACCGTCTTCGAGGTACACCACATCCCTGTTCTGGATCAGCGTCTCCTCATCGACGAACAGCTTCTCGACTCGCTCGATGTCTTTGAAACCATACTCCAGCAGCTCCCCGTCCTCGGTCTCGAGCACCAGAGATTTTCCGGGCTCCTCCTCAACGATCACACCGGTCACAGAAGAGCCGTCGGCTAAAAAAAGTACATCCAGGAGTTGAATCGCGGCTGCGGGTCCAGTGCCAAAGGCTATGACCACACAAACCACCAGGAGCGCACGGTATCTCACTTTCATAAGCTTTCCCCCCTCTTTGTTGGTGCTTCGGTATCTGTAGAATGGATCAATCCGTGACGATACCCCCCTATTTCACGCTGAAATTCAAGTGTTGCTGGTTCTGGTTGTTCAAGCCGCTTTCCTATAAGGAAAGTTTGAGGTAACGGCTTGATGTAATTTATCTGGTATAATTATAGACGAGCCGTATAGCGGTCACAAGTTATTTTTTGGTCAATATTTGGTTTTCTAATTGGAATGTGATCGGTTTACTCATAGGCGCCGATAGACCAGGGGTCTGACCTGGGGACACCATCCCTATCATGATTAAAGGAGTCCGAAAGATCAAGACCAGCATCTTTGACTGGAGACGTGTCTACTAAATGCCAGTTCCAAGGAAGAATTGATTGGCGCTCAAATTGTGGATCCTCGTCGGTATTACCAGAAACCGATCCAATTGTACCGTCCAGTAACGCAATCATCTCCAAAAAATCGAGGGAAGTCACAGGATCCCCATAGCTGTAGCAAGCCGCACAGCGATAGAAATCGTTGTTATTTAGTGCATCCAACAGGGGGGAATCCGCCGCGTCATGGATGGCACATCCCGTTGGTAGACCGGGAAGTTCAGTCGAAAAGAAAATGTTGTTCTCGACGAGGTATATAGAATCTGTACTATAGATCCCATCACCCCCACCGGCGGTTGTCCCCACACGGATCGTATTGCTCTGAATGGATACCTGGGAATTGTC
Source organism: uncultured Spirochaetaceae bacterium (assembly GCA_964551205.1). GTDB lineage: Bacteria > Spirochaetota > Spirochaetia > SZUA-6 > DRHE01 > JAFGQJ01. The sequence continues at coordinate 4,169 of CAZKCQ010000031.1, forward strand.
ACTGTTAATAATCGCCTTAAATTTCGTGTGGTCCCCCTCACCAAAGATCTCATTGTTCCAGATACGGGTATTCGAGTTCATATTCCAGATTCCCCACGCCGCTCCAGATCCACTACCAGCATTGATCGAATTAGCGTTGATCACGGGCGATGAATAGCGGCACCGTATACCGATTGTATCAACGCCACCGGCACCGGCATCAAGGAAGTTGTACCTGATGGTTGGTGAACAATTATCGCAAATAATACAATGGGCAGTATCCCCTGCGGCGGCCTTTATCGAGAAGCCATCGATTGCTGTTGCCGGAGTCACACCCCGTTCCGGCTTGATCACCGTTTCAACGGCAATTCCTTGTATCACTGTCGGGTACGCATCTATATCCCTGGTCCAGTCGGATGCTCGAAATCCACCATACAGTGATATCCCCTCTCGCACGACGAGCGTCTCATATACGGCGTAAGTCCCTTCCGCCACCCGGACCTCAGCCTCATCCATGAGGGCGGCGGCCAGGTCGATGGCGTTCTGGATGGTCTTCTTCGGCAGATCCCGGGTGCCGGGATTGGCATCGTCACCATTAGCCCCATCCACGTACTCTAGACCCTCCGCCTGGATTTGCCTGTACCCATCGACGTATTGTTCGATCTGTTCCCGCAGGGTGGTGTCACAACCGGCAAGCTCGAGGATGAGAAACACCACAGAGGTCGCCAGCAACACGATCCCAAGTGTAGCAAGCTTCGCCGCCAGCGTCGGACGAAAATCCCGCCTCATCATTCCTCCTCCCACAGCACGTCACGGCCGAAACTCACGAACTCCTGGGCCCGCAACTCCTCCTTGGTCCGCACCACCAGGTAGGAGAAGCGCCCAGCCAGATCCGGCGCTACTTCCTTCAGGCGGGTGTAGTACTCCCGGGTCTTATCGTAGAGTTCGAGTTGATAGTGGGTCCTGGCCAGACAGAGCAGTACATTGGCCGAGGTGGGATTCACCATATAGGCTCGCTCGAAGTACAACAGGGCTGAATCGTAGTCCTCCTCGAGGAAGTAGATATTGCCGAGGTTCACCAGAGCGGGGACGTACTCGTCTCTCTCCAGCACCCGGTGGAACTCACCCTTGGCCTCGTCGTACAGGCCGTAGCGGGCGTATAGCACACCCAGGGCGTTGATCTCCTTGGGATGGTTCCCCGATGCGCTGATCCGTTTCTGGCACTCCTCGACCTTGGGCTGAAGCTCCTGCTGGATGAAAGCGATCATCTCTTCATTGTACAAGCTCAGCACCGCATCCTCTGCGGGGGGATCGAATCCCGAGTCGCCGGCAGGCAGCCCGACCGGAGGATATAGCTTCCAGGCGGCATGCACGGGATAGAGGTTGGCCTGCCCCCGCTCTTGGTTCTCCCGCCACTCCCGGGCACCCAGCTGCCAGGCCAATAGGAATCCACCATCCAGCTCGGTTACCTCTACGGGAAGCCAGGTCTTGTCTTCCAAAAAGATCAGATCATCAATGCTGGTAAGCAACTTGGCAGCCGCTTCAGGGGTGATGCCCAGGGAGACGGCCGCGTAGATGTGACCGGGAACCGTGATGAAGGCGGTTTCCATGTTGATCGATTCCAGCAGGGCACAGTAGAGGATGGTCAGGTCGTCGCAATCACCGGCTCTATGGCTCAGGGTTTGCCTGGGGAACTTCAGGAAATCGATGGACGATCCGTCCTTGAGCACTTCGGTGTAGGGGGAATCGGGATCGGCGATGTAGGACATCCCGTACACGGATAGGGCCGAATGCAGGCCCGCTGCCATGCGGAAGACCGGATTGATCGGCCGCAACCTGGAGCGCTTCACAGTTGCAACAGTCGAACCGGCCAACTCGAGCACATTCGGATCCTTTTCCGACACGAAGAGCGCCGCCTTACGGTCGTCCTCCCAGGTGAGGGAATTGCGGTCCCGGATTTCCACGGGAAGGATCCTGCGGGTTTCGTGGCGCTGTCCGAAGCATTCGCAGGACAGAACCAACTCTCCGGAGAACTTCGCACTCTCGATGATGGCGAGGATCCGGTCGTTGAAAAGCATCTTCAGCTCTATCTCCCGCTCCTCCCCCGGAGCCAGGGGTTCCTCGATCCGCCAGGTGGTGGGGCGGGACATGTAGGGATCCACGTAGAAGCTCGCCTGGATACCGCTGACCGGGAAACGACCGGTGTTTGCGATCACCGCCCGACCCGGGGGTTCCAGGTCGTAGAACTGATAGAGCACGGGAAAGAGCCGGTCCACCTTCACGGATTTTATTTCAACCGGGCCCCGGCCTTGTATCGGAATGTGATACGATCCGATCAGAGACACACCGACGAACTGAACCAGTCCGAAGTAGTTTACGTAGGAAGCCTCGAGGCCCAGGCTCAGAGTCGGGGTGAAATAGAAGGAGGGGCCGGCTCGAACCGAAACATAGGGATTGCCGTCCCAGATCGCCTCCCCCTCAGCGAGGAACGGGCTCGAATGCAGCGCACCGAAGTAGTATCCGCCCCCGACCGCTGCCCTGACCTCTAACCGCGGCAGGGCGTTGATCTTGAAATCCAACCCGATACCAAGGGGAATTACCGAAAGGAGTGACTCGGCTCGTACCGGGATGAGGTTATAGCCCAGCTCCCCGTGGGTATAGAGAAACGGAATTTGTTGGATCTTCAGCTCCCCGGTGATAACGGCGCTGGCTCCGACTGTGAAGAGGTCGGCGTCCGCGAACAGGGGCATGACCGCCCCCGGTGTCACGGCGACATCCAGAAAGGGATTGCCTAGATTGAAGTAGGCCGGTGAAAAGAGCTTTGGAGAGGCGGGAAGAAGTGTTGCGACCAGGAGGAGAAACATACAGCCTGGTTTTTTCATCGGACTGATACAAATTATAGAGCTGGCTCACTAGGGATTCAAGGATGAAACATGCCAACTACACTTTTGTCTTATCCCGCCCGCATGCTATGATGGCAACCATAAAGGCCGCTGCTCGGATTTTCTTCTCCGGTGCTCTTCCGATTCCGCCGGATCTGGCGCGGTCTACATTCAAAACAGTTCAATATATGAAGATCAAAGTCAAAGCGCAGGACTTCATCGTTCGGGAAGAATCCACCCCCAGCTTCTCCGACAAACCTCATAACCACGCAGTCTTTCGACTAACCAAACAGGACTGGGACACCTTCGACCTGATCGATCTGCTCGCCCGCCGGCTCAAGATCTCCAAGCAGGACATATCCACAGGGGGCATCAAGGATCGCTACGGGAAAACCGAACAGCTGATCTCCATCAAGAACCGTAGAGGGTTGCAAGAAGCGGTCATGGCTCTGCCGCCGGAGGACAATTTCAAACTCAACTTTGTCGGCTTTCATTCGGCTGCGATCACTGCCAAAGATATTCGGGGCAACCATTTCACCATCACTATCCGGGACATCCCCCCCGATGATCTTGGCCGTCTCCTGGCCAATGCGGAGATCGTGAAGCATTGGGGGATTCCCAACTACTACGACGAGCAGCGTTTCGGCGGCGCCCGCCACGGCAAAGGCTTCATGGGCAAAGAGATCTTCCGGGGCAGCCGGGAGAAAGCCCTGCGCCTGTACTTCGAACCTTCGAAGTTCGACGATCCCAGGACCCGCACCCTGAAGTCCTGTGTCCTCGAGAACTGGGGCCACTGGGACCGCTGCCTGGAAGGCGCCCATGGAGAATACCGCAAGATCCTCACCTACCTTTCTCAGCACCGGCGGGCATTTCACAAAGCCCTGTCCCTGATCGATCGCCGTTTCCTCGTGTTCGCCCTGAACGCCTATCAATCCCTCCTCTTCAACCGGATCCTCTTCGAGTATCTGGAGGAGCTGCAGCCGGAGCACGGTTTGCACCTCGATCGGCTGCCCTACAGCCAGGGTTTTTTTCTCTTTCATCGAGAGGTTTCGGAAGCGTTGTTCGAACATCTTCAGAGCAAGAACCTCCCCGTACCCGGCTGGGACAGCCGGATCGAAGATCCCCGCATCGCCGAGATCACTGCCGAGGTTCTGGAGCGTGAAGGCATCGAGCTGAGAGATCTGAAGGTTCGGCAGATGTCCCGGGTGTACATCAACGGAGTCGAGCGCCCGGCGATCCTCCTGCCGAAGGATTTTAGCGTGGAGGGCAACGGAGAGGACGAACTGTACGAAAACAGGGAGAAACTGACATTGCGCTTCTTCCTGCCGCGGGGCGGGTATGCTACCCTGATCGTCAAGCGCCTGGAGGCGGGCGGGCAATCCCGGAGCAGATCTTAGAGCACATGATGCGGCACAGCCGCTTGGCAAGCCGAAGGCCTGATCCTAATCTAATCCGGAAACCACAGTTTGCCCGGCCGGGCAAAGGCCCGCCTGCCGGCCAGCACCCGGTGCAGAATGAAAAACACGATCAGGTAGACCACGATCAGACCCAACAGAGCCCAGTAGAAGAGGGGATTCCCCCGGGTATACCCGTACATCATCAGATTGATCGCCAGGATATAGGGAATCACCAAAACGAAGGCAACTCCCGATCCGTACATGTAATCCACAGCTGCGGGGGTTTCGAACTCCGGATCGAGGATACGCAGCAAGGCAAGACCGGTCGGCATGGTACCGGTGGATCCGCCATAGATGACCATGGCCCGTTGGAAGCGGTGCTCGTCGAACAGGCGAGAGGCAAACCACAAAACGTAGCCGATGGTGAGCAGCCCGGCCAAGACCGCCATCACCAGGATGGGAAGCAGGTAGCGGGCTACGATCACCAGGGAGATCGCTCCTATAGCGGCGGCTACCAGGATGTCCACGGAGCTCCCGGCGATGCGGGTAAGGCTGCCGGAGTCTAAAACATGGTCGACCTTCAATGCTCTGAACAGTTGTTTGGTGCCGAGTGCCAGCAGAGCTGCGAAGATGAAGGAGATCCCCCAGAGATTCACCGCCAGTTCTCTTCCTTCTGTTCCGGCGAAAGACAACAGGTAGGTCAGGGCTTTCAAAAGCAGAAAGGTCAGGAAATAGACCACGAAAACAGTGCCCAGATTGAAGGACAGAGTATCGATGGCTTCGGTCTCCGTAGTCAAACGCGACCCGGCGGGGGAGCGCTCACGCCGCCCGTAGATACCGGAACGGACCCGTGCAGCCCTCAGCATCTCCCGATACTTCGCCCCCAGCCAGCCCTTGCGGATCCCGAGATTGATCAAAAAGATTCCCCCAAAACAGGCCCAGAGAAATCCCAGGGCTGCGAAGGTTAAGCCGAGCGTCCCAGCCCCGGCAAATCCCATCTCCTCCCAGCCGATCCCGATCGAGTAGGCCTGGCCCGGCCCCATCTCGAATCCGAGGGGGATAAACAGCCCGAAGCTGGGAGACAGACCGGGAATGATCAGGACGATGAACAGGAAGGTCAGGGCAATACCCAAAAGGGCTTGAAAGGAGAAGGAGGCCATGATCATCAGGCCCGTAGACAACACACGCTTTCCTGCTCCCCGGCCGGGAGTGTTCCGCAGGCCCATGGCGATGAAGGACAGGCTCAGCAGGTGGTAGATCAGGTCGCCTAGATGTTCCGTTCCGATCCCGAGGTATTTAGCAGGAAAGTTGTAGAAGATCAGGAGGATGAACCCGGCTGTCAAGGAATTGGGGATGAGAAAACGTTGAAAGAAGCGGAGCCGGGCCCGGATCAGGGTAGCCAGCAGGAGGCTCAGGGCAATCACACCGAGATGGACGAAGATCGACCAGTGAAAGTTCATGGACAGAGTTTAAATGGATTTCCGAGACGAGCGCAACAGAACGGAACGGGGACGAGAACTGTCGAATCGTTTCGGGACCTAGCGGTCGGATGGGGGGTCGCTGTTCCGGGCTATTCGCTCGGCAATGCTCATGATCCTCTGCAGTCTCCCCGGCTGAGGGGCGAATACGCGCTGCAGCACTTCCGTGGTGTAGTTGTTCTGAAGAAACTCCACAATCGGCAGTCGGCCGACCCAACAGTCCAGGATCTGACCGCACGGATCCTGTCCTCCCGCGGCCCGGCAGTAGGAGAAATTGATACAGTCACCCAAACTTCTGCAGTAGGTCTCGTGGTGGTCGAATTCGTTCATCTTGAGCTTATCCTCTGTTCTTGAATCCCACGGACGCTTAAAAATTCACGTCCGTGGGATCCAAAAAATACCCTGGAGCGCTTTTAGACGCTTTGGTCTCAGGCACTAATGGGCTTCGGAAAATCCTTGATCAGTTCGAGGGCCTTGTGGATCTCCTCCTGGGGATACTCGTAGTCGTGTAGTTTTCCCTTGAGATACAGATCATAACCGCGCAGATCCATCAAGCCGTGCCCGCTCATATTGAACAGGATCACCTTCTCCTTGCCCTCCTCTTTGGCCTTCTTGGCTTCCCGGATTGTTACGGCCACCGCGTGGCTGGTCTCGGGAGCGATGATGATTCCCTCCGTACGGGCGAAGGTAATCGCAGCCTCATAACACTCCAGCTGATGCACGGCTATGGGCTTCATCAGTCCCGCTGCAACCGCCTGGGAGACCTGGGGAGCCATCCCGTGGTAGCGCAGTCCGCCGGCATGGATGGGCGGAGGCACGAAGGTGTGGCCCAGGGAGTGCATCGGCGCGATCGGCGCCACCTTGGCGGTGTCTCCGTAGTCATAGACGTAGGGCGCCTTGGTCAGGGTGGGACAGGAGTACGGTTCCACGGGTAAGATCTCGATCTGGGCTCCGTTGATCTTGTCATTGAGATAGGGAAAGGCCAGGCCGGAGAAGTTGCTGCCGCCGCCGGCGCAGCCGATCACCACGTCCACCTTCTTCTCCCCGATCTTCTCCATCTGCTTCTTCGCCTCCAGGCCGACGATGGTCTGATGCAGCAGGACGTGGGGCAGCACGCTGCCCAGGGAGTACTTGGTCTTGCCGCTTTCGTCGGCCATGGTCGCCTCGATGGCTTCGCTGATGGCGATGCCCAGACTGCCCGGGGAATCCGGATGCACCGCCAGGATGTCCCTGCCCGCCTGTGTCTCTTCGCTCGGGCTGGGAACGCAATCCGCGCCCCAGACCTGCATCATGGTCTTGCGGAATGGTTTCTGGTCAAAACTCACCCGGACCATGAACACCTTGCACTCCAGCCCAATGAGGGCGCAGGCAAAGGCCAGGGCACTTCCCCATTGACCGGCCCCCGTCTCCGTGGTGAGTTTTTCAACCCCGAACTGTTTGGCGTAGAAAGCCTGGGGCACGGCGGTGTTGGGCTTGTGGCTGCCCGGGGGAGAGACCCCTTCGTTCTTGAAGTAGATCTTGGCAGGCGTGCCCAGGACCTTTTCCAGCCTGGTCGCCCGGTGCAGGGGTGATGGGCGCCACCGGAACAGTATCTCGAGCACCTCCTCGGGGATGTCGATCCAGCGATCCGTGCTCATGGATTGGGCCAGCAGATTCATGGGGAAAATCTTGCCCAGCCACTCCGGGGTTGCCGGTTTCAGATCCAGACCCAGGATCGGGTTCTTGAGGGGTAGATCCGCGTTCAGGTTGTACCACTGCCTGGGGATCTCATCTTCATTCAGGACTACTTTGATAGGCATACGCTTCCTCCTCTGATGGTTGTTTAGTCGTCCTCTGGTGTATCGTGTTCTACGTAACTGTCCAAGACCGTTTTGAAAGCAGAACCCCGTTTTTTCAGCTCCTTCGATCCCCGGGTGATCTTGCAGAGACTCATCCCCAGCTGCTCGGCGATTCTCCGCTGACTCATCCCGTCGTACAGCAGCTTCACCAGCTCCCAACGGCCGGCGATCTCCTTGATCTCGTACTTCGTCAGGATGCAGATCAGGAACTCACGGATCAACTTTCGATCCTCGATCCTGGCCAGGATCCCGGCTATTTGATCAAGCGCCTGCAATTCTTCCCTTTCGTTACTGTTCATAGAAACGTTACTACAAAAATGAACGTTACTTCATAAAGAAACGTATGTCAAGGGATTTCCGAAAGAAAGTGAAAATAAAAAAAAGTTGGATTACTCGTCGATCAGCTGCCGCAGCTTCCTCAGAAGATCGACCCGGGAAAAGGGTTTTTGCAGAAGCTCCCCCGGTTGATCACCGGAGAGTTCCGCCCCATCCGCGGCGTATCCGGACAGAAAGAGGACTTTCAACTCGCTGTATTCTGTCGACACTACGCCGGTATCTACCATGGGCTGCCAGAGAGAATCATGCTAGAGCTTTGATTTTCCCGTGTCAAGCAGGGAAGTTCGACTAGGATTGTCCGTCTTTTAAATCTTGGATAGGAATTTCTCCAGCCTTCTGCAGGCCCAACTTGCAGAGGATCGGTCCCACGATTTCGAAGATTATGCTGGTCGCGGTGATGGTGGTGATGATCAGGGCACCTAGCTGGGCTCCCCACGGTCCCAGAGGTGTCAAGGCCTGTGTCACCACCAGGGCAAGACCGATTGCGACTCCGGCCTGAGAAAGAATACCCAATCCCAGGTATTTTCGGATCTTCGGTTCTGCCCGACCTGCGACGGCACCGATCCAGGCCCCACCCATAAGCCCCGCGGATCTACTCATCATATAGATTACCCCGATCAGTCCAAGAGAGGGAAGCATAGCCAGGTCAAGATTCGATCCGGCTAACACGAAAAAGAGCACGAATAAAAGGGGCATCACCTCGGTCAGATCGTCCTTGATCTTATCAGTGAGCGCCGGCGGTTGGGTGTTCGCGACTACCAAACCTACGACCAGATTCGTCAGGATCAAAGACATGTGCAGCACCTCGGAGATGCCTACGGTGATGAGGACGGTGGCGAAGGTGAGGATGAACAGGTCTCTTCGCTCCGTCAGCCGGCTGGCCAACAGGCGATAAGCAACGGCTATCACTGCACCGCTCAGACAACTCAGTCCGATCTCCAACAAGGGGGCAAAAATCAACAGCCACGTCGCTTCCGGGGCCGCACCGTGTTGGTGCAGCAGCAAGCTGCGGGCAATGGCAAAGGCGAAACCGAAGATGATGATCGCCAGTCCGTCATCAAAGCCGACCACAGCATAGAGTGCGTTTGTCAAATTCCCCCTGGCCTTGAACTCCTGTATCACAGCTACCGTTCCGGCCGGCGCGCTGGCCGGAGCCAGGGAGCCAAAGATCAGTGCCAGGGCAAGGTTGCGGGTCAGGAGGAACACCCCCGCCGTGACCACGGCGAAAGCCAGGAAGGATTCGGCAATGATGATAAGAATGATTCCGAGCCCTTGTTTTTTGAGTGCGGAGAAGGTGAGCTCCAGACCGATACTGAGGGCTACGAAACCCAGGGCGATTTCGGTGATGAAGCCGATTGACTCTTTCAACTCCTCCCCGAGCAGACCCAGGACCGAGGGACCCAAAAAAACACCGACGATCATAAATCCGATAATCGAGGGCAAACGCACAAAACGCATGGATTTGCCCAGGTAGAATCCGGCCAGGGTGATGATACCTACAACCAACAACACCGGAACAGGGTGGGCTTGGAAGTAACTCTGAACTGCTTGCAACACAACTGACTCCGATAGCCTTAGAATTCGAGAGAACCGCTGGAGTAAAACAACTCCTGAACGGTGATCAGCACTCCGGGATTGTTCTCTATATCCTCCACTACGGTGTGGATACGCCGGATCACGTCATTGCAGAGGTCTCTATCGACAACGGCAAGGATGAGGCGGCAAAATCCCTTCTGGCTCTCTGTCCAGTAGGCAGCGAATAGAGGTATCCGATGCAGATAGTAACCGGCGGCGTTGGTTTCGATCACTGCGATCGAACCCTCTACAGCGGCGGAAAAAACCTGGAGAAGATCCTCGAAATACTCCTCCCTTTGGACAAACACCTGAAACAGGCATCTGCCCATCTGCTGGCCGGGAGAAATCCCTACATCGACGAGTCGAAACAGCTCCTCCACGATCTGTCGTACTCGATTTTCATTAAACGCTTCAAGAAAACGTTGAATCACCTCGGGATTCTTGAGGATCTTGGAGATCGCCGACAGCAGCTGGATATGACGGTTTCTCTGGGACTTGGGTCCAATAATAAAGAAAAAGGTCGTGATCTTCTTCCCGTCCAGGGAATCGAAATCGATTCCCTCCGGGGCGATAAGCAATCCGACCACAAACTCGTCGATATCCTCCAGACCGCAATGGGGAATGGCAATTCCGTTGCCGAATCCTGTTGTGCCTACCTGCTCCCTCTCCTCCAGGGCATCGAGGATGCGCTTCTCCGGCACCTTGCCCAACACCTTGCTCTTCTTGGCCAGCCGGGCCAGATCGGCAAGCACCTCCCCCTTGTTCCGTGCCTCGCTCCCGATCTGAATGCACTCCGGGCGAAAACTGGCAAACAAACCCATGATCACGCTCCTTCCTGGTCCGCTCTCACCAGAATCTTTATAACCTCCGCCGGCGATTCGGCACCGATGAGGCGGGTCATCGCATCTTTCCGGCCGGCGATCCGATTGACCTTGGCAAGCACCCGCAAATGCACCACTTCACTGTCCGAACAGAGGAGGAAAAACAAATGTGTTTTTTCCCCGTCCTGGGCTTCGAAGTCCGTACCCTCCCTACAGATTCCCACAACCAGTACCGGGCCGCCCCCGGGATTCTCCTGGGGATTGCGCAGGTGCGGTATGGCTACTCCCCTGCCTACGGCAGTGGAAACGATCCTTTCCCGTTCCAGCAGCTTGTCGACAAAGGGCTTCTCCCGATCGATGAAGCGGGTCCGCAGGAGAGGTTGAACCAGCTGGTGAAGCACATCTTCCCTGCTCCCCGGCCGCAAATCCAGGACCACGTGCTCCGCTTTGAGAAGTGGTGTGAGGGGTACTACCTCCGGTGAGCTTTCAATCAAACGGGCCAGATCGTTTTGCGGTACCACCCGCATCTTGGCAATCAACCAGTCATCGATCAACGATCGCAGGAATCGCCATTGGCTGGCAACTTTGGCGCAGGGAATCTGCCCTCTGTGCACCATCCGCAAAACCGTCTTTTCCGCCAGGCGAAGGTAGACGGCTACCTCTGATAGGGTCATCACTTCCCCGTTTTCACCGACCCCGGTGCGGACTCCGGAGGTGGTTTCCGAAGGCTTAACTGCATGCATTCTCTTTGTCCATTAAAATACCTTATAGTATATTATAGTACTTTATAGTAAATCGTCAACCACTATATTAGGTTTTTCGACTTCCAGCGGTGATATTGGAACCGGTGGATCATGTATGGAGTGGGTGCTATAATCGCCCCATGGGAGTATTCAAATCCTACGACATTCGGGGTGTATACAACCGGGAGTGGGACAAAGATCTGGCCTATCGGATCGGCTTGTTTCTGCCCACCCTCCTGGAGACCAATCGGATCCTGGTGGGCAGAGACGCCCGGGAAAGCTCCGGGGAGATCTTCGAAGCCCTGAGCCGGGGGATGCTGGATGCCGGCTGCGATGTAACCGACATCGGTCTATGCTCCACCCCCTCGGTCTACTTTGCCACGGCCCATTTCGAGTACGGGGGAAGCGTCATGATAACCGCCTCCCACAATCCTTCGCAATACAACGGCCTGAAAATATCCCGCGCCCAGGCTATCCCCGTGGGCTACGACACGGGCTTGAAACGGCTGGAGCAGATGGTTGAAGGCGAACTCTCCCCGGCTCCCGTCCCCGGCAAACTGAGTACCCTGGATATCCGCCAGGCATACCTGAAGCACCTCGAGCCCTATGTAGAGGCGGTCAAGGGGATCAAGGCAGTGATCGACTGTTCCGACGGGATGGCTTCGGTGTTCATCCATGATGTGATGCGGAACCTGCGGGGCAGGATCATCACGATGTACGACCAGCCCGACGGCAGCTTTCCCCATCATCCGCCCAACCCCCTGATCGAAGCCAACCTGGCCGATGTGAAAAAGCGGACACTGGCGGAGAAGGCCGACCTGGGCATCTGCTTCGACGGAGACGGTGACAGGGTGATGTTCGTGGACGAGAACGGCCGCTTCGTCTCCCCCGATCTGATCATCGCCCTGCTGGGGCTGCACTTCTTTCGCCAATCCGGCCAGAATCACCGGGGCGAGGTGGTGACCTACGACGTACGCACCTCCCGCAGCGTCGTTGAGTACGTGCAAGCCCTGGGGGGCAAACCGGTGATCTGTAAAGTGGGTCACTCCCACGCCAAGAAGCTGCTTCGGGACACCCGGGGCATCTACGGCGGTGAGCTGGCAGGTCACTACTACTTCCGGGACAACTACTTCTGCGATTCCGGGATGATCGCTGCCCTGCTGGTCCTGGCGATACTTTCCAAGGCCGAGCGCTCTTTTTCCGAGCTGGTCGCTGAAATCATCAAGTACCACTACTCCGGGGAAATCAACTTCAGGACCGAGGCCAAGGACCGCATTATTCAGGCAATTCTGTCCGAATACGGCGCTCTACCCGGGGCCAGGCTGACCGACATCGACGGTATCCGCCTGGATTTCCCCGACTGGT
>CAZKCQ010000032.1:0-16566 GCA_964551205.1 uncultured Spirochaetaceae bacterium
CGTTCCAAATGCACCTCCCGACCCTGGACGAAAGAATCGAACCTAAGCATAATCAAAAACGGAGTTTTTGTCATGATCATGCTCCTCTTCTCCGCGCTGCTGAGCCTGGCTTCCCCCGCTTCGGCCCAGAGCACTCTTCAGCTCCCCGATGTGACCCTCTTCGGTGAGTACACGCTGTACCTGGCCGCCCCGCCGCCATTGGATCAGGAGATTCCGGAGGCCATGGGCATGAACGACAATCGTCTCAGCTATCCCCGATCGCACTTCAAGGTCGACCTGGCCGTACCGGATCCCCCCTGGTTCTACTGGCAGAGAATTCCCCGCTCCGTGCTGGCCCCGCCGGGGCTGCTGCCCCCTTCGACCGTGGAGGAGGAACGAGCGAACACGGGAGAAGGGCAGCCCGTGGCTTCGGGCAGCTGGCAGGCCCGGGTCGACTATATCCCCGGCGAAACGGTTGTGTCCGAGTTTACCACAGACCGATCCTCCGGGGTGTGGGACCTGTCATCGGAGGTGCACGTCGATCTTGCTGATGGCTGGATTACCACTCCCCCGGAGTCCCCGACCGATCTGATCTTTGCAGCAGAAGCTCGACGTCGGGCTGAGGTCCTGAACATCGATGCTGCCTGCGGGGTGGGTGCATTCTACTTCGCCGACTCGTCGGCCGACGCAGCGGCCATCTACACCCTGGATCTGGTTGCCGGATTGTACGCTGAAGCCGGAGCACTTCAATGGCGGGAGCAGACTCAACTGTCGGGAATCAGCGGGATCGGCGGAGGCAGTCCTCCGGCGGACCCGGATGTGCAGCGCGGGGCCGTCCAGCAGGACCTGGAGCTGTCCCTGGTCGGTTCCCGTTGGGATCTGTCGCTTAGGGCAGGCGGAGTGCTGGCTGCCGGGCTACCCTCCTATGAAACAGAGCAGCACGGCCGCACGAGCCTGGAGCTGGGCTGGCATCACCCCAGCTCGATTCTGCGGTTGTGGGCGGGAGCAGCGGCTCTGTACCACGACGATTCCCTGGCCTTCTATCCCAGCGGGGGTCTGGAGTTGTATCCCGCCGATTGCTTCTCCCTCCTGCTGCGCGCCGCCCCCTTCGTGCGCTTGCCGCCCCGGCGCTTGCAGACTCTATGCGCCGTACAGGCGGTATCCGGGGGCTCGGCGATACCCCACCTCCAAACCGAAGGGGGGTATTCCCTGTACTCCGAACTGCGCTTCGACCCCGGCGCAACCTTCGGCGCTTCCTTATCCTTCGAGTGGACAAAGGGGTGGATCTACCTGTTCGACGCCTCGAAGCCGGATCCGAAACTGGAATTGAGCTTCACGGAAAGCAATCAGGGTGTGCTGCAGGGAGATCTGATCTGGCAGATGCGGGCCGGACAACCCGGAATTCGCTTGAATCTTACCGCAGCAGCGGCCGTCCGCTTCCCGCCGGCGACCCGGCCGTGGGAAAACCCGCTTTACAACTATGCAGGACTGGTGTGGTCAGCTGACTTTCACAAACTTCCGGTAGAGTTTATAATCAAGGCGCTGATCGGGGATTTCGCCGACGACGGCTCTCAACCGTTTCTGTTTAGGGATTGGGAATTAGTTACCGGATCGGCAACCAGCATCCAGGGGAACTGGAAGGTAGGAAAAAACGGCACGGTGCATACGGGGTTCGAGGCATTCATTTCCCCCAACTTCAGCTCTCGTTTTCTGATCGGGTATGGTATCCGCAGATAGTAGCATCTATTTTCATCTCAGAGGGAGCACATATTGATCTCGTTTCTTGTCCAGGGCGGTGTGGTTTTGCTACCGATATTGGCGCTCTCGGTAGTCGCAGTCGCCCTCATCATCCAAAAGAGCGTTTTTTTCATCCACATCCGCAACCGGATCGATGATCTTGGCGCCTATGTCATCGAAGGCTTGAGAACCGGGAAAGCCCGGTTGGTTCTAACGGAGCTGGAGCGGATGAGCTGCCCCGAAGCTCGGGTTCTTCTGGCCGGAGTACAGGCCCGCAAGGCCGGGCAGTCTCAGGAGCTGATAAGCCTTTATATGGAATCCCAAGCCATGCGCAGCGCCGACCGGCTGGAGCAGTTCGTTCCCTACCTGGCCAGCATCGCCAACCTGGCTACTTTGCTGGGATTACTCGGTACGGTCACGGGAATGATCGTATCCTTTCTCAACCTCAAGGTCTCGGGCGTGTCGGATCCGGCCCTGCTTGCCGGGGGTATCTCCCAGGCGCTGATCACCACGGCTGCGGGACTAACCGTGGCCATTCCTTCTCTACTGTTCTTTCACGTCTTTCGTCAGAAGGTGAACAGGACTCTGGCCCGAATGGAAATCGCCGCCTCCGAGCTGCTCACCTTTTTCTCCCGACAGCGGCGTTCCGGAGGAGCCGCCTAGGGTATGGACGTTAACCTGCTCCGTTTGCTGATCCCCCTGGCCGCGCTCCTTCTACTGTCGGCCTACTTTTCCGGATCCGAGGCCGCCTTTTTCTCTCTCAGCCGCTTGGAACAGGACAGCCTGAAACGACGTTCCGGCAGCAGACTGGCGGCCATCCTGTCGCGGATTTTCTCCTCCCCCGACGATATCCTGATTACGCTCTTGACGGGAAACATGTTCGTCAATGTCTTCGCCAGCTCTCTGGGCGAGGCGATCGGCGAGCGGATCTTCCGCTTCGACACGGAACTGTTCTCTGTCATCTCGATGACCGTGCTGCTGCTGATCTTCGGAGAGATGACACCAAAGAACCTGGCGGTGCGTAAGGCTGAGGTCTTCAGCCGCTTCAGCGCGTTACCGCTCCACTACCTGTATCTGCTGTTTACACCGCTGCGCTGGTTCTTCAACCTGTTCAACAGACTGGTAAATCTGCTGCTGCCCGAGCGACGCGCCGGGGTGCGGCGGGCCAAGCACAGCATCATCCGTTCGGCGGTTCAGATCGGCTACAAAGAGGGCATCCTGGACCGATCCGAGCTGGATCTGGTGGAATCCTTCTGCGACTTTAGGGAGAAGCAGGCCGAAGAGCTCATGAGCCCCAGAACCGAGATCATCGGCGTGGACGTGAGCCGGCGCATCTCCGATCTTATCACCGACAATACCCTGATGGATGAGTCGGGCGGAGCCGCTCTGCTGCCGGCCTACGATCAGGACCTCGACCATCTGGTCGGTTACATCGCCTTTCGGGATCTGTTGCCGTACAAATACAAATTCAAAACCGACGCGCGCCTCACCGAGATTCTCAAACAGTCGATCAACGTGCCCTCCACGAAGAACTGCGCCGAGTTGCTGGTGGAGATGCGGGAATCGAACAGCGAGATGGCAGTGGTCATCGATGAGTATGGCGGCACCGCCGGGGTCGTCACGTTCAAGGATCTTGTCGAACAGCTGCTG
Organism: uncultured Spirochaetaceae bacterium; assembly: GCA_964551205.1. Taxonomy (GTDB): domain Bacteria; phylum Spirochaetota; class Spirochaetia; order SZUA-6; family DRHE01; genus JAFGQJ01. The sequence goes on from CAZKCQ010000032.1 coordinate 3,367, forward strand.
GGGTACTTCTACCCATCCGGGGAGAATGAGATTCTCGAGTTGCCCGGGGGCCGCTTCCACATCACCGGCCACCTGAAAATCGAAGAGCTCTCCGCCCTGCTCGAACAGGATATATTCAGCGACAGCTACACGGTCGCCGGGCTGATCACCGACACCCTGGGGGAGATACCGGCTGTGGGCACCACGCTGGTCATCGGGCGGATCGAGTTCACGGTGATACGCATCAGCAGGACCAGGATTCTCGAATTGGAGGTGAGGAGGTTAACTCAGTGAACTACCTGGTTATCCTGCTCTGCTCTGTGGCTGCGGCCTTTTTCGCCGGTTTGGAGACCGGCTTGTTGGCTGCGGATCAGCTGACCCTCTACCTCAAAAAGGAGAAGGGGATAACCTACGCCCGGGCGGCGGATTTTCTTCTGCTCAGGCCGGAACGGCTGTTGGGCACGACCCTCATCGGTACGAACATCTCCGTAGTCACCGCGGCCATCGTGGTTGCCAGCGCCCTGAGGGAACGGGGACTCGAATCCGCCGCCTGGCTGGGAAGCCTGGCTTTGAGTGTGTTTCTGTTGATCTTCACGGAGATCATCCCCAAGTCTTTCTTCCGCCGGCGCGCGGATACAATCGCCGTTCGACTGGCGCCGATCCTGGTTGTCTTCCACTTTCTGTTCCTGCCTCTGGCCGTGGTTCTCAACGGAATCGTCAAGGCGATCCTGCTGTTTTCGGGCCGCAAGGCCACCCGCAGCAAGCTTCCCCAATCCCGGGATGATCTTCGCCTTCTGGTCCGTCTCGGATCCCGGGAATCGGGTCTGGGAAGAACGGAGCATAGGGTATTCGAAGATATCTTCGACTTTCGCACCACACTGGCACGGGAGGTGATGATCCCCATGTATGAGTACCCCGTGTGTGCCAGCACCGCGACCATCGAGGAGGCCGTGCGGATCAGCTACACGAACGGAATCCGCTTCCTGCCCGTGTTCGAGGGCCGGGCGGACAACATCATCGGCTATCTGAACGCCGAAACACTGTTGCGACTGGAAGTGAAGGCCAGAAGCCGGCGTAAGATCCGGGATCTGATGACCGGGGCGGTGTTCTACCCGGATGTCAAGCGGATTCCCGACCTTCTCCTCGAGATGAACCGCCGCAAGATCGAGGTCGTTTTTCTGTCCGATGAATACGGCGCGGTATCGGGATTGATCACCCCCGCGGAAATCGCCTCGGAGATCGTGGGGTTCGTACCGGGGGAGGTCTTCCAGCAGACCGAGGATATCCAGATCGTAAGCCCGGGTCATTACCTGGTCGCCGGTGTGACGGATATCGAAGATCTGTACCACGACACCGGGATCCCTCTGCGGAAGCTCAACTACGATACCGTCGGGGGATTCGTTTGTGAACACCTGGGGCGGATTCCAGAGGTCGGTACGACCTTCGAACACCAAGGATTCCGCTTCCAGGTGCTGGACAGAGATGACCGGCATATCATCAAGATTGAAATAACCCGGGGGGATGCGGATGCGCCTAAAAAGAAGACTTGAGGAGGACAGCGGCCTGGTTCTCACGCCCCTGATCGACATGGTTTTTTTGGTCGTGATCTTTTTCATGCTCAATACCACCCTTTCGATAAATCCGGCGATTACCGTGGATCTGCCGAAGGCCTACACCTCCCAGGCCGTGATAGAAGAGGAAATTATTGTAACGATGACCGGCTCAGGGGAGATTTATATTGGGAAACAGTCGGTTCCCCGGGACCGCTACGCCGCGGAGCTGAAGAAGCAGATGGTTCGATTCCAGCGCACGGATATCATCCTCCAGGCCGATGCCCTGCTGCCCTACCGGGACGTGGTGGAGATCATGGATCTATCACGGTTGAGCGGTGTGGAATCGATATCTTTGGTGACGGCCCAGAAGAGCCTTCCCGAATGACCGAGAACATCCGTCCGTTTTTCTTGATCTCCCTGGGACTTCACCTCTGTCTGATCATTCTGCTGTTCCTGATGAAAGGACCGCGGGTAACGGAGGTGCTTCCCCGGCGGGTGGTGATCGAGTTTTCCCAAAGGAGCGAGCGGACCCTGCCGGCGGTAGCCCCGGAACAGGCGGGGCTGCCCGATCTGGCCCCGCAGGAGCTGGCGGAGAGCTTAAAAATGGAAGGCCCCAGAACCCTCGCCATGCCGGGTATGAGATCGCCGGTGGATTCGCCGCAGCCGCAGTTGTCCCGCGGGGGCGAGCGGCTGGCCTTCGCTGCGACGCAAGAGCCGCTGTTGCCGCAACCCAGCTCCCCCGCTGCCGCCCCCCTCTTGCCGGCGCAGCTGTTGGCCAGGGAGCTGGAAAGTCCGCCGGCACCGGCACCGGCCGAGGACGGCGGATCGGCCGAGGAAGGTGGAAATACCGAGGACGGTGGATATAGCCAGGCTGGTGCGCTAGAATGGAGGGGTAGGGAAAGAAAATTGCTCAAAACAGCGGGTATTTCTTTCCCGGACATACTACTCGAAGAGGGCCTGGAGGTGGATGTGGTGGCGGTCTTCACCGTCGCGGCCAACGGACAGGTGATGGAGGTGGATATCGTGCGCAGTTCCGGCTATGCCACGGTGGATACGGCGGTGCAGCGGGCGCTTTACAGCTACCTGTTCGAACCCTCCGGGGATCCGAGTGAGGATGTCGGTCAAATTCAGGTCCGGTTCAGACTGGAGAGAGGCGATTGAGTTCACACCCGATCCGGCTCAAATGGCGTTTTCTCGAAATCTTTCTGCTCCTGGTGATCGTCTCTTTGGGAGCGGTTTTTATCCACCAGATCGGCACCCGGTTGGATCGCAGAATGGAGGAGCTCAAAACCGAGATGTTGAGCATGCTGGAGGCCCGAATCGGACGCAAGATAAGCTATTCCAGTTTGTCCCCTTCGGTCTTCGGCTACCTCGGCATACGGGACCTGGTGATCTACGGTCGGGACGATCCGCAGGAGGTTCTGCTGCGAATCAATCGAGTGAAGGTGCACTACGATCTGCTGCGATTTCTCTCCACGCGGGCGGCGGTGCTCGCCATCTCGGAAATCCAGATCGCCAATTCCTACTTCGAAGTCGACTACGACCGTGACAGGGAACTGTTGGAGCTTATCGAATCACTGCGAACGAGCAGCGGTGATTCCGGTGGTTTTCCGATTTCCCTGGCAGGCCGTTCCAGTCTCCGCGGGGAGGCATATCCCCGGATCGCTATGAGCGGGTCCAACATAACCCTCCGCTATACCTACAGGGACTGGCAGGTGCAAGTAGACAACCTGTTCTTCACGATCACGAACCAGCAGGATCTGTACGATATCTCGGTTCGAGGTTTCGTCGAAGCCCGGCACGCCAGAAACGCATCGGCGGTGCCGGCATGGCTTTCCACCCGGTTGAAGTTGTCCGGTACCCTGGACAGATTCTTCACCTGGTCGGACCTGGCCGTTCAGATCTACAGCTTCTCCACTGAAACGATCAACGTAAAACGCCAGACCCTGCAGGTTACCTACGACGCACAAAACCTCGAAATCAGAAAGATCCAGGACCGCGCTCCCCTGGATCTGCAGGTGAGCTACGATACTGAGAGCAAAGACCTGAACGTCCAGTTTACTACCGAGGGCTTCCGTCCGGCCGATCTCTTTCAGCTGACAGGTGCTCTTGAGCGCTTCAATCCGTATCTGCTCAGCTCCGTGAGTTCCTCCGGTTCGTTGGCCGTCAATCTGGAGGAGCTTCGCCTGCGTTACAGCGCGGATCTGCGGATCGAGGCTCCCGAGGAGGTTTTGCCCTTCGACGTGTCGATTGTCAGCAGGATCAGCGGCAATGAAGAGATCCTGTATCTCAATCCTCTCTCCCTGCGCTCCTCCCGGGGACGAGCGGAGTTCAACGGCAATGTCCTGATCGGCAACCTTCTGCCATCCGGACTGCTGCGACTCGATGATTTTGATCCCCGGGGAGGACAGAACCTGAATGGGACGCTGCGCATCGACCGCGGCGAAGAGGTAGTAGCCATCCAGAGCAGCACCCTCGATATCGGACAGACCCACTTCGAAAGTTTTTCCCTCGATCTCGCACCGAATGGACAAAGCGTCCGTTTCGCCCTGGCGGCCTCGCTGGAGGAGAATGCGGACAGCGGTGGACTAGAAGCGACCGGATCATTCGGATGGGAATCCCGGCTCAGCTTGAGCACCGAAGCCAGCATAAACAAACTACCCCTCGATACGCTGTACAGACTCCTGGTTCCTCAGAGCGGTGTGTCGCCCCGACTGGTACAACGGCTGGGCCGCTATTCCCTATCCATGGCCGCCGGGGTTGCAACGGATTTCACCGATTTAAGTTTCTCTACGGACAGCTTCGAGATCATCGAGAACGGGCAGCCTGAAAACTTCCTTCGCCTTCGGGCCACGGTTCAAAGGGATACCGCGGATCTGAACGATATCCGTTTACGTTGGAAGGACTATTCTCTTCAGGGTGATGTGGCGGTGAAGCGGGTCGAACAGACGTTGGAGCTTTCGACGCTCGTCTGGTTTCAGGATATTCCTTATCAGCTGGATGTCGATTTCCTGCCTTGGAGATCGGTACGTTTCAGCGGCTCATACGGACTGGAAGGATACTACCTGTTCGCGCGGGCCAGGACCTCTGTTGAGGATTCCGGTAGGGTAGCTGAGTTTTGGGGAAATCCCTTCCATCTGCACAGTGAGAACCTGCCGATCACCCTGAAAAAGGGGACGATGTATACATCCGTCGATTTGGCGGGTCTCGTCGGGCCGGACGGTTCGATGTATACCAGCGCTTCGACCGCCCGGCTGCGCAACATTCCCTTCTCCACGATAACGAAGAACACCCTGGATCTGGGTTTCGACCTCAACGGCAACCGGCTGTCTCTGACCCGTATCGGCTATCAGGATGAGTACTCCGAGCTGAGCGGACGGGGAACTGCGGATCTGCGGGATCTGCTGCCGCTGCAGGCCAGCGGATCGATCAGCCTGGAAGCCCCGGGTGGGGAAGAGCGGTACAGCAGCGATGCCAGTATCGACGGAAGCAGCGTCCAAGGCCGCCTGGAGTTCACCAGTGCGCCGATCGGGCGCCTGGGAATACAGGCTGTGAAAGGCAACCTCTCCGGATCCATCGCTATCGACGGAAATCTACCCAAACCCGACCTGGCTATCTTTCTGTCCCTGAACGACGGCAGGCTGAACCTTGACCCCTTGCGACTGGAGCTGGCCGCGACTTATTCCCGGGATTCGGTGCAGATCAGTTCCTTCAGCGCATCATTCCTGAACCACAGATTAACCGGTGGGGAAGGTCTCCTGGAGATGGAAACCGGCGAGTTCCGCTTCGGATCCGGCTACCGGGCCGAGTACTTCCGTCAGATGGTAGACCTCCGGATCGACTTGCAGGGAAGGCTGGGCGGGCTTCCCTGGCCTCTCACTTTGGCAGGGGTGCTGGATAACAGCATCGAGGGACTTCTTACCATCAGCGATATAACGGTGGATGGAGCCGAGCGGGCGCAATGGACCGTCGCTTTGTCCGGAGAAGGCGGGCTGCTTGCTTTCGATGGGGGTCCGGGTGAGTCGATCGGGGGGACCGTCGCCAAGGATGGAAAATTCACACTGGATCTGGCGGCCCCCCTGCCGGTACAGGGTCAGGCCAGCGGCCGGATCCTCCATAACCAGTTGGATTCGGATTTTTCGGTTACGGCCCTGGACATGCGCATCATCAACACGATGACCCCGGGGACGGACGTTTTCACATTTACCACGGGCAGCGCCCAAGGCTCGCTGCATATTTTCGGTCCGATCAATGATCCGGATTGGGTCGGATTTCTCGACGTGATCGACACCGAGCTGACCTTCGTCCCCTCTCCCGACCCGATCAAACCCATAAATGGCCGGCTGATATTCGACGGCAAGAGCTTTACGCTGCCCCGCGTCGCCTCGTATAACGGCGACAGTAAGATAGAGGTGGAGGGCTTCTTCTACATAGATCACTGGGTACCCGAAGGTGTGGAGTTGATTTTCTACGCGGAGGAGTATCCCGGAGTTCATATCGCCTACGCCTTCGATCCGATCTTCGTGGATGGCTATGCCACCGGCGCGGTTCGCGTACGCGCCGATGAGACAACAACGATGCTGGATGGCAAGATCCAGGCAAACTCCTGCCGAATCGCCCTGCTTCGGGAGGAGGATCAACAGACCGTATCGACAAACCCGGCGATTCCCATGCTCGTCGACTTGGATATAACAACGGGAAGAAGCGTGGAGTTCTTTTGGCCCGCCATGAACTTCCCCGTCGTGCGCACTTTTGCCAAGCAGGGCGAACAGCTGTCTCTATACGTCAACGAAGAGACGGGTGAGTTTTTCATGGATGGGAATGTGGAGATCCGAGGCGGAGAGATCTTCTACTTCGACCGTAGTTTCTACCTCAAGCAGGGAAGCATCAGCTTTAAAGAGAGGATCGATGAGTTCGACCCGTGGATCTACGCCCTGGCGGAAATCAGGGAGAGGGATCTCAACAACGAGGAGATCAAGATCTATCTGGAGGCGAACAACAAGCTCAGCCTGTTCTCCCCGCGCTTCTACTCCGAACCCTCCCGTCCCGATGTGGAGATCCTCAATCTCATCGGGGGAACGATTCTCAACCGCTTCGAACAGACGGATTTCGGTACCGCCGCGGTGATGTTGACCAGCGATATCATCGGGCAGTTCGGCATATTGACCCCCTTTGAGAGGGCCGTCCGGGATATCCTGAACCTTGATCTGTTCACCGTACGCACCCAGTTTCTGCAAAACGTCCTGATCGAACGTATACGGGGAGAGAATTTGGTCGAGAACACCTTCAATCCTCTTGACAATACCACCCTGACTCTTGGAAAGTATCTTGGAACTGATCTGTTTCTGGAGGCTCTGGTGCGATTCCAGAATGTGGAGGATCTCACCTCTTCGAGCAACATCAGAACGGAAGGAGAGCTGAACCTGGAGTGGGTAACACCCTTCTTTCTGCTTGAGTGGACGTTTACGCCTACCCATCCCGAAAATCTGTTCCTGTCCGACAACAGCATCGGGTTGAGCTGGAAATACTCCTATTAAGCGAACCAGGAGCTGACACGAATATGCCATCAAACATCGAACCTAGAATGCGCCGTGGGCATGGTTGTTCCCTTCGGCCGTGCCGCGGCCTGCTATTAGCTGCTCTTTTAATCCTCTGTGTTCTGCCCCTGTCGGCCCAGGATGAGTGGTACATGGGCAAACCGATTGCGGATTTTATCTTTATCGGATTGGACACGGTTTCGGAAAACGAGCTGATGCCCCTCGTTCGACCCTATATAGGTACGGAGTTCACGCTGGAGGTGTTTTGGGAGATCCAGGAGAGCCTCTACGCCCTCGACTATTTTGAATCGATCGAAGCCAACGCGGAACCGGGGGACGATGCCCGAGAAAGTGTCATCATCGCCTTCACTGTAAAGGAAAAACCGACGGTGGAGGAGATCGTGCTGGAGGGCAACCGTCGTTTGCGAAAAGGGGAGATCCTCGAAAAAGTTCTGATCGCCCCCGGCGATATGGTTACGGAGGTCCAGGCCGATCTGGATGCCCAGGCCATCATGGATCTGTACCTCGACAAGGGATACGTCGATGCGTCCGTGGAGGCGGTTTTGGAACCCGGGGAACAGGAAAACACGGTGGTTGTGAAGTTCCTCATCCGCGAGGGTACCCAGACCACCATCAAATCGATCCTCTTTTCGGGCAACATTTTTGCCTCTGAAGGAACCCTGCGTCGGCAGATGAAGACCAAACCCCAGTCGCTTTTTTCATCGGGCGTGTTCCAGGAACTGAAGTTCGAGGAAGACCAGCAGCGTATTCTGGATTACTACGCAGAGCGGGGTTTCATAGACGCCAAGATCGAGGAGGTTGAACGAACGATAGAGCGGGACGAAGAGCAGGGCAAGAACTACCTGATCTTAACGATCTACCTGGACGAAGGCCAACAGTGGACCTATGGAGGGATGGTTTTTGAGGGCAACACGATCTTCACGGATGAGCAGCTCTCCGAGCTGGTTCGCCAACAACCCGGCAAGGTTCTGGACAAGCTGCGGCTGGAGTCGGACACCCAACGGGTGGCGGATCTGTATTATGAAAATGGATACATCTTCAACGTAATCAACAGGGAAGAGCGAAGGGACCCGGAGAAGCAGGAGATCTCCTACACGATCCACATCGTAGAGACGGATCGGGCGCATATCGAGAACATCATCATCAAGGGGAACGAAAAAACCAAGGATTATGTGATCACCCGAGAACTGCCCTTCGAGGCGGGTGACATATTCAGCAAGACTAAGGTGCTGGAGGGCATACGCAACCTTTACAACCTCCAATACTTCACAAGCATACAACCGGAAACCCCCCCGGGAAGCGCTGAAGGATTGATGGACCTGGTAATCAATGTGGAGGAGGGCAGCACCGCCAACATCAACTTCGGCGTGATGTTCGCCGGGGGCGACTACCCGGTTTCCGGCATGCTCAAGTGGGAGGAGAACAACTTTCTGGGCAGGGGTCAGTCCCTCAGCATCAACGCCGAGCTGTCGACCCTGCGTCAGATGATCGCGCTGGGCTTCGAGGAACCCTGGCTGCTGGGCCGGCGCTGGCTGGGCGGAGTAAGCCTCAGCTTCGAGCACGCGGTGGTACCCAACGTGGCCCAGGATACGGAAATCGGCAACTTGTTCAACGGAGATGAACCCAATGCGGTGCCGGATCCCTTTTACGGGTACTGGGTGGATTCCAGGACGGGCTTGCCGCTTTCCCTGCCTCACGATAGTACCAATCCGGACTGGGAGTACCGGATGACGGATTACGAGTATTACCTTCAGAACGTGGGATCGATCCCGGATCAGTACCTCATGGACTACGTGCTGTGGAAATTCTCATTGGGTTTCACGACGGGGTACCGGTTTTCGACACCCCTGGGCTGGTTGGGGGTTCGATCGGGGATCAGCACCAGCCTGGAGCAGATCACCTACGATGAGGATCGGTTCAGACCCTTCGATAAGGACCTGCGGACCGAACCGGATCCGCTACTGGGTGACTGGAAGAACGTGAACAAGCTGGGCGTTACACTGTACTGGGACGACCGCGATTTTTTCCTCAATCCTTCCAAAGGGTTCTACATCGCCCAGGGGGTCACCTTTACCGCCGGTCTGCCCCGGAGAACACGAGAGTACATCCGAACGGACTCGACCCTTGAGGGTTTTCTGACTCTGGTGGACGTCCCGGTCTTCGAGAACTGGAACTTCAAATTGGTATTGGCGGCCCACAGCGCCTGGTCCTTCATCCTCCCCCAGATTTGGCACTGGGATGACAAGATTGTATACTCCATCATCAACGATGAGCTGTACATCGACGGCTGGAACATCGCACGGGCCTGGCCGCTTACGCGGGAGTTGAAAGCCCTGTGGGATAACCGTCTGGAGCTGCGCATGCCGATCGCCGAACAGCTGCTCTGGGGAGTCTTTTTCCTGGACGGAGCGCTTGGCGCGACGGAGATCAGTGATTTGAGAGATTGGGCTGACACGAACACCTTCATGGAGCATTTCTATTTCAGCTTCGGAGCGGGGATCCGCTTTACGATTCCCCAGTTTCCCATACGTCTGTACCTGGCCAGACGCTTCGAGTACACCTCCAACGGGTTGCAGTGGGTGATGGTGGACACGGGGGATGGGTCTTTGAAACCGGAGGGTTGGAGATTCGTCATTTCCCTGGCCGGGGATACCTTCTTCTAAGGTTAGAAGTGCCTTTTAGGAGCGAAACATGAGACGAGCCGAAATCGGGGTACCGGTACTGCTCTTGCTGATTATCTCGGGGATGCCCCTGTTCGCCGATCAGATAACCAAAGTAGGGATTCTGGACATCGAAAAGGTCTATTCGATCTACTTCCGGGAGTCCAAGGCGGTCAAGGAGCTGCAGCAGCTGCGGGCCGACGTGCTGCGGGAGATCAACAGGATCGATGAGGAAGTCCTGCTCCTGGAGTCGCAGAAACTCGATGCGGAGAACAGGGGCGACGGACAGGCCGCTCTGCGCTTGGACAGGGAGATCTTCGAAAAAAAGCAGTACAGGGACGACTATCGGCGTATCAAGATGGACCAGATCCGCAAACGTTCGGAGAATCTCTACCAATCCGACGAATTCCTGGATGAGCTGCTCCAGGCCATCGAATATGTGGCCGAGAGTGAGGGGTTCTCCCTGGTGCTCAACTCCAGCGGCCAGTACTCCCAGTTCTTCTTCTATTACACGAAGGAGGTTGATATTACCGAACTGGTCATTCAGGAACTGATGCGCCGGGCCGGCCAGAGCTACGACGGACAGTAGGATGAGCCGGATCCTGGCGATCGACTTGGGCAGCAAGAGGGTCGGACTGGCCATAACCGATCCGCTGCGGATGATCGCTTCTCCCTACAGGACGCTTCACTACCGCTCGGACAAACAACTCATCACCGATGTGCTGGCGATCGTCCAGGCCAATGCCGTGGAAACCGTGGTGATCGGCCTTCCCCTGCATGAGGACAGCACGGAGAGCCAAGGCAGCAGCCGTTCCCGCTCCTTCGCGGCCAAGCTGAACCGCCGCGGGGTCGACACGGTGCTCTGGGACGAACGCTACACCAGCCGTGATGCGGAGGAGAGCCTGAGACGCTGCGGACTGGACCGTAAAAGGGCGCTGGCCAAGATCGACAGTATAGCCGCCTCCTATATTCTGGAAGATTACCTGTCAGAGATAAAGAAGAGATAGAGCTCCCGCCTAACGGCAGGTTCAGACGAAGATGTCTATGCTTCGCTCCAGGTTTTCTACCTCCGGCCGTTGAGGCGTACTCGCCTCAGGTGCTGGAGGCGGCTGCGACGTGCTCTGAGTCGAGGATGCCTCAGAGGGTGGCGGCGTCTCAGGTGGCGGCTGCTGCGGAGGAGGAGGTGGTGGAGAATAACTGGAATCAATGCCTTCTACTGCCATGGTAATATTGTACTCCAATCCTTCTTAAAATATAATCTCTCTCGTATGCCTCCGACAACCCCCATGATGCGACAGTATCGCAGCATCAAGAATAAGCACCGGGATACGATTCTGTTCTTCCGACTGGGCGATTTCTACGAGATGTTCGAGCAGGACGCGGCCGAAGCCTCCCATCTGCTTGACCTGACTCTTACCAGGAGAAACGGGGTTCCCATGTGCGGGATCCCCTACCACGCCTCCCAGGGCTACATCTCAAGACTTCTCAAGGCGGGCAGGAAGATCGCGATCTGCGAACAGACCCACATCCCCAAAACCGGGCTGGCCAGCCGGGAAGTGGTGGAGGTGATCACCCCGGGAACGGTGGTGGACGAAAACATGCTGGAAGCCGGGGTAAACAACTATCTGGTCTGCCTGGCCCGGTCGGGGCGGACCGTTTCCATCGCCTACGTCGATCTGTCTACCGCCGATTTTGCGGCCAGCCATTTCCCCTATGACCAGCGTCACGAGGGTTTCAAAAAGGAGCTGCTCGGTCTGTCTCCCCGTGAGCTCCTGGTGCAGGAATCGCTGCTCTCCGAGGATCCTCAGCTGGACGCCCTGCTGCGTGAGCACGAAGGGCTGGTGATCAACCGGCTGCCCGACTGGAGCTTCGACCAGCAGAACAATATTCAGCTGCTAAAGGACCAGTTTCAGGTGACCAGCCTGCGCGGATTGGGTCTGAAGGATGACTCCCCGGAAATCCCGACGGCCGGGGCGCTGCTCTCCTACCTGGCGGATACCGCCAAGGGGGTGCTTTCCCACATTCGCCATCTGCAGATCTACACCGACGGCGGCTACCTCGGTTTGGATGAATCGACCCTCAAGAACCTGGAGATCTTTCAGAATTTGAACGACCGAAGCAAACGCTACACCCTGCTGGAAGTACTGGATCAGAGCAGAACAGCTATCGGGGCCCGGAAGCTGAAACGCTGGCTGCTCAAGCCGCTGCGGAACATCGACCATATAAATCGTCGCCTCGATCTGGTGGAGTTCTTCCATAGGAATCAGATCCTCCTGTCGAAGATCCGGGAGTACCTGGGTGCAATGTTTGATCTGGAGCGTCTGTGTTCAAGGGTTGCTCTGGAAAAGGCCCATGCCAAAGATCTCCTGGCTGTAAAGAGCTCCCTCTCCACGGCCGGGGAGATCGCCGGATTGCTGCACAATCATCCAGAGGTAGAAACGCAGTTTTCCGTGCTCTGGGAGAAGAGCCGGGAGCTCCAAACCCTGGTCGATCTTATAGAGCGCTCCATCTTGGAAGAGCCGGCGATCCAGATCAACGAGGGCAATCTCATAAAGCCGGGATTCGACGATAAGTTGGACCGATTGCGGGACCTGAAGGAGAACGCCCGCCGGCTGCTGAAGGGATATCTGGAGGAGGAGCGGAAAAAAACGGGTATCCCCTCGCTGAAACTCAAATACAACCGGATCATCGGTTATTTTCTCGAGGTGAGCAAATCGAACCTCAAGTCCATCCCTTCCTACTTCATAAGACGCCAGACCCTGGTCGGGGGTGAACGGTTTTCCACCGAAGCGCTTTCGGATATGGAAAGTGAGATCCACAACGCCTCAGAGCAGATCATCGAGCTGGAGCGAAAGCACTTCCTCGAGGTGCGGCGGGCGGTTCAGGAGCAGCTGGAGGCGGTGCTGACCGTGTCCGAGGTTGTTTCCCAGCTGGATGTCCTGCAGTCCTTCGCCTTTGCCGCCACCCTCTACGCCTACAACCGACCGAAGATCAGCGAACAGAGGACCTTGAAGATCCGGGAAGGGCGGCACCCGGTGGTGGAGGCCAACCTTCCGGGGGGAAGCTTCGTGCCCAACGATCTGGAGCTGAGTGCCGGCGGCAAGAGCTTCGTGCTCCTGACCGGTCCCAACATGGCCGGGAAATCGACGTATTTGCGCCAAAACGCCCTGATCGTCCTGATGGCTCAGATCGGATCGTTCGTACCAGCCTCCGAGGCAACTGTGGGTTTGATGGACAGCATCTACTGCCGCGTGGGAGCGACGGACAATCTGGCCCGGGGTGAGTCCACCTTCCTGGTAGAGATGAGCGAGACCGCCAACATCCTGCGCTCGGCCACGGAGAGCAGCCTGATCATCATGGATGAGGTGGGGCGGGGGACCGGAACCAAGGACGGGTTGTCCATCGCCTGGGCGGTTACCGAGTATATCCTGGAACGGCTCGGGACCTTCA
>CAZKCQ010000033.1:0-16100 GCA_964551205.1 uncultured Spirochaetaceae bacterium
GTGTGGAGCCTGATCGACAACTTCGAATGGGCTCACGGCTTTTCGAAGCGCTTCGGCATTGTCTACGTGGACTACAAGAGCCAGGCGCGGATCCCCAAGAGCAGCGCCCGCTGGTACCAGGAGGTGATCGCCGACTCCGGCTTCTAGCGGATTCGGCGTCCCCAATCTCCTGCGACAAAGCCTACCGAAGCTTCTCTCCTACCGCCTTGCGGAAATAATGGACAGGGTCACGATCAGTACCCCAACCGATCCGGCGATCCCTGAGGCCACCGTAACGGAGAGAGGCGCCAGGATGCCGCGGTTGATTCTGCCCGAAAGCAGGAGCGGTGCAATCCCGGCGATCGTGGTAAGGGAGGACACCAGGATGGGCTTGAGTTTGACGGCCAGCGCGCGATAGGCCCTCACTACGGTCAATCGGGCATCCTTGAGCTCCACGAACACGAGTATCCCGTTGTTCACGACGATCCCGCTGGTCAGGATCAGCCCGACGATCACCGGCAGGTTCAACGACCAGGACAGGATCTTGAGCAGCAGGAGCGGACAGATGAAGGCACCGGGGATTTGTATAAGAACGATGGCGGAGATACGAAGAGATTCAAACTGAAACATCAGTATGAAGAAGATCAGCACGACCGCCAGGGCGAAACTCGTGTACAGCGCCCCTGACAATAGACGCCGTTCCTTCACCTCCGCCCCGATTTCCGCCCTGTACCCCGGCGGGTAAGAAAAGGAAGAAAGGATTTTCTGAGTATCCGCGAGTACGTGTCCTCTGTGCTTCCAATCCGTTAAAACCGAGAGCCGTACACTTCTGGCTCGATTCAGGTGGAAGATCCGTCCCGCCCGCGCTTTCTCACCCACACTTACAAGGGAGTCGATTGTGAGGCTCGATTTTGGACATGGTTGTCGCAGCAGGGCGGAGAGATTTCCGCTTTCGCTGTTCGGCGTTTCCGTCCGGAGGATAATGTCGATTTCCTCGGCAGCGGTTGTCCATTTGTCAAGAACCGGTGAGGAAAGGGCCCAATACATCTGCGTATACAGGGCGTCTGGATCTACCCGGGCGTGCGCAGCTCTCTGCAGGTCAACATGAAGCTCTTTGGCGGGGAGCACCTCTTTGAAGTGAAATAGGATCCCCCGGCATTCCGTAAGCCGTTGGATCTCCCCGGCCAGCTGATGAGCCAGTGCTTCCAGCTCGCCGGGAACCGCTCCGGAAAGGGATACGGGAAACGAGGTAGTATCTGCTGTGCCGTCGGGGAAATGCAGGAAAGCGTCCCCGAGTTCGTCCTCCCTGTCCAAAAGTGCTGAGATAACCTCGTCTCTGCAGGCATGACGACCAAGCTGCACAAAAAAGCTCGCCCTCTCCTGCTCGAACCTGCTGCTCACCTGTTCGACCCCGCTGCAGGTCAACAGCTGCTGCTCGACTGCGGAAGCCGACTTCAGGACGTACTCGGTAGTATATCCGCTGGGATACTCCACGGAGAAGCGCATGACCTCCTGCTCCAACCCGCTGAAGCCGAATCCTTCCATGCCGGGCACCAGGAGCGATACGACCCCGGCCAGAGCAAGGCCAAGGACAACCAAGGGCCAGCGTATCCTGTTCAGTCCGTACATCAATTGGAGCAGGAGGCGATGGGGATCGGACTTCGGTGATTTCCGAGGCTTTTCCGAGACCACCGAGCGTGGACCGTATATGTGATGGAGGAAGGCCGGAAGGAAACAAAACACGAAGACACAGGAGGCTGCCACGGAACCTGCTATGGAGAGGGCAAGGCCTCGGAACTGATCGATCAGGATCTGAGGGGCAAAGAGCAGTGGCAGGAAGACGGCGCCCGTGGTTGCCGCAGCGAAGAGGATCGGGCCGCGAGAGCTGGAAATGGCCCGCCCGAAGCTGTTGCCGGAGTGGAAAAACTCATCGACAAAGATGACTCCGGCATCGATAACCAGCCCAACACCCACCGCGATCCCGGACAGGCTCAAGACGTCCAGCTGTTCTCCGGCAATGCGCAGCAATGCCAGTGATACGACTATGGAAAAGGGGATATTTGCGCTGATCAGCAGGGAAGGCAGGAGTCTTCCCATAAACAAAAACGTCAGAGCAACCACGCAAGCGATGCCGATTCCGGCGGCATACAAGATCTGAATGAGGGCTCTACGCACGAGACGCCCGTAGCTGTAGAGGACCTCGGCTTGGGGCAGGTTCTCGCTGAGCTTTTCAAGCCGGCTGCAGAGTGCCAGAACATTGGCGTCCCCTTGGGGTTGTATGTAGAGGATCAGGCGCTCCTTGCCGTTTACTCTGCCGATGATCTCGTCCCTGCGATCCTGCACCCGGACATCCGCCAGGTCTCGAAGGCGGACACCGGAAGAGACCATCAGATTGAGCAGCTCATCGACATTCCGGAAACGGCTGTCCACGAGGTAGGATGGCCCGGCCTGGCGACCGAAACCACCCAGAACGTTAGTCCTCCGGACCGAATGGATCAGATCGGCCGATTCAACGCTGGCGACCCGTAATTTCTGCGGGTCAAATCGGACAACAACCTCCGACGTGGCACCTCCGGCGATCTCTACCTCTCCGCTACCCTCTACATTCTCAAAGATCCCCTTGAGATCCCCCTCGCTCAAATCACCTTCGGAAGGAAATCCGGCGATGAACACAGGTTTGCCGGTGGGATCGCTCTTGAGGATGACGGGACGCTGAACATCAGGCGGGAAGGCCGCTTGAGCGGCGTATACGATTTCCCTGACGGCGAGGAAAGATGCATCGAGATCCGTCTGCCCCGAGAATCTCACCAGCACACGCGCCCGATCCTTTTCGCATACCGAAAAGATCTCCGTAATCCCGGATACCACGGAGAGGCCCGCTTCCAGGGGGTCCACGATGGTGCGCTCGATCTCCTGCTCGAAGGCTCCCCGATACTCGAGGGTGATCAGAATGGATTTCTCGATGGAACAAGGAAGATACCCCAGAGGAATCGACAAGGCGAAGGTCCCGGTCAAGATGCAGAGGAAAGCCAGCAGCAGGATTACACGGCGGGGTTTATCAATCCAATCGCTGTGGAAATCCATCATTCTCTTGAACGGCCGACGGCAGCAAAGCGATCGTACAGTACCGGAAAAACCAGGAGGATGGAAATCAGGCCAACCAACAGCCCGCCGAGCAGTGCTACCGCCGTGTTGCTCTGCAGCGCTCCCTCCCCTGCGCTATTAAGAGCAACCGGGATCATCGCCACCACCGTAGACAGCACGGTTGCAGCAATGGGTGTCAGACGATCCCTACAGACGGACACCAGATTTTCCCGATTCAGCGCTCCCGCCGACTGGATCCCGACGGTCAGGATGATCGATATGTTGGCAGCCGTGCCGACCATAATGAGTATGCCGAGAAAGGTGTTGATATTGAGGCTGTACCCACAGAGAACCAGCACGATCAGGCTTCCGGACAACGCCGGCACAAGGGTGAGCAGGAGCAGGAGGGGAAGAACGAAGGACTCAAACTGTGCACCGATCATGAGATACATCAACAGCAGGGCGAAGGCGAATACAACAAGGATGTGCTTTTGATTGCGTTGCAGCGCCGAGATCGTGAGGACTTCCCCTCGGGAATTGTCGGCGGATGCCAGAAGCGCCGACACCTCTCCCTTTGCACCGGAAACCGGGTGTACGGTGATAGAAACCGCCGGTCTTCTGTTGATCCGGTACAGCCGATGGAAGGAGAGGCTGCGTTGAAATGTACCCAAAACGCCCGTTTCAATGAGTTCATCCTTTACAGGAACATGTATCTTTTCGAGCCGGGCATCGGTAGCCGTTTGCCCCGGATCCAATCGGACTCTGACATCGATCCTCCTTCCTTCCGCCGGCAGCTGCGTCGCGACCAGACCGCGCACGGCCGTGCGCAGCGATTCCAGTACAACCGCCGGATCCGCGCCCCGGGAGGCCAGGTTTGTAAGATTCAAATCCAACCCGACACGGTTCGCCTCCCGACGGGTGTCGCTCCATACGGCTCGAGTCAACCCGGATTCTTCGAGCCTCTGGGTAATCGAACCGGCCTCTTGGAGCAGGAGCTCCCGATCCGCGCCGCTAAGACGATAGACCATGACATCCGTATCCCCCAGCAGCCGGCGGACAGCATTCGTCGGTCGGGATATCGTGTAACGGATCCCCGGAAATCGGTTCAGGAGCTCTTCTATTTCAGATACTACGGCGCCAACGTAACGGTCCATCTCAGGTACTGCGGCGACCCGGAATTGTACACGCCGGGGATCGCTGTCGGGGTTGCTGCGATCCGCCAGGGAGTCGCGATCGTAGCCGGCTGAAGCAAATATCGATTCGATCCGATCGCTCTCCAGGAGTCCGGTGGCAATGCGCCGGCTTAAGGATTGGCTCTCCCGAATCGGGGTTGCCGGGGGAAACTCGACCCGGATCTCCAGATTGCGGGACTCTGTCTCCGGCAGGAGGCGTTTTGGAAGAACCACCAGCGCAGCCAGGCCCGCTATCACGAGCAAAGTCATCAAAACGGGTGCGATCCGGGGCCGCTGGAGCTCCTTTTGGAGATAGCGGGCGTAAAACAGCCCGACCTTCCCGATCCGCCGGGGACCCGGATGCGAGGGGCGAGCTCTCTTGAAGCACAGACTATAGAGAGCCGGTGTCAGTGTCAGAGCGCACAGCAGAGAAGCCGCAAGCAAACAGGAGATGGTCAATGCCAGATCGCGGAACAGGGCTCCGGTAACTCCCGGAAGAAACACAACGGGCAGAAAGACCAATAGGGTGGTAAAGGTGGAGCCGACGATGGCTTTTGTCGTTTCCCCGGCCGCAGATGCGATGCCCGAAGCTCCGCTCGCTTTTCCCCGGATCAGGGAATCCACGACCACGATGGAGTTGTCCACGATCATGCCGATGCCGATCGCGATACCCGAAAGACTGATAAGATTCAGCCCGATGCCGGCGAACCTCATGAAGAGAAAGACCGCCATCATCGAGGCCGGGATCGATGCTGAGACGATCAGGGGGACAGCCGTACTTCGGAATAGGATCAGCAAAATCACGAACACGGCCAGGCACCCGAAGGCCATCGCCAGGAGAAGATTCCTGACCCCCCTTTCGATTTCCTCGCTGGGATCGTCGATGATTTGAAGCTCCATATCTCCTGCGAACAGGGGGCGCAGCCTGGTGAGGGCGTTTCTCAGATTGCGCGCCGTATTCAGGCTGCCGCTTCCGGGGATCTTTTCGATAAAGATGCCGATTGCATCTGAACCGTTATGGTGGAAAAAGGAGGTGGGCTCCTTGACATCCCGATAAACGCGAGCGAACTGCCCAAGCGCAACAATTCCGTTGCCGGAGGTAAGGACCGGGATCCGGCGTATATCCTCCACGGTATCTACATCCGTTGTGGCTTCAACCAGGTACTCCCTGGGTCCCTCAACGATACTTCCCAGGGGCGCACTGTAGATCGAGGTGGCGATGATCCGGCCGATTTGCTGCAGGGGAACACCGGCTGCAGTGAGTTTGTCGCCGTCGACATCGATCTTGATCTCCGGCTCGGCAAGCCCCACGATACGCACAGCGGCCACCCCGGGTACCTGTTTGATTTTGGCGCTGAGCTCACCCTGTACGAGATTGCTGATGTCCTGCATCCGCCTGCTGCGGACCGGGACCACCGATAGAGTCAGTACGGGTCTATCGGAAGAATCTTCCGAAGCAATTACCAGGGGTTTGCCGGCTCCATAGGGAAGAAAAGGATACAGGGCGTCGATTTTTTCCCTGATCTCCACGGCGGCCTTGTTCTGATTGACGCCCCAGTCGAACTCCAGACGCACCGCGGACAGCTCATCCATACTGACCGAACTGGTCGATCGAGCCCCTTTCACGGCGGATAGGGCATTCTCAATCGGTATGGTGATCAGAGCTTCAATATCCGCAGCCGGAAGGCCCGGGTATTCGCAGATCACCCGAGCCACCGGCAGGGGCAGATCGGGCAGAAGTTCCTGAGGCAGTTGCCCGAAGGACACCAGACCGAAGGTCAGGATGGCGGCATACACCATGAGCACCGAGACGGGATGTTCCGCCGCACTCTTCACCAACCTCATGTCTGTTTGGTCTCAGTTGTTGTTGACAACCAGGACGTAATCCTCTGCAAGATGATTCTCCGCGGAGTCATGCAGCTCCGTGCTCAGTTGGAAGGTAATCGTTCCCGTTACGGCCGGATCCTCCACCACCGAACAGTGGAGCCGCACAACGCTCCGGCTTTCCTCTGCAAGCAGATAGGGATCTACGGCCAGGGGAGAAAGCTCGACGTCCCCCGGGGTGACGGATACGCAAGCCGGGAGGATCGTCAGGTCGAAGGCCTGCAGGAAAGAACCGAGATCCACCTGCAAACCCGGGGCGTGCTCCAGGTGAAAATCAAAGGCCGGTGCCACCGCGCCGCTGAAATCAACATTGTCGGCAAACCCCAGAAGAACAAACTTGTCATCACCGGGGGGAGCATTCAGATCGGGACAGTAGGTGAGCGCTGCGACCGTAATCGGAAGCGACTGCTGGCCGTTGACCAGAAAGGTATAGGTCAGCCCCAACAATTCAATGGCGTATACCTGATCCCAGCACAGGTGCTCCTCAAAGCGCAGTTCGCAGAAGCGGCTTCCCCCGTCCCAGGACAGCGCGAAGGGAGTGAAGGGCTCGACGTTGAACAGATCGACCTTCTGCTCTTCAATCGGCCCCCGGGAAAAGGTAAACAGAAAACACTCATCCTTCTCGATCTCTAAAGAGGGATCGATGCCGCCGCCTAGCTGCAGAGGAATCAGAAGCTTCCCGTCACCAACAGTCGTGACACTTTCTATCGCCGGTTGGAGGATGTCGCTCACAGAGAATTCGAAAAGGATTTCTTCCGCCAGCCGGTTTCCCGATCGATCCGAGATTTCCCGGTCCAATACCACTTCATATGTCTCACCCGATCGATAATCGGCCGTGGGTGTAAACTCGACTTCCTCCCCGCCGGAGTTCCAGGAAAACCCGCCTTGGACCGACGGGAAAAGGGAAAATCCCGGATAGAAACTTGCCGGATCGATGGGTTCGGAGAACAAGATGCGGATGGGCGTGCGCTTCGAAGACACCTGTTCTCCGTCCGCCGGTTCGTGGAGAACGACCTCGGGAGGCAGGAGCTCCCGGGCGGTGGTAAAACAAAAATCAAACGGTTCGGACATTGAGTTGCCGTAGAGGTCTTCGGCGGCCTCCGCTACTTGGATAGTGAAACGGCAGCCGTTGCTGAGCGGAGCTTCGGGAGCAAAAACCAGGACCGTGCCCCCCTCCAGCCAGGAAAAATGCCCCTGTAGCTGGTGATTTTCCCTGCTCAGGGAAAACGCCTCTTCAGCCAGAACCCTGTTCATCGAGCTGGAAAAGGTGATGGTGACCCTTGGAACCTGCTCTGCCGGAACCGCTTCCCGATTCGGGGACCAGGCAATGATCTCCACCGCATCCATGCGCATCAACCCTACGATAAACGAGCAGCCCCAGAGCAGTTGCCACAGCAGCAAAGTGACAATCAGTCTCTTGATCATCCCCTGTCCTCCCCTACTCCACGGAAGTTACCAGCAACTGCTCGAGATCCTGCTGCAGCCGGTATCCCTCATCCGTTGCAATCCCGTCCATTGCCCCGCGAATGCGCAGCAGATAGTAGACCTTCTGAGTCGCGGTGGAGGGCTGCAGCTGCGAATAGGTGACACTCAAGGTGAGGTCTCCCATCCACGAGTAACCTGTGGCGACAGGATCCGCTACCCCGGAATCGGGAAAGATGCAGAGGAGGGAGATCGACTCCTGTACCGTGTATTTTTCCGTGTTGCTGTCAAACTCCGCACCCGTAAAACGAAACAACAGCTCATAATCCGCAGAGGAGGATATCGGATAGGGTTGGATCTCTACAGCCGAGGCTGTGGAATAGTCCCCGGGACCCAGTTGAATCCCGTCCTGTACGAGCTCGGTGGTAACCGTGATCGCACCGGCCACTGTGACAAACCGTATCGGTTGCGGCATTTCGATCGCGTTGCCTGCCGGATCCGCTGCCTGGGCGCCGAAGTCGAGAAGATACTCTCTGCCCGCTGCGAATCCGACCGTGGGGATGACGACCAGGGAGGCACCGTCAATCCAGACACGCTCGGTTGTTACCGAAGGAATGAGGATCAGGGCGTCCGCAGTGCTTCCGGCATCCATGGCTTCACTGAAGCGGATACGCAATACGTCCTTCAGGCCTACAGGCTCATCGATACCAAGGCCGGTCGCCGGATACAGCTCTGCCGGCAGATTGCACGCCGGTTCCACCGCCAGAACGCGGGGAGATTCGATATCCCCCTGGACCCAAAAAACCAACTCCCGGGTCTCGGCAAGAGGAACTCCGGCGTTGTCCCGCAGATCCTTATTGATCCGGATCGTGTAGCATTGATAGTACGTCCAATTTTCCTGGGGCGCCAGGACAAGCTCGGTCGCACCGTTCTCCCAGCCCATCGTGACCGCTGTGTCTGGTTGGATGCTGATACCCCGTGTCAGTGAGGACGGATCAATAGTTTCGGAGAACCGGATGCGTATTGCATCCTGGGCGTCAATGGTATGCCCCGATGTCGGATCCGAGCTCAGTACGTAGGGGGCTGCCTCGTCGCGCCGTTTATAGTAGAACGGTACGATCGTATGAGCGCTATACTCGACCCCCTGCAGGTCGTGATAGGTTCCTACAAAAGAAAACAGGTAGCGCCTCCCGGGAATCAGCTCGGTTTGAGGTTGGAAGAAAACCATCTGATCCTCCCAGTGGAACATACCGGGAAGTTCTCCTGAGGCATCCTTGACGGAGAACAGCGCTTCTACGGAGTACCTGTTGACGGTGAAGGTGAAGCAGATATGAGGGAGCTCCTGTTCTGAAAGAACCTGATTCACGGTTTCCGGACAGTAGCTGATCCCGGCCTCGTTGGGGATATCGATGAGCAGGCCGCAGGATATCAGCAAACCCAAAACAGAGAGGAAGAGGGTTGTCCGAACGGCACTGCTCACGGCAGCACCTCCACTTCCGTTCCATCCCTCATTCCGGGGGAGGCATCGAGCACGATCGTTTCCCCGGCTTCCAATCCTGACAATACAACAACACGATCCCCCTCCCTCTGCCCCTGGTTCACCTCCCGCCTGAAAACGCGGCCGTTGCGCACCAAGAATACCATCGCATTGCCTGCAGGCAGGGTCTCGGAGTTGGTTACGATCCCCTGCAGAGGGATCGTAACCCGCTGCTCCGCGTCCCCCACAAAAATGCGTATCCTTGAGAACATCCCCGGGATGTAGGCGCCCTCCCTGTTCTCTACCTGCACACGCACCCGCGCCGTCCGTGAGTTGGGATCGATGTACGGGGAGATCAGCTGGACCCGTCCCTTCGTTTTCGGCTCGTGATCTCCTTCAAACAGCAGCTCCGCCTCCTGACCGACCTGCAGTTTCCGCAGATCCGCCTCGGCAACTTCGACCTGGGCGTACACCGTGTCGGTATCGAAGAGAGTCAGCAGCAGCGTATCCCGGTCGGCCTTCTCCCCGACCTCCACGAAACGCATCCCCACAATACCGTCGATCGGCGCCTTGACTTCAGCATCGTCGAGCAACATCGCGATCCGGCGAAGCTCCGCCCTGGCAGCCCCCAACTCGGCCTGGGCGACCAGCCGCTCCGCGAGGAGCATGCCGGTGTTGATCCGTGTGAGCATCTGAAGCCGCAGTTGTTCATCCCCCGGGACCTCCCGTCCCGCCGCCAGGATGTCCTGATCCCGAAACCCGATCCGGCGGATCTCCAGGTCCTTTTCCGCCCGGCTCAACTCCATCCGGGCGGAGACGTAGCGGGTATGCAGACTCTGCAGCTCTCCCTCCGATACGCCCCCTGCTTCGAAGAGCCGTTCCTTGTTCGAATAGATCTGGGCTATGTTGTCGAACTCGGCTTGCGCTTGTGAGAGCTCGGCCTGGGCCTTTTGGATCTCCAGCGTTCTGGCTTCCACGGCATTCCGGCCTTCCCGAAGTTTCTCTTCAGCCAGAGCGAGCTGCGCCTGCTTGGAGGCGACTTCGGCTTCGATCTGTTCCCGACTGGTGAGAAGCCTGTCCGTGGAAAACAGCACGAGGGTCTGTCCCTTTGCCACTCTCTGCCCTTCTTCGACCGATATCCGCTCTATGGTCCCGTCGATCCCGGGATAGATGTCGGCCTTGCTGTGATAGACCAGGGTGCCGAAGGTATCCAGGGCCGGGCGCACGACCTGGGCACGGGAGTACCCGACCCGCACCGTCTTCAAAGCCGTGCTGCCGTAAGCCACGCTCTGCTGCCTGCCCTCCCCGCATCCCGATACTGCCAGGACCATGCAGAAGACAGCGGCGGCGGCCGCGCGGGTTTTCCGGGATCGTTCCCTGCCACTCATAGCGATTCCTCCGCATCGGTGAGCAGAATGTAGCGGTGGCTGTGCTGGAGCATGTCTGATCCGCATTGAGCCAACAACACGGCTTCCATCTGAAACAGACTGACGATGCGTGAGAGTTGATCGATGCGCTGGCGGGTAAGGGCGATCCCCCCCTGCAGATATTCGAGACGGGTGATTTCACCGATCTCGAGCATCAGGGCCTCTATAGAGCCTCTCTGTTCCTGCAGCTTTAGTTTTTTTTCCTCCAGGCGGAGAGTGTCCAGAAGAAATGAGCGTCTCTTCAGCTGTTGAAGGATCGAAAACTCGAGAGTTCTTTGCGCTGCCCGTATCTCCGTCTCCGCCTTCTGCAGCCCGATCCTGGCAACCCGAAGGGACTGCCAGGCCGTCAGATTCTCCCCGAGCTCCACGGAAGAGGAAAGGCCCAACGATCGTTCTTCCGGCCTGCGGCTGCCGGCGGAGATACCCGTGCGGAAGGGAACCAGGGGCGCGGAGAAATCCAGATTTACCCCCACGGAAAATCCCGGATCTGTAAGGGGAAAACGCTCACCGGTTACGCTCAACTCCAGCTGGGTAGACACCCTGGGCAGCCAGCTGCACCGTGCCTGTTTCACCGCATCCCCCAGAGCCGTGATTTCCGCCGTTCGCTTCCTCAGATCGAGGCTGTTCTTCAAGGCGCAATCCACGTAGTAGCGCGGATCCGCATCCGGCAGCATGCCCCGGAAATCCGGATCTATCGCTCCGCTCAACTCCAGGGAATTAATCGACGGGATGTGCAGCAGTTCTTTAAGCTCGAACTCCAGACGGTCGCGCTCCTGCTCCAGAACAGCCAGTTCGATATCCAGATCCTGAACGGCCAGCTCGATGTCCACGTAGTCGAGGCGGGTGATCTCCCCCAGTTCCAGCTCCTCCGCGGCGATCTTTACCTGATCCCGTGCCATGGCCAGGCTTTCTCCAAGAATCACTATCTGCAGCCCGAGCTTGAGAATCTCCACGTATCGATTCATGACCTCGAGTCTCAATTCCTTCTCCATATCCTCGATCGTTCTGTCGCGGATGCGCAGGTGCTCCGCCAGGATTCCACGCTCCTGGATGCGCGTGCCTCCCGTATAGAGGAGCTGATCAATTCCGATAGACAACTTTTTCAGATGACTGTCCGGTGCGTAGTAGGCAACCGCATCGTCCTGTGTGTAGCCCACGACGACATCAGGCATGAAATCCCGCAGGCTCAACCGGTATCGGGAAATCTCGAATTGGTTGTCCAGGCGGGCGTATCTGAGGGCTTCACTGGATCGGAGTGCACGCTTAAGGGCTTCCTCGATATCCAGGCGGGTGACCTGAGCACCCGCCGCTAGCGCGGCCAGGAGGAACACACACCCGAGGCATAGCGCGGGAATCGATCGCTGTCCGCCCATCGTGCCGGCCATCGATTGTTGCTTCACCGGATGAGGTGGCGGAACGCCCGTCGGATCAGCGAATGCAAGTAGGCGTAGGACTGGATGGTATCCATGGTGTTCTCGCTGTAAAGTGCCAGAACAACGGCTCTGCTTTTCGGCGGATCGAATATGCTCAGTTCAACGGTTACGGTATTCAGAGTTTGGAACTCCCGGGAGAACTCTTCCTCCTTTATCAGAGCGCGCATTGAAAGAGTATTCCCGGGATCGGCCAGGTCTTGATTTCTCTGCACCAGCATCAGCTGCAGGATGTAAGCGGCGTTCGCCTCGATGGCTTGGGAGTCGAAACCTCTCTGAACCGTGAGGGAATCGAGGACTAACTCGGCATTCTCCACCGTCTCGGCGTAGCCGGATTCGATAAAGAGGTCCCGCGCCTGGCGCGGTTGCAGCACCAGGCACGAGCAGAGGGACAAAAAAGCGGCGGCGATGATGCCTATCCTTCTCACGGCGCGACCTCCCGGGTGCCGGTTTGTTTCAGCTGTTCCAGGGCGGCGGACAGCGAAGGGGTGATGCTGGAGCTCTCCCCCAGAAGAACCAAAGCCTTCTGCAATTCCTCCTCCGCCCGATCGGTCAGCCCAAAGCTGTAGTAGATCTCTGCAAGGTCGATCGACGCTTCGGAAAGACGTTCGCTGAACGCCTGCGATTTCAGATACAGCTCGATCGCCCCGGCCAGATCCTGATGCCGGCGCTTTACTTTGGCCATGAGAATCAGAAGCTCGGGATCTTCCGAGCTGATCGCCAGGCCATGGCTGAGAACGCCCTGCGCCTCGTCGACCCTGTCGAGTTGCAGGTACAGCCGGGCCAGCCATTTTCGGGTGTCCAGATGGTGGGGATTGACGGTCAACGTATACTGCCAATAGCGCTCAGCCCGGTCGAAGTCGCCGTCAAAGTAGTAGATCTTGCCGATGAGAAAGGAGTTCGCGCAGAACTCGGGGTCTGACCTGTGATTTTCCAGAAGCAAGGTCAGGGCCTCCTCGAACCTCTGTTCGGAGTAGTACTTCCTGGCCGTGCGATAACGCTGGAGGGATTGTTCTGTTGCTGGCGACGGTTGCGCTGACTGTTTTGCGCAGAAGCTAAAAATAAGCGAGCAAAGACAGGCAGCAGTCAGCAGCCCTGTGTTTTTCATTTCTATTTCAGGGGTGCCGCTATCTTTGTCCCCGAAGGGGGTTGCCATTGTATCACGGCCAGGGTGAGGGCGAAAGGAAATATTTGGATTTTTTTGCGGGGATCGACGGATCAGAGTTGTTCCTCGCTGCAGGCACCCTTCGAACTTGCATTGACGGCCACACCGCATTAAAATTGATATTGATTCACCTGGAACCTCATTAGGCTGTCTGGGGAAGGATTTTTTTATCGCGGCAGCAGAACTGAAACCGAAAAATGGTTTTACATCTGATTGAGCCAGTCAATAACCACGCGGGTTTGAGAACCCACTTTCGTGTTCCCTCTCTGGTTCTAGAGCTACTGGCTGCCCGGACGCCTCCGGATTGGGATGTTCGCATTATACAGGAGCCCTTCGACCGCATCGATTTCGATGAAGAGGCAGACCTTGTCGGAATAACCGTTGTGACGAACACGGCGAACCGGGCCTACGCGATCGCGGACGAATACCGGAAACGCGGCAGAAAAGTGGTCATGGGAGGAATCCATCCGACAGTTCTTCCCCAAGAAGCGCTCGCTCACTGTGATGCGGTTTGTGTGGCCGAAGGGGATACGATCTGGGGTGATATACTTCAAGATTTCAAAAACGGAAGGTTGAGGTCCCTCTATAAACAGGAGCGGAGGACGGACCTCGACGATTACCCGCTTCTTGACCGCGAGAGAATTACCAGGCGGCGATCCCGCTTTTTTGACGTCGGAACCATAGAGACCTCCCGGGGCTGCCCCTACGACTGTGATTTCTGCTCGGTCAGCATCATACACGGCAGGAAGATACGCAATCGACCGCTGAAACCCGTGCTGATCGAAATGGAAAGCATCGATAATCGGATCCTGTTTTTCGTTGACAACAACATCATCTCCAGTATTCCATACGCAAAGCGGCTCTTCGCCGAGATGATTCCACTCAAAAAGAGATGGGCCGCTCAAGCCAGCATAGCCTTTGCCAAGGATCGAGAGCTGGTGAGGCTTGCCGCGGATTCCGGTTGTTTCGGACTTCTGGTCGGTCTTGAAAGCGTGGTGGAGGAGGGATTTCAGCAATACAAGAAGAGCCTGGGAAGTCTGCACGAGCTCAAAGAGGCGCTGAAACTGCTGAAGGACCACGGCATCACTGTTCTCGCTACTATGGTATTCGGCCATGATTTCGATACCAAAGATACGATCCGACGAACCTTGGATTATCTTCTGGATCTGGATCTGATCACCGCATCTCTCGGTATCCTGGTACCCTATCCGGGCACCAGACTGACGGACAGGCTGGAAAAACAAAACAGGCTGCTAAGTAAAGACTGGAGTCTCTACGATATCAACAACCTGTTGTTCAAGCCCCGCAACTTCAGCTGCGATGATTTCGTAGAAGAGATGCAGAACCTGAGAAAGAAGTATTTCTCATTACCATCGGTGATGAAACGAGTAATCAGCCACGCGGGCAACTCGATTTGGATCGGTCTCGGTCTGAACGTGGCCATGAATCTCCACAACAAACCGCAGAGCTCGGTGTTCGGCAAAGCCTAGATTGCCGGAATCCGCACTTGGTATTTGTCAAGATACTTGTCGCCCCAACCCACCGCCCTATGTGTCCCACGGAGCGCGGGTTGGCTAAAAACGAGCGTAGTTAATATACTCAAGTTACCTTTTTCTTGTGTGCTTCGTAGAACGATCGTAAGACCGAAAGGTTTCATCTAATTCGGGAATATCAGAGTAGTCGATTTCTTTGTCCTTGATCTCGTCAATTTTTTCAAGTCTCTGCTCTCTTGATAAACTCATGATATCTCCTCCTCTCTCGTTGGTTTGTTTTTCTGGCCGAGATGATTCTTTTTACTCCTTTGTGCTCCGTATATACGACAACACAAACTCGACTATGGATTGTTCCAAGAGAGATTTTCCTAATTTCACCGTATGGATGATCTCGTCGATCTTAGCGAGGTCATCGGCGGCAGCTGTCGCCTGCCCCGAGGATAGCTCGAAAGCGCCGTGCCGCCCAACGGCCCGCCCCTCACCCCGACCTAGTCCGCTACGAGATCATGAGGCGGTTCGGATACTACGTCACCGAGTCCAACGAGCACAACGCCGAATACGTTCCCTGGTTCATCAAGGCCCGATATCCGCAGCTCATCGAACGCCTCGCCATCCCCCTGGACGAGTATCCAAGGAGGTACGAACGGCAGATCGAAGATTGGACCCGCATGCGGTCTCAGCTCACCGATAACCGCGATCTGGGACACGAGCGCACAGGGAAGTGCGCCTCCTACATCATGGAGGCGACTCAGTCGCCAGGATTTTCCCGCACCGACGAGTATCACAGCTACCTTTCCCGGCGCGCCGCCGGATGTAAGGGTAGAGATCGACAGCAGCTACCCGAGAAGGCACATCGCTGGGCTGGATCTGGTGGGAGAGCTGTTCGGCCTGGGCCTCTGGGCCGAAGGGGCGCTGTTCTTTCCCGACTACACCGTTATAACCGATATGACGGGCATAGGGGGCAGCGTTTCTGAGGAGGACGCTGAGCCGTACTTCAAGGCCTGCGCGGGCCTGGACTAAACCTTTGCCTTCGGGCCCGTATCTCAATCTCCAGTATGCCCACGGGCTGGCCTTCGAGAACAGCCGGGAGGAACTCCAGGACTATCTCCTGGCGGCGATAGAATGGGAGATCCTGGACGGCCGTCTGAAACTCGGGCCCCCAGCCGTGGCTCTGGAGTTTGACGATCCGAATGAGTTCGCCGAAAGTTGGGGCATCGTGGTTAACCCGGAGCTCTCCCTCAAGCCCTTCGATTCCGCAGAGATCACCGCCGGGCTGCGCTGGATCGAAGGCCGGGAGGGTACCACCTTCGGCCTCAGCAAAGAGCAAAGCGAGCTCTACCTCAAAGGAACCTACAGCTTTTAAGGGGCGGGCACTTATTCGTCTAAATGGATTGACGTTTAACGGCCCACAGTCTATCGAAAAGTGAGCGTACGTTTTATAAACAGTGCCGGGAAGACTATGCCGCAGATTTGGTAGCTATGGGGCGATCAACCCACCTACACCGTGTATCCACGGCCTACACGGCAGATATCCATTCGACATGGTGATAGCGGAGCAATCTACCCC
>CAZKCQ010000034.1:0-15854 GCA_964551205.1 uncultured Spirochaetaceae bacterium
ACCGTTCCCGGATCGGATCCAGAACCTTCATCAGATTGTCCAGGAGTTTGCGCTTACAGTCCAGACAGCCGATCCCCGCGGTCCGGCAGCCGTCGGCCACGTACTCGCTCAACTCCGGTTCCGGCGTTGCCAGCCGGTGGTAGGAGTAGATGTTGCACTTCTCCGGTGTGCCCGGATCACTGCGTTTCACCCGGGCTGGATCCGTCGGCGCAGGGGCCAGCTTCTGCCAGATCTCTTCCCGGGTTTCCAGGATACCGATGAAGTTCCCCTTACTCTTGCTCATCTTGGCGTCCCCGTCGATGCCCATGATCCGTGGGGTTGCGGTCAGCTCGGCCTGGCACTCGGGAAAGGTGTCCCCGTAGCGGGCGTTGAAGCGGCGGGCAACCTCCCGGGTAAACTCCACATGCTGGACCTGGTCTTCCCCCACCGGCACGACCTCACCCTTGTAGATGAGGATGTCAGCGGCCTGGAGCACCGGGTAGTCCAGCAGGCCGACGTTGACGTTCTTCCTGTGCTGCCTGGCCTTGTCCTTGAACTGGGTCATCCGCTCCAGCTCTCCCAGGGGGGTGATGGAGTTGAAGATCCAGGTCAGCTCGGTATGCCCGGGAACCTCCGACTGGATAAAGAGGTGGGTCTTCTCCAGGTCGATCCCGCAGGCGAACAGGCCAAGGGCCAGATCGAAGGAGTTGTTTCGCATCTCTTTCGGGTCGTATTCGATGGTGATGGCGTGAAGATCGACCACGGAGATGTAGGATTCGTACTTGTACTGCAGCTCGACCCAGTTGCGAATCGCCCCGTAGTAGTTGCCGATGTGGAGCAACCCCGTGGGCTGGATTCCTGTAAAGAGGACCTTCACATAACGCTCCTGCTGTGCTACTGATTGTGATGACCGTCGAAAAACTTGTAAAAAGTCGTACTATATGTAAAGGGAAGCAGGGGGAATGTCAAGCGATCGGTACAAACCGAGGAAGCTGGCCGTGGCCGAGGGCAGAGCCATGGTACGGGTGCGCAAGATCAAGACGCGGGACCTGGCCACCATCGGCGTGTGCCCGGCCTGCTGGAACATCAAGGAACGCCGGCGGGATCTGCTCATCCAGCTGAAGAAGATGGATCTGGAGGTGGTGCATAAGGATGATCTTCTTGAGGGGGTGTATCGGCCGGGGCGCAAGCATGCCCCCGGCTGCCGCCATGCCCACCTGAATCCCGATCCCTGGAAGCGCTTCGAATCCCAGATCAAGAAGCATCGGCGGTAGCCTGACTTCCGCTACTCCTCCGCCCCCCCCGCGGGGCGGACTTGGCCGCGCTCTGCAGCTCCCGCTGCGATCGATTCTGGATGTACTGGAAGAGTACGTGATGGCCTCCGGTTTCGAAGGACTTGAACTGCAGGCCGATGGTCTCTTCGTTTCGGGTGACCCTGGCGCTCACGGAGATCGGTTCGTCGTCCACACTCAAGGTGCAGTGTTGGAGCGGATCGTCCCGGCGCAGATCCACGGTCAGGGAGGGATCATCCGGCAGGAAGCTGGCACCCTTGATCGAGATCTCGACGATAGAGCCGGTGATGATGGCCAGGGTCCGGGGATGACTGATGAGCAGCTTGAGACTGTCCGCCTGGGTTGGAATCAGGCGATGGAATCTGCGTTTGTCCTTCAGAGATCCGTAGCGTCGATACAGCTCCTCCAGGCGCTGCATCTGCTGTTTTTCCGGAAGATTGGCGTCGATAATGCCGTTGGCACCGAGGTAGGTGGCTTTTACCGCTTCTTCGAAGGGCGGGTTTTTGGCCAAGATAACGAACACGGCCTGCTCTTTGGTAAGGCGCTCCCGCAGCAATGAGAGAACCGGCTTCCAGTGCCGCGGGAAATCCACCGCATTGAACAGAAGCATATCCGGCTGTATGTCCTCGATGCTGTCCATAACCTTGATCGGGTCACTATAATAGAGGATTTCGAAGCCGATCGGATTGAGGTGATAGGTGATCAGGTCTTTCAGATCTTTCCGCTGGGCAACGACCAGCAGTTTCATTTATTCCGTTCCTAGATTGACGATTTCGTAGTCCGTGACCATCCATATACTATCACGTCTTTCCAGGAAATAGGTATACCTCTTGATCTCGACGTAGTCCCGGTAACGGAACTTTTCGATCACCGTGACTTGAGCCTCCAGGGGAGTATAGCTGGTCTGAACGATTTCGTATTCGGTCGGAATTACCAGAATGTCCACGTCCACGGTTTCCGAGCGCAGCTGTTCCTTATAGCGGGTGATCGCGGCGCGACGATTCTCCTCCGACATGCGCCGGTAGGATTCGGCCCGGCCGGGATTCTTCAGGTAGAGACCCTCCAGATCGAGGTAGAGGAAAAACTTCTCCCATTGGCTCCTCTGTCGGGCGTTAAGCATGTAATCCACCACCTCGTCCGGCGGCAGAGGCTGCCGTTGGATGAGCTTGCCCGTTTCCGCCTCGATCATGGCCCGCTCTTCCTCGAAGAGGATCTCCGGGCGGATGCTCAAGGTAAGCAGATTGGAGCGCAGCGGCGCGACCTCGCCGGCCGCTTCAGCGGTTGTGGGACCCAGCAAATATAGTTCCGGGTAGAAGATCCCCTGGACCGAGTACAGGCCGGCTTTGGGGATCTCGATAAAATCATTCAAAGTGATGACCACCCCGAAGGTGTCTCCGGGCTCCAAGCTGATCTCTCTGTACAACACGGGTTGGTTGGCAGAACGAGCGCGGCTGAAGGCCTGAGCGTGGTCCAGGAGGATATTGGTCGGGGTGGTCACCTCGAAGTCAAAGTCGAACATCCGGTTTTCGGCCATTTTGAAGCGGAAGGTGCGGCTGGAATTGTTCGTCAGCGTCGTTTCCAGGGAAACGGGATGCTCCCGGTCGTTCAAATAGTAGATCCGTTTCTCGTAGAATCGGATCTGGAAAGTCACTCCCTCCGCGTCGGCGGAAAAACAGATCTGGGCGATAAACACGAGCAGAAGGACGAATACTATACGTTTCATTTGTGCCACTGGAAAAGCTCCTCGTTCCCTTATTATCTTCGGTAAATACTATGATATATTTATTACGATTGGTGAGATTGGCGCGAATGCACACGTAACGGCGCGCGTATCAGATGTAGCTTTGAGTATCGACGAGTTAGCAGAGCTAAGAAACACCCTCTCGAAACGCCTCGAAACCCACGGCCCGTTCGCCGAGCTGCGCCGCCGCCTTGGGGAGGCGCGCTTCCCCATCGAAGTCGAGGGCGTGCAGGGCGGTTTCCTCGGCTACCTGGTTTCCAGGCTGCACGAGGAGATCGGCGGTTCCACGCTGTTGGTGGTGCCGACCGAACAGGAGGCCAGGGAGGTCCATGCGGATCTGCAGCTGTTCGGCGACCAGGTCCTCCCATTTCCGTGGTGGGGAACCCTTCCCTACGGACAGGGGCACCCGCTTCCGGCCGTGCACGGATTGCGCACCTACGTTCTCAGCAAGCTTCAAAACGAGGAAAGGGCCCTGGTGGTTACCTCGCTGCGGGGGTTTCTCAATCCGCTTCCCGGTCCGCGGGAGTTCGAAGGCAGGGCGGTGTATCTTGCCGTCGGCAGCACGGTGGATACCCTGGAACTGGCGCAGACCCTCACCAATCTGGGTTATCTGCGGGTCCCGCGGGTTAGCCTTCGGGGTGAATTTGCCCTGCGCGGGGAAGTGGTGGACGTGTTTCCCTATGGCAGCGATGAAGCCACCAGGATCATCTTCGATTTCGATCGCATCACCCGGATCCGGCGTTTCGAACCTTTCACCCAGGCTTCGGTATCCGATATGGAGGGGGTGCGGATCCCGCCGACCCGGGAGGTCGTCTTCGATGAAGAGGCCCTGCAGCTGCTGGGATCGAACCTCGAACGAGCCGGGTCCGATAAACCCGAGGTACAGCGGCTGCTGGGCGAGCTGCGGCAGAACCCCGATTCCCCCGGCAGCGAGTATCTGTTTCCCCTTTGCTCCAACAGCCGCTCGTCCCTGCTCGACTATCTCGGCCCCGATTCCCTGCTCATCGTCGTCGATGCCGAGGGTCTCACCGCCGGTTCGGAGGTCTTGCGCCGAGAGTATCTGGAGATGTACCGAAAGAGTCGCTATGCCGGGAAACCGGCAGCCGCCGATCAATCCGCCGGAGGCTTCAGCCCGCCCCCTCGGCAGATACTGCTCGACTATTCTGCTCTGGAGGCCGCCTTCAGCCGGACCGTACGCCTGCACTCTCTGAAGGGTAAAAGCCGCGAGCCCACCAGGATTTCGATGGGGTGTGATCCCCCCCGCTCCTTCTTCGGCAATCTGGCCTTTCTGAAGGAGGAGCTCCAGAACCTGATCGAGCTGCGCTACGGGGTGTTCGTGTTTGCCGAGTACGCCCATCAGGCCGAACGTCTGCGGGCTTTGCTCGAGGATCTGGAGGTCACGGTGCTGCCCCAGGGCATCTCCCGCGGTTTCTCCCTGCCGGCGCTGCAGATCCTGGTAATCGAGGAGAACGAGATCTTCGGCCGCAAACGACGCATCCCCCGTTCCGTGGCCAAGGCCCAGAGCCGGGCCATAGAATCCTTCGTGGATCTGAGCCCCGGAGACTTCGTGGTCCACCTGCAGTACGGTATCGGCCTGTTCAACGGGATCGAACGGATCAAGGCGGCGGGACATGAGCGGGATTATATCTGCCTGGAGTACGACGGGGGGGAGAAGGTGTTCCTGCCGATCGAGCAGGTCAACCTGATCCAGGCCTACATCGGCCATGAGGGAAAGCGCCCCAAGCTGGACAAACTTGGCGGCAAGAGCTGGCAGAGCAAGAAGGAGCGGGTGCGCCGTTCTGTGGAGGAGATGGCCAAAAGGCTTGTGTCCCTGTACTCGGCGCGCACTACGGTCAAGGGGTTCGTCTTCCCTCCGGACACGGATTGGCAGAGCGAGTTCGAGGCTCGATTCCCCTATCAGGAGACGGAGGATCAACTGCGGGCGATAGAGGAGGTCAAGGCGGATATGGAGAGCTCCCGGCCCATGGACCGGCTGATCTGCGGGGACGTGGGCTACGGCAAAACTGAGGTGGCCCTGCGCTCGGCTTTCAAGGCGGTGATGGGGGGCAAACAGGTCGCCCTGCTGGCGCCCACGACGATTCTGGCCGAACAGCACTACGAAACTTTCCAGGAACGGTTTGACGGCTACCCCGTGGCTATCGAGATGCTCTCCCGTTTCGTCAAACCGAAACGGCAGAGGCAAGTGCTCGAATCCCTGGCCCAGGGAGGCACGGATATCGTGATCGGCACCCACCGGCTGCTGCAGCGGGATGTGGAGCCCAAGAACCTGGGACTGATGATCGTGGATGAGGAACAGCGCTTCGGGGTCAAAGACAAGGAGCGGCTCAAGGAGTTGAAGACCGCCGTGGACTGCCTGACCCTGACAGCCACCCCCATTCCCAGGACCCTGCACATGGCGCTGATGAAGATCCGGGACATGTCGATCATCAACACGCCCCCCCAGAACCGCTATCCCATTGAAACCTTCATCCAGGAGTTCGATGAGGAGGTCCTCTGCCGGGCGGTGCGCCAGGAGGTAGATCGGGGCGGCCAGGTGTACTACCTGCACAACCGGGTGCAGACGATTCCCCGGGTGGAGAGCTTCCTCTCCCGGCTCGTCCCGGAGGTCCGGATCGCGACCGCCCACGGGCAGATGCGGGAAGAGGCGCTGGAGGAGGTGATGCATCGTTTCATCCGCGGGGATGTTCAGCTGCTGCTGTCAACGACCATTATCGAGAACGGTCTGGATATCCCGAACGTCAACACCATCATCATCGACCGGGCGGACATGTTCGGCATCTCTCAGCTGTACCAGTTGCGGGGCCGGGTCGGGCGATCCGACATGCCGGCCTATGCCTACCTGTTCTACCCCAAGGGACGCGTGGTGAGTGAGCTGGCCATGAAGCGCCTCAGGATCATCAGCGATTTCACGGAGCTGGGCTCGGGATTTAAGATCGCCCTGAAGGATCTGGAGATACGGGGCGCGGGCAACCTCCTGGGCCGGGAGCAGCACGGGGATATTCTGGCCGTCGGGCTGGATATGTACCTGCGCCTCCTGGACGAGGCGATCGACCAGCTGAAGGTTGAGGAGATGTCTGAGAAAGATCAACCGCCGGAAGTCTACCTGGAGCTGCAGTATTCGGGCTACATCCCCGACAGCTACGTGCCCGAGGCCATGGAGAAGATGGAGATGTACAAGCGGATCGCTTCGGTCACCGGCTATGAAGAGCTGGAAGCGCTGGAGCGGGAGGTGGCCGACCGCTTCGGTCCCCTGCCGGAGGACGTACGAAGCCTGTTCGCCATCGCCGAGATCCGCATCCTCTGCCGCCGGCTGTTCATCTCCTCACTCAAGGAGCGAAACGGGCGGGCCACCGTGGAGTTTTCCAGGCTGTCGCGGGTTTCCGTGGACAGGGTGATGACCCTGATCAAGGAGAGCGGCGGCAGCGTGTCCCTGGACCCCGGGCAGCCGAATTGTCTGATCATCAAAACGGGTCAGGTCGGTCTGAAGGAGAAATCCGAGTTCATCAGCGAGCGCCTCTCCCGGCTGCTGTAGCTCAGGGGGAGTGCCTCCGGCTTCCGGTCAACGCCCTACAAGGGAGGCTTCACCTCCGCCCTGCCCTCAGCGCTGCTCTATCGGCACGTACTCCTTGTTGTGGAGCACGTTGCGGTAGGCGGGACGGATGATGCGGCCTCCGGAGATCAGCTCCTCGATCCTGTGGGCGCACCAGCCGGCGATGCGGGCCACGCAGAAGATCGGGGTGTACAGCTCTCTGGGTAGATCGAGCATCTCGTACACGAACCCCGAGTAGAAGTCCACGTTGGGAGAAACAACTTTAGAGGAATTTTTCACCTGCTTGAAAACCTCCGGGGCCAGGCGGGCGACATGTTCATACAGGTCGTATTCCTCGCTCCTGCCCTTGACCGCGGCCAGCTCTTTGGCCTTGCCCTTCAGCAGCACGGCTCTGGGATCGGAGAGCGTGTAGACGGCGTGGCCGATCCCGTAGATCAGACCCTGTCCGTCGAAGGTCTCCTTGCGCAGGATCTTGGCCAGGTAGGAGGCTAACTGCTCTTCGTCCTGCCAGTCTTTGACCGCGCCCTTGATATCCTCCATCATCTCCAGCACCTTCAGGTTGGCTCCGCCGTGCAGCGGCCCCTTGAGGGAGCCCACAGCCGCGGCGATCGCCGAATAGGTGTCGGTGCCGGTGGAGGTGACCACGTGGGTGGTGAAGGAGGAGTTGTTGCCTCCGCCGTGTTCGGCGTGCAGCACCAGGGCCAGATCCAGGGTCTCCGCCTCCAACTGAGAAAACTTGCTGTCCGGCCTGATCAGGTGCAGCAGGTTCTCGGCCGTGCGCAGGTCCTTTTGGGGACGGTGGATGAACAGGCTCTTGCCGTCGAAGTAGTGGCTCTTGGCCTGGTACCCGTAGGCGGCCATCGTGGGGAAGCGGGCGATCAGCTCGATACTCTGGCGCAGGACGTTCTTCAGGCTGAGATCGTCGGGATTGGGATCGTAGGAGTAGCACACCAGCACGCTGCGGGCCAGTTTGTTCACAATCTCCCGGCTGGGAGCCTTGAGGATCATGTTCTCAGTGAATCCGTTGGGAAGCGCCCTGTTTTCCCCCAGGAGGGTGGTGAACTGCCGGAGCTGCAGGCTGGTGGGCAGGGTGCCGAACAGCAGCAGGTAGCAGACCTCTTCGAAACCGTAGCGTTTCTCCGCCTGGAATCCCCTGGTGATATCGTTGACATTGATGCCCCGGTACTCGAGCCGTCCGTCCACGGGGACGATCTGTCCCTCGTCGATGATGTACCCATGTACATCTCCGATTTCGGTGAGGCCGACCAGGACCCCAGTGCCGTCATCATTGCGCAGTCCCCGTTTCACGGAGTATTTTTGGTACAGCTCCTGTGGGATGCGGTTCATTTTCTCCGCGTTGCGGGTAAGCTCGTTCAGCAGGGTTGTGTCGATCTTCAGATCGAGTTTCTCATCGTGGTTCATGACCGATCCTTGGAGTACAGAAAGAATGTATAAAAAAAGTCTGAATTGTATATTTATACGTTCAGACTGAAGATTATAGCGAAAATGTCGGGATCATACAATAGCTTACAACACTACCCCGAGATTCTGCAGCAGCAGCACCGCGGCGATGGCCAGGACCACGATCACGGTGATATTGCGGATGAACAGGGCGCAGACCGCCGCCAGGATTCCGGCTCCTGCCGCCAGGGCGGGTCTTCCCGGCACCGCGGTGAGGATGCCGGGGAAGATCAGAGCCCCCAGGGCGGCGTAGGGGAAGAACTTCAGCCATTTCCGGACCCAGGGAGGAAGATCGAGCCGGCTGGCGAAGAGGAAGGGGATCAGTCGGGGGGTATAGGTCACCAGGAACATGCCGGCCAGCAGCCAGATCACGGTTCGGTCTCCACATCCGGAAGCAGCGTGCCCAGAGCGGATACGCCCAGGGTTGCGGCGATCAGGGCCCAGCCCTCGGACAGCCCGGTAGCCAGGCGGGACAGTCCCCAGGCGGTCAGGGCGCTGGTGGCGGCTACCAGGGCGAATTGCCAGTGCTTGCGGGCCGAGGGGATGAGAAGGGCGATGAACAGGGCGTAGAGGCCGATGCCCATTCCGTCGACGATGCGCACGGGGATCAGATCCGCGAACATCCCGCCAACGAAACTGCCGCTCAGCCAGGCCAGATAGGCCATCAGAGCCATTACCAAAAAGCTCAAGGAGTTCAGGCCGTCCGGGCTGGCATGGACGCTGGCGACCACGAAGGTTTCATCGGTAACCCAGTAGCTCAAAGCCGCGCCTTCGGGCTTGCCTGCTTCGATCTTTCTGGCCAGCACCGTGCTCATGAGGAAATGCCGGAAGTTCAGGATCAAGGTGGCCAGGATGATCTGGAAGAAGCCCACTCCGGAGGCGATCATCTTGACGGCCAGAAACTGACTGGCCCCGGCGTACACCCAGGCGGACATCCCGGTCACCGCTGCAACGGAGAGGCCGGCCTGCCTGCCCAGTATCCCGAAGGTGATGGCTACGGGCAGGTATCCCAGGGCGATGGGCAGTCCGTTGCTCAAACCCCACCGGACTGAGCGCCCTACTCCGGTTGTTCGCACTTCTCGCATGTATTGGAGTCGTAAAAGAGGATTCGTTTGCCCGTGAGTCTCTCACCGCAGAGCCGGCAGTTCAGGCGGAAGGGAAATACCTGTTTTCTGAACCGGTAACCGACCAGTATCAGCACCGCCAGCAGGGGCAGAAAGAGGATGTCCGGAAGCTCCAGGTAGACGATGAGCACGTTTCCCACCATGAGAGCCAGGATCAGGCTCGCGATGTACAGAGTGGCCAGGCGCTTGGTCTGCGCGTGCTGCCGGTAACGCCGCTGGAGCATGTTCAACACCAGAACGGCCAGCAGCAGGTAGAGGATATTTTCCGCGACAAAGGTGGTGACCGTGTTGAGAATGTCGGTACTCTGCATCATGAAATCTCGAACTTTTCTCTGTACTCGGGAATGTCGATCATCGGCGGTCGTTCCTCCTCAATAATGTTCAAAGGGATCTCTTCGAAGACGTTGTTGTTTACCTGGAACTGGCGCAAGGTGGTGCTCAGCTCCGGCAGATTCCCCAGGATGCCCAGGGCTTCGACCCTTTTGAGAAAGGTCTGGAGGATGCCGAAGGCCATCCTGCCCAGATCCCGGGTTGGCTGGTTGCGGTGCACCCTCCTGTCCAGATCGGTTTGGGCGATCGCCCCCAGACCCCAGCGGTGGTATACGTCGATCAGATGGGAGGTTTCCACCCCGTAGCCGATGGGAAAAGGGATCTTGTCCAGCACCTGCCGGCGTACCGCGTATTCCCCGGACAGCGGTTGGATCAGGGCGGTGAGCTCCGGGAAGAACAGGCTGAACAGGGGCCGGATCAGAATTTCGGTGACCCTTCCCCCGCCCGAGGGTCGGGTCCCCTGAGAGGATGCCAGAGGTCTGTCGTAGAAGGCCTTTACGTACTGGATCTCCGGCCGGAAAATCAGGGGAGCGACCAATCCGTAGACGAAACGGGGGTGGATGTTCTTGATATCCGCATCGATGTAGACGATGATATCCCCCTCCAGCTGATAGATCGCCTTCCAGAGGTTTTCACCCTTTCCCCGCTGCTCTCCGTAGGCCGGGAGAATCTCCCGGGACAGATACACCTGGGCCCCGAAAGCAGCGGCCACCTCCCGGGTCTGATCGGAGGAGTCCGAATCGATCACGGCGATCTCGTCGAGCACGGGGTAGCGCTGTACCAGCTCGCTGTTGAAGATCACGATCTCCTTTCCGATCGTTTTCTCCTCGTTCAGGGTGGGGATGCAGAGGGAGATTTTTAAGTTCTGTTTCTGTTTCTCCTGCACCAGGGCGTTGAGATCCCAGAACTTCGAATGATGAAAGGTGTTGGTGGCCAGCCAGGAATCAATTTGCACTGCAGAATCCTCTGTCGATGGCCAACAGGATCCCGATCAGCTGGGCCAGACCGGTAAATATCGGCTCGATACTCACCTCCTCCTCCGGGGTGTTCTGATGTTCCCCGTTGGTGATTCCGATGGTAATGGCGGGTATCTGGTGGGCGATTAAGGCCGACAGCTCGGCGGTGCTGGGGGACTTGCGGGGTTGAATATCCAGAGCGCCCATGATGCGCCGGGCTGCGCGGGCCAGGGGA
Source organism: uncultured Spirochaetaceae bacterium (assembly GCA_964551205.1). GTDB lineage: Bacteria > Spirochaetota > Spirochaetia > SZUA-6 > DRHE01 > JAFGQJ01. The sequence continues at coordinate 10,690 of CAZKCQ010000034.1, forward strand.
TGCTGATAGCTGATGCCGCCGGGACGTCGGCGGGCAAACACGTCCAGAGAGATGTCGGCGCCTGTTTGGGAGGAGACCTCGGAAATGATGGCCTCCATCTCGTGAAAGATCTCCTCACCGACGGCTTCGTTCTCCGTGAGGATTTCGAATCGGAGCACGGCATTGGTGGCGATGGTGTCGTAGGCCTGCCCGCCCAAGATAGAGCCGAGCACGATCGAGCTGCGGGGCCGCCGGGGCAGGCGAATTTCCTGGATGTGATTGATCACCTCATTCATCGTCACGATCGCCCCGGTGGCGCCGAAGCGGGTCCAATCGTACTCCTCCGGTACCGAACAGACGATCTCGCCGCGATACATGCCGATCGAACTGTAGCTCAGTCGTCCCAGAGGAAAACCCTCTATCCCGATCCCGGCGGAAATGGGTATCTCCGAATTGGAGAGAAAAAAACGAAGACCCTCCAGGTCGCCCCGGCCCAGGCTGCGGGAAGTCCCCATGAGCACGAGATTGGACTGCAAGTCTATGTTCAGCAGTTCGAGCAGCATCGGAAGGGTTACCACGGCTGCCACCCCCAGGGCGTTGTCCCCGACACCGGGACCGACTGCCGACTGGGGCTGCAGTGTGATGGTGTGATCCAACGTAGCGGCGTGCACGGTGTCCACGTGAGCCACGATCAGGATGTTCTGTTCCCCGGTGCCGCCGGGAAGGATGCCCAGGGCGTTGCCCATCTCATCCGCGGAGGCATTGTGCAGGCCCGACTCCATGAAACGGTTCTGGATGAACTCCACCCGACGGAACTCATCGAAGGTAGGGGAGGGGATCTCACCGATCATGACCAGGTTTGCCAGAAGGATTTCCCGGACGGCCTGGCTGGCTTCCCGGACGAAGGGAAGCAGCGTGAGGATATCCTCGAAGCTGTCCGCGATTTTGTTTTCCTGTTCGCTCGTTACATCCGCCATGGCCTTTCGTATTTTATTTCCGAAACTGCCTCAGGTTCAAGGGCGCGCCTCAGCAATCAGCCTCAGTAATCGTACAGCAGCCGTAGCTGCTCCAGATTGAGAAAAGCCTTTAATACCCCCGCGGCGATGTCTGCATCAGTCCCCAGCCCGGAACCGGTTCCGAATGATTCGAGGATCCTCTGAAATCCGGCGGCGTAGGCGGCGGCGCCGAAGCGGCTTTGCACCTCGGCGGACTTTGAGCTCCCGGCCCCGGCCGCCTCTTTCACCCGGGTCCCGAGCATCTCTTCGATCCTCGAGAGGGTGAGGCGATTCTCACCCCGGCAGGCGGGGAGTTCCGTTCCGCCCCCCGCGGCGATAGCCCGCAGCAGTTCTTCCTGAGCCCGGACTGGAAGGAAGGAGAAGTCCACCTTATCGTCCCGGACCAGGGTGTCGACCGCCGCCAGCAGGCGTTCCTGCTCTGCAGGCGGGATCAGCGTGGACAGCCTTTCGATCTTGCTTCGGTAGGCTTGGGCAAGGGCCGGCGGATCGGATACGGGCACGCGAAGGGTATCGTAGAAATAGGCGGGGTACTTCCGGAAAAGATCCTTCAAGCCGGCCAGGGTATCCAGATCTCTGGCGGCCAGCGGTAAAGACCAGAGAAGGGAGTTGATAAACAGGTAGCCGAAACCCTCCTGCACCGATGTCGACAGGACCAGGTCGCTTGCCGCTACCAGATCGTCGAAGCGCAGGCCCCGCCGCTCCAGTTCCGTACCGATTCCCCACAGGCCGGGGCAGAGCCGATCGGCAAACAGACCCTCCACCAGATCCGAGTAGGGCCGTTCGGAAACAGAGGTGCCCGGCAGTGTAATCAGGATGTTCGCCCCTCCATCCAGAAGAGAAGAGAGAAGCAGCGCTTCCAGAACGTTCTTTCGGCGGATGGTGCGGATCGGGTAGAGCAGAATCGGAGCCCGGATATCGAAGCGGGGAAAGGCATCGCCGAACAGTCTGTTCAGCATGGGCCTGATCGGTTTGTCCGGCTCCGGATCTCGACCCGGTAAAACCGGATTTTCCAGCAGGAACACGTGCTGTGCCGGGACGCCCGCCGTTATCAGTACCTGTCTGTCCCTCCGGTTGAGAACGGCGTAGCGTACCCACGGGCTCAGCGGGTAGGGATCCAGGCTCAAGGCGGCCTGGAGAGTTTCGAGGTTGCGGAAGCGGCCGCATTCGGGAAAGTCGTGGATCTGCAGGACGATGCGCTGAGCACGACCCGAGTGGATGATCTCGAGCAGAGCCTGGGTGAACACGGCGTTCTTGCCCAGGTGATAGTTGTGGACCCACCAAACCGAATCATCGGAGCCGAAGGCGCGGAGCAGCAGCTCGGCAAGCCGCTTCGCCTCCCTGGCCACGTTTTTCCTGTCAAGATCCGGCTTCCTGTCGTTATCCGACAGCTCATCCGCCTGTTGGCGATAGCCGATCTCCGGTATTTCCGTGCACTTCCCCCCGTGCCGCTCGATTTGCGAGCGGAACTCCCCGGGGATGGTGCCCGCTACCAGCTCGACCGAACGCATCCCGCTCAGGTGGGTGCGGAAAGCTTCTGCGGCCTGGCGGACCACGGTGCTCACACCGCCGGTGAGGAAGTGGTAGTGGAAGATCTTCAGATCAACGCGATCGTTCACCGGGATCTATCTTAGCCTGATTGGGTGGGGGCCGGCCAGTCCGAAGGTGCCGGTACTCGGCAGGCGCCCAGTCGGCAGGCATCACCACCAATCGGCGACCGCGCTGCCGGCGACCGGGGCAGGGCTACCGGGAGATCATTCCCTGGCAATGAGCAGGGTCTTGGGATCCAGTTTCAAGTGCAGATCCTTCGGCACCTCCGCATCGTGATCCTTTACCAGCTGCAGGCGGATATGCTTTTCTTCAGGTTTGAGACAGATCAGAATGCTGAAGGTTTGTATCAGTTCCTCGAGAAACTTGGGGATCCCCGCCGCATCGTAGCTGGGGTGATCATAGCCCAGAGAGACGCTGAACCAGATCTCCAGCCCTTGCTCGGCGGCAAATCCCTTCACCTCTTCGAGCTCGGCTGCGGTCACGGCGGAAAAATCGTAGGCATCCACCACAATCGTGTCGGCGGCAAAATGACCGTCCCCGATCATCGAGCGCAGTTTGCCGATGACCTGGGGAAGCCGGATGCTCGCCTGGTTGAAATTCATGATGATCCGTCGTCGGATCATCTCATCGTGCACTGCCATCACCGATTCCAGGTCGAATTTCTGCGCGATTTCCCGGAAGATATCTTCGTACCAGTCCACGATGTGGGTGGGGTTGGTGGCAAAGGAAACGTGGATGACCTGTTTACCCCGTAGCAGCTGGTCCGTGGCGATGTGCACCAGGCAGGCGGTCTTGCCTACCCCCTGCCTTGCTGCAATCACACCGAGATTGCCCTTGCCCAACCCGCCGTGGGTGGAGCGCTCGAGAATCCGCAGCGGGCTGCGGTCGTTCAATTCCTGCTTGATCATGAATTGTCTCCCGATTTCACTTTATGGTATTCGGACTGGAGGTTTTCCGCAACGCCGCTGGGAACCCTGGCGTATCTGGAAAACTCCATGGTGAACTGGGCTTTGCCCTGGGTGATGGAGCGCAGTACCGTGGAGTAGCCGAACATCTCGCCCAGTGGAACCTCCGCGTCGATGCGGGATAGACTTTCATCTTCACTGGTGCTGACGATCATGCCCCTGCGCTGATTGATGCTGGCGAACACGCCGCCCTGATACTCCGTCGGTCCCTCCACGGAGACCTTCATGATCGGCTCCAGGATTTCCGGGGATGCCTTGGCGTAGGCGCTTCTAAAGGCGCCGATCGCAGCCTGCTGGAAGGCCAGATCCGAGGAGTCCACCGAGTGGGCCGATCCGTCGTTGACCCGCACGGTGACGCCCACGATGGGAAAGCCGATCAGAGAGCCCTTCTCCAGGCAGGCGGCAAATCCCTTGTTACAGGCGGGGATGTACTCCGTCGGGATCGCCCCGCCCTTCACCTCACTGATGAACTGGTAATCGCCGTCTACATTCGGTTCCAGCCGACCGGCAACCCTGGCGAACTGTCCGGCTCCACCGGTCTGCTTCTTGTGGGTGTAGTCGAAATCCGCAGCCCGGGAGATGGTCTCCCTGTAGGCGACCTGGGGCATGCCCGTGTCCACCTCCGCCCGATACTCCCGGCGGATCCGCTCCAGATAAACGTCCAGGTGCAGCTCCCCCATGCCGCTGATGATCGTCTGTTTGGATTCCGGATCGACGTGGGCTCTGAAGGTGGGATCCTCCTTGGCAAAACGGTTCAGTGCTTTGGAAAGCGGATCCTCGGATTTCTTCTCCCGGGCATTAACGGCCAGAGAGATCACCGGTTCCGGGACGTACATGCTGGTCATTGAGTAGTTCAGGCTCTTGTCGGTAAAGGTGTCTCCGGAGGCGCAGTCGATGCCGAACAGGGCCACAATATCCCCACAGCAGGCCTGCTCGATCTCCTCCATCTTGTCGGCGTGCATCCGCACCAGCCGGCCGATACGAAACCTCTGGCGGCTGCGGCTGTTGTACAGCTCCTCCCCCTTTCGGATGCTTCCCTGGTAGATCCGGATGTAGGTGAGCTGGCCATACTGGCCGTCCTCCAACTTGAAGGCCAGGGCTACGACAGGCTCAGCCGGCTCCGGCTTCAGGACGACAGGCTGTTCGTCTCTGTCCAAATCCAGGGCGTTGTTCTGCACCTCTCCCGGGGCGGGAAGGAAATGGACCACCCCGTCCAGCAGCGCCTGCACGCCCATGTTGCGATAGGCCGAACCGAGAAAAACGGGGGTAAGCTCCTGGGACAGGGTTCCCCGGCGAACCGCCACGTAGATCATCTGGGGCGTGGCTTCCCCCTCCAGGTAGGCTTCGGCCAGCTCATCTGAAAACATACTCGCCGCATCGATCAGCTGTTCCCGCAAAACTTCAGCCTGCTTTGCCAACTCCGCGGGAATGTCGGTGGAAATAATCGTCTCATTCATCGGCCCTTCGTAATAGAGAGCTTTCATCTGCACAAGGTCCACGATGCCCTTGAACTCCCCCTCCAGCCCGATCGGCATCTGCATCAGCACGGCGTTGTGCCCCAGACGTTCCCGGAGCTGTTCCTTGACCTTGAGCGGATTGGCTCCCACCCGGTCGCACTTGTTGATGAAGGCCAGCCGGGGCACCTGGTAGCGCTTCA
>CAZKCQ010000035.1:0-15591 GCA_964551205.1 uncultured Spirochaetaceae bacterium
GGCACTCCTCTCCGCCGCCGCCCTGGTGTTCATCTTCTGCCTGCTCAGCTTCGCCATCGTGCTGGTGCTGGGCGGCGGGCCGCGCTACACGACCCTGGAGGTGGAGGTGTACCGCCTTGCCAAGGTAAGCCTGGACCTCAAGACCGGAAGTGCCCTGGCCTTGATCGGCGCGGTGATCTCCCTGCTCTTCCTGTACGCCTACATCAAACTGCAGCAGCGAAGCAGTTTCGCCGAACAGATGGCGGAGGACGCGGAAAAGCCCCGCCTGGCCGGGATGCTCGGCTCCGTTCGGGGTGTGTTCTACCTGCTCTACCTGCTGCTCATGGCCCTGGTCATTCTGGCGCCCATGATCACGGTGATCGCCTATTCCTTCCAGCTGCGCAGCGGCTGGGCTCAGCAGGCAATCAGCCTGGAGTGGTACCGGCGCATCCTCTCCGGCGGCGGCCCCTACTTGAGGGCTGTGGTGAACAGCCTGTTCTTCGCCTGTCTGACCATGCTGCTGTCCCTGCCCCTGGGGACGCTGCTTGCCTACGTGGGCGCCCGCAGCCGCTTTACCGGTAGCCGCCTTCTGGAGGCTGTGATGATGCTGCCCATCGGCATCTCCTCGATCATCCTGGGCCTGGGCTATCTCAAGGCCTACCGCCAGCTGCCCTGGCGGATCGTGGGCACCTGGTACTCCATCGTCTTTGCCCACACGGTTATCGCCTATCCCTTCGTCATCCGCGTGGCCTCGGCCACCTTTCGCAAGATGAAAAGCTCCCTCACCGAGGCGGCCCGCAGCTTGGGGGCCGGCCCCTGGCGGCTGTTTTGGCGTCTGGAGCTGCCCATGGCCCGTTCGGCCCTTATCACGGGGGCTGCTTTCGCCTTCGGCATCTCCGTCGGGGAGATCAATGCCAGCCTGATGCTCTACAACGAACGGCTGATCACGATCCCGGTGATGATCTATCGCCTGATCGGTTCCTACAACTTCATTGGCGCCTGTGCCATGGGATCGGTGTTGATGCTTTTCTGTTTCCTGGCGTTTCTGATCATCGATCGGGCCGGCGGGGAGATCGGATAATGGCCTTGAGAATCCGGGGCATCGAGAAGATCTACCCCGATTTTCGCCTGGAGTTGGACTTAGAAGTGCACCAGGGGGAGTTGCTCATTCTGCTCGGTCCCTCCGGCTGCGGTAAGACCACGACCTTGAGACTGATCGCCGGCTTCATCGATCCGGACTCAGGCGCTCTGGACATGGACAGTCGCCGCATCGACAACCTCCCGGCCCACAGGCGGCGGATCGGCATCGTCTTCCAGGACTACGCTCTGTTTCCCCACTTGAACGTATGGGACAACATCGGCTTCGGCCTGCGCATGCAGGGTTGGAGCCCCGGGGAGGCCCGCAGAAGGATTGGGGAGCTGCTGGGCCTGATCTCGCTGGAGGGGTACGGGAAGCGGAAGGTCACCCGCCTGTCCGGCGGCGAGCAGCAGCGGGTGGCCCTGGCCAGAGCCCTGGCCCCGCAGCCGCAGCTGCTCCTGCTGGATGAACCGTTGAGCGCCCTGGACGCCAAGCTGCGCAAGAGCCTGCGGAGCGAGATCCGCCGCATCCAACGGGAGCTGGCCGTAACCACGCTGTATGTGACCCACGACCAGGAGGAGGCTCTGGTGCTGGGTGATCGCATCGCGGTGATGCGGGAGGGTCACATCGAGCAGATCGACACCCCCGAGCGGATATACAACCGGCCGGCAAACCTGTTCGTCGGTACCTTTCTGGGGCAGGCAAATCTCCTCCGGGGGCGGCTGACCGGGTGGTTCGCCGGCAGAGACGGGCAGATCGCGGTCGTGGAGACGGGGGTCGGCAAGCTGTCAGCCATCCAGCCCGCGGAGACCCGATCGGCCAAAGCAAAGCTGCAGGTCGGCCAGGAGGTGGTCGTCTTCTTCAGGCCCGAGCACTGCTCGCTGGATCGGCAGCCATCGGGGAGAACCAGCAGGTCCAACCGCATCAGCGGGCGTGTGGCCCGTACGGAATATCTGGGCAGCCACCGGCTAATCGAGGTGGAGGCGGCGGATCAGCGCTTTACCCTGGATCTGGTCGATCGGCTGACTCCGGCTGGAGGTGACGAGGTCAGTTTCTCGGTGTCTGTGCACAATTGCTGGCTCTTTCCGAGATGAGCCGCGGAAATCCGACTATTCCTTGATCGCTCCCATGGTCAAGCCGCGGATAAAATGCTTTTGCATGAACAAAAAGATGAGCAGCGTGGGAATCGTGGCGACCAGGTAGGCGGCGGCCTGCGTCCCCCAGGCCAACTCGTACTGTCCCCTCAGTTGCATGATACCTATCTGGATTGTCATCCTTCGTTCCGTTTGGATGAGAATCAGGGGCCAGAGGAAATCGTTCCATATCCAGGTGAATTGAAGAATGATCAAGGCGGTGAGCGCCGGTCTGGCCAGCGGAATCATGATGCTGAACAGAATCCTCCAATCGTGGCATCCGTCGATCATGGCGGCGCTGCGGAGCTCGTTCGAGATAGCGCGGAAGAAATTCGTCATGATCATCGTGCAAATAGGCAGCCCGAAGGCTACGTGAACGATTATCAGGGACAGGAGATTGTCGAGCAGCTTGATTGCTGTGAAGAATTTGTATAGAGGAATGAGTACGATCTGGGGCGGAAAAAACATCCCGGAAACGATGAGGATGAACAGCACCATCTCTAGAGGAAAATGAAGTTTCCCGAAGGCATAGCCTGTCAGGCAACCCAGACCGATAGACAGCAGGGTGGCGAAACCGGTCACGATAATCGTGTTCAGAAAGAAAAACTGGATCTTGCCGTCATTCCAGATGCGGATAAAATTATCGACTCTGGGCGGAGTCGGAAAAACCCAGAATCCTTCCTTTATGATCTCTCTGTTTAGTCGAAAGGCCGTAGTGAAAACACCGTAGATGGGTACGAGGAATATAAAGCAGGCCAGGACAACAAAGACATAGACGGCGATTTTCCAGGCCAGGCTCTTATCCGAAATCTGTCGGCGCGGTGTTTGTGTATTCATTCGCTAGCCCTGAGTGTCTGGCGCAAATAAAAGGCGATGATCAGCAAGATAAGGATAAACAGAACCACGGCTACCGCGCTCCCGTAGCCCATGCGGTAATTCCAAAAAGACTCGCGGAACATGAAGGTGGTCAAGACTTCCGATTTTCGGAAGGGTCCGCCTTTTGTCATGATGTATACGATATCGAAACTCTTGAGTGAGTTGATGATGGTTAGGGATATCACAACTACGGTGACGTTCTGCAGCTGCGGCAGGATGACCTTCCTGTACAGCTGCCAGGTGTTACAGCCATCGATCTTCGCCGCTTCGATAAGATCGACTCTTACGGTTTTCAATCCGGCAAGAAACAAAACCATGCACAGGCCGGTATGCTGCCAGGAGGCGGCTACGATGATAGCCAGGAGGGCTGTTTTCGGCTCCGCCAGCCAGGCTATTCTCCAGTTCTGCACTCCCAAGACGCGGAGAAACAAATTCAGCACCCCCAAGCGAGGCTCGTATACAAATGACCAGATCATGCCCACGATCACGAAGGAAAAGATCATCGGGAAGTAGATGATGGACTTAAAAACCGTGGCTCCGACAATGTCTTTGTCCAGTATAATCGCCAGGAGCAGGCCCAATCCCGTTGGCAACACCAGATAGATCAGCGTCCAGAGGACGTTGTGCCAGAGGGACATGGAAAAGGCCGGGTCCGTGAAAACCCGGGCGAAATTGGCCAGGCCAACAAAGTCGTAGGAGGGGGAGATGCCGTTCCAGTTGGTCAGGCTGAAGAAGATCGAGCGGAAAAAGGGTACGATGATGATTGCCGTATAGATGATAAGAGGCAGGGCAAGAAACTGCCAGGCATTGCTGCGCTTCATGACGGATACACCTGTAAATCGGCTGGAATTAAACCAGTCCCCCGGGAAGGGGACTGGTCAAAGTTCGTTACAGTGAACGACTATTCGATTTCGGCAAGAGCCTTCTGGACTGCAACCTCGGTTTCCCGCAGGATCTTCATGTAATCGGCCGGATTTTCCAGAAACTCGGAAAATGCATTCAAGCCCACATCCGCAGCCGGCGGAGGCGTGGCCAGATCGTAGTTGAAGGCCCAGTTGGGGATCTTGGCCAGCAGCGCCTTGACCTTCAGCTGCAGGGAATTGTAGGTGGAATCGGATACGTTCTTATTCGGTGCCAAGGCTCCAGATCCCGTGTTGAAGGCCGTCTGCGGGCCCACGTCGGCCAGCCGGGCCAGAACCTGTTTGGCCGCCTCCGGATTCCTGGCCTCAGCGGGCAATACCACACCGTCTATGGGTCCGACGGCAACGTCAGGTATTGAAGGATCCACCACCGGGAAGGGGAAGAAATCGTAGTCTACATCCGGTTTCCAGCCGATCGATTCATCGAGCTGCATAAACCAGGTTCCCATCAGGGTCATGGCCGCCTCACCGTTGCCGACCATAGCGGAGGCTTCGGCCCAGTCATAGGCGTTGGGATTTTCATTGAAGTAGCCCCTGTCGACGCAGGTCTTCCACAGCTCCCAGGCTTTGACGACCTCCGGATCGGTGTAAGAAGCCTCTCCGGCCATGAGCTTGGCCCGATATTCCGGACCTGCGGTTCGCAGCAGCGGATAGTCCAACCAGAACTGGGCGGGCCAGCGTTCTCTGGAACCCAAGGCGATCGGGGTAACTCCGGCCTGCTTGATCTTCTCGCAGACCTTTAGGAACTCATCCCAGGTTTTGGGAGGGGTCACTCCAGCCTTGGCGAACACATCCTTGTTGTAGAAGAAGGGCACGAAGTGCTGGGTCAGGGGCATGAAGTACTTCTTGCCGTTGTAGGTACAGCCCTGTTGGACAGCAGGGGGAAACAGCTCGTTGAGGTTGTTCGCCTCGAACACATCGTCGATTGGAGCCAGCCGATCGGCGTCCACGACAAACTGTACCCGGGCGCCGGCCCAATAGGAGAACAGGTCGGGCGGGTTGCCCCCGGCCAGCATGACCCGGATGCTGGTCTTGAACGCCTCGTGGTCCACCGGCGTTTGGACCAATATGTACTTGGACTGCTCAGCGTTGAAGGTCTTGGTCATATCATCCACCCCCCCGGACAGAGTGCCGGAGAAATAGTGGAAGAAGGTAACCTTGATCGGTTTTTCCGCCGCTGGAGGTTTTTCCCCTCCTCCACCGGCTGATGCGGACAACACAGTCAGCAAGCTGATGATCAGCGTGAGAGCAAGGACTTTCTTTTTCATTCTACACCTCCTACTTTAACGTTAATGTACACCTAAATCTTATAAGATGCGAATGCGGTTGTCAAGGGTTTTTCCTCGTTCTGCATGTCATATCATGATGAAATCGCGGGGATATTCGAACATAGAAATCCGGGAGCGGTTTTAGAGACTATCAGCGACCGGGGATACTCAGCCTCAACGCAGTCAGCTCCTCAGCTAAGGGATAGCTTCCCCACCTCTCCGCGGCTCGGTACATCGCTACCAGGTTTTCCGGCTGAACGTCATCCTGTATGCAGTGGGCGGCACAGACGATGTAGCCTCCTCCGGGAGCGTAGATTGCCATCCGTCTCTTCACTTCCTCCTCGACATCGCCGGGGCTGCCGTTGGGCAACACCTGCTGGATATCGATTCCCCCGTGAAAACTGAGTTTGTCCCCGTACCTGTCCTTTAGAAAGGTGCTGTCCATTCCAGCCGCTCTGGGCTGAAGGGAGTTGAGGATATCCACGCCGGCATCCAACAACAGATCCCCCGCCTTAGCCACGGACCCGCAGGAATGATGAAATATCTTGGCGTCGGTCTTCGTCTTTATGAAGTCGATCTCTTCCCTGTAGTACGGCAGTATCATCTCCCGATAAAGCTCGGGGGATATCAGCAGGTTGTTTTGGCCGCCTAAATCGTCCGCCAATTCCACAATCTGGATGTAGGGGCCTACGACACTAAGAAAGGCATCCATCAGCTCGATGTAGTATTTATTCAACTTGCCGAGCAGGGTATGGGCCAGGCTTTTATTCAGAAGCAGATCAACGGGGAATTGATCGAATCCGCGCATCCAGTTGCAGGTTTCCAGAATACCCCCCACCGCTCCGGCGGCGACGATTGCGTAGTCCGTTTCATGAAAGAGGTACTCGACGCGCTCTTTAAGCCCTGCGATTCTCTCGGGATCGTAGGCATCGAAGAACCGGTACTTCCTGATGTCGGCGGGATCCTCGGCTGCCCTCAGCGGATGGTAGACCTGTTCTCCGTACATACCGGAAAATCGCCGGGTAAAGCCCATCTCATCGATCCAGGTACCGTCTTCCCGAGTTGTTCTTCTGTATTCTCCGCTCCCTCTCAAAAACACCCGCCTGAGGTCGATATCGAAGTGCTCGAGTACCCGTTCGTCAAACTCTTCGACGTTGAAGTAGTCTTGATTGACCGTATCGTATCCACACTCGTCCAGATCCAAGTATCTCTTCAAAGACCTGTATGCGCCTTGCATCATCGAAGAAACTCTGCCGCCCAGATCCCGCGGTACTCGATCCGCTTCGATATGGTTCAGCGACGCGACAACTCTCTCCCGATGAGAATATTTGCTCACGACGATCCACCTCCACTACAGAGAGAATTTTTTTCCGAGCGCCCTGCGGGAACGGCCACTCAAAAACCGAGGCGATGATGCTCCGCCTGTACCCGCTCACACCAGTTGCCGACGTTCCAGTCGCCGAAAACCCCCAGACCGCCGAGCTCATGGTCGCCGGAGTAGACCGGCACGTGGACGAGGCTCAAGCCCTCGTATTCGTAGGCTTCCTGCAGTGCCTTGCCGAAGGTTTCGGGGCTGAATCCCGCGAACAGACCCTTCACTCCTCGGACTGACTGAGCCAGGGCGACGTAGTCGGTTTGCACCTGATCGGCTGTCTTGTACTCCCGTCCATACTGAGCCGTCTGGAGGCCGATAATGGCTCCCATGCTGCGGTTGTCAAACAGCAGGATGCAGCCCCGAACACCGTGCTGTACGCCATCGAAGAGAATCTGGGGGTTCATGGTAAAACTACCGTCACCGCTGAAAGCGAAGGTGTATACGGGGTGCTCAGCCAAGCCTGCGGCCAACAGCCCGGATGCTGCGAATCCCATGTAGGATGCACCTGTCTCGTTATAGGTAAGCCCGAACTCCTCGTCTTCAACGATCTGGAACCCGTTGGCCTGAACGTCTCCGGCGTCGAAGTAGCGGGCTGATTTCTTCTTTCTGGCGAACTCATAGGCGATCTTGATGGCCGCCGGCTGGGTCAGGACCTCCCGCTTCCAGTTTTCGTCGTACAGGAGAGGGTTGTCGTAGCGTTTGCCCTTGAACGCCTCCCACTGCTCCTTATTTTTTCTATTCGTCGCCAGCCATGGTGAAACGGAACCAGCGGGCTTGAATCCCGCCTTCTTGAGCGTTGAAATCCAGGTCTGCAGGTTTGCCTTCGCGTTCCCCAGGACGTGCAGGCTGCGGTTGTACTGACTGATGTAGTACGGATCGATGTTGAAATTGATGATGCCCTTGGCTCGCTTCCAGGCCGTACCCGAGCAATCCCACTGGCACACCCCTCTGGCTCCGATTACGATTATCAAATCCGCTTCATTCATGGCGAAGTTACCGCAGAGCGATCCTTTCGAGCCGCCTACGCTCATGTAGCGGCTCTCTGAGTAGGGAACAACCCCTACCGTCTTGGCCCCTGATACAATGACGGCATCTGTTAGCCCGGCAAGCTCTACAATCTCGGCTCCGCAGTCGACGGCGCCGCCCCCATACTTGATGGTGATCCTCTCCGCCTCCTTTACCAGCTGGGTAGCTATGTCGAAAACAGCGACATCTTCGCAGCCTACCCTCGGGAAATGTGGTTTCTCCGGTAACTCCAGCAGATTGCAATCCGGGATGAGTGCCGGTTGGGCGTTCATAGGCGCCAGGAAATAGAAGGGTCCGGCGAATCCGGGATTAAACACCGTGGCGGTGCCCCGCCTCAAGGCGGTGAATACAACCTCCGGGGTGTGTAGCGTCATGCCCTGTCCCATCGTCTTCACCAGATTCAGGAAGGAATGCTGTTCGGGCTTGGGTACCTGCTGCATATTGGGTCCTTCCTCGTGGGTGGTCTCATCTCCAAGGATATAGTAGACCCCGATTCCATTGGAGGCGGCAACCAGTGAACCGGCCAGGGCATGCAGTGCGCCGGGGCCGATGGAAGTTACGACGGCGGCAGTCTCTCCGTAGTGCCAGCGCAGCGCGGTTGCACAGTGGGATCCCTCGACCTCATTACGCACATTGTACGTGATGACCACGCCCGCGTTTTCGTATACGGCAAGCACCTGTCCTATGTCGGTTGAACCATGCCCGAAAACGGCGATGTACTTGCGCACTCCCTGGTTGATCAGACCCAGGATGAGGGCCTCCGAGAGTGTGACAGGCTGAAACTGCTCCAGCTTCCCGGCGCTCACAGCCGCCTGGATCACCCCGTGCTCGGCGATCATCTCTGCCCTCTGTTTCATAGCGCTGTAATCGGCTCCCATGGTTTCCTCCTCCGCTCTGACCATGTTCAGGTTTCTCGTACGACAAGCTCCGGTTCGTACACTGTATTGGTTGTTTTCTTTTTCCCTTTATGTCGGATCAGATCCATCAGGCAGGAGGCACTTTCATGCCCCAAACGGTATTTTGGTATGCGGATCGTGGAAATCGAGGGAGTGTAGTGGCGGGCCGCTTCGATATCGTCATGGCCGAGCACCGAAACGTCGTCGGGCACCTTCACCCCCAAATCGTGTAGCGCCCGGAGTACTCCCATGGCCATCTGGTCGTTGTACACGAACAGATAATCGATCCGCGGGTTATCCCTGAACCAGTCGATCGTGGTGCTGTAGGCATCCTCGGCCGTTGCCTCGCACAACCTGATTTCTTTCTCTCCGATGCCCAGCCCGGCTTGCTTGAGAATCTCCAGGTAGGCATCCTGCCTGCTTTGGTTGCAGGAGACCGGAAGACTGAAACCCAAATAGGCCGGGTGTTTTCTTCCATTATCGAGGGCGTACCGCCCCGCCAAGGTCCCGCTGGAGAACGAATCGGTAACGAAGTAGCTTTCTGTGTTGAGAGAGCCCTTTCGTACGATCGTGATATGGGGGACCCGCAGTCCGTCGTAGTCGAATTCACTGATCAGATCGCGGGATGGTACCAGCAGTATACCTGCGACTCTGTAGGCGGTCAGCAACTTGAGGATCTCGGTCTCTTTGTAGAGGTCCTCATTGCTGGCCAGGGTGATGATCGTATAGCCATGCATGGAGAGCACGTCATTGATGCCCTGGAGGATACGGGCGAAAAAGGAATTATCGATGTAGGTAATAATTACACCCACGGCCTTGCTGGTCCGTGAGCGCAGGCTGACCGCGGCAGCGTCGGGTATGTAACCCATCTCATCGGCGATTTTCCTGATCTTCCGAGTCGTGTCCGGGCCGATGTCGCTCTTGCCCTTCAGAGCCCTGCTTACCGTATTGATGGAAACATCGGCTCTGGCGGCAATATCCTTCAATCGTACGTATACCACATGACAACTCCATTTTGACATTAACGTTAATGTCGCCGTGTGTCAAGTGGCAGGGCAGATGCTTGGATGCTTGGGCGAGAATCATCGGCAGGCTCATTTGTTGGATTCTGAACGCCCCTTGACAGCCTCAACATGATGGCCTACCATCAGAGGGCATTAACGTTAATGTTAAGAATTCCCCGGCGATATGGATGAGGAGCTGGAATGAACCCTATACGCGTGGCCATTGTCGGTTGCGGACGGATATCGGATCTTCATGAACTGGGCTATCGGAACCTGGAAGGTGCGCGCATCGCGGCTGTCAACGATACAGACAATAAAAGAGCCCTCTCGCAGGCCAAAGCATGGGCGGTGGACAAGGTCTATTCCAGCTACGACGAGGTTCTGTCCGATCGGGAGATCGATCTGATCGAGCTCCTCGTTCCCCATCACCTTCATGCGGATATGACGGTGAAGGCCTGTCGGGCTGGTAAGCATGTATCTGTCCAAAAACCGATGGCTCTGAATGTTGCCGAGGCGGACCGCATGATCGAAGCCGCCGACAAGGCCGGCGTGGTGCTGAGGATTTATGAGAACTTCATCTTCTATCCTCCCTACGTGCGTGCCAAGGAAATGATAGAGGTAGGAGAGATCGGCGAGCCGCAGATGATTCGGTTACACGTGAACAGCGGAACGAACGAGACGGGGTGGCAGGTTCCCGAGAGTTCCTGGGCCTGGCGTTTCAACGAAGAGGTCAGCGGAGGAGGAGAGCTGGTATTCGACCACGGCTACCACCTGTTTTCATTGGCCCGCTACCTGATGGGTGAAGTCAAGCGGGTTTGTGCCTGGATCGATCGATCTCCCGACGCTTCCGGCTTCACAATCGATGCCCCGGCGACCATCATGTTTCAGTTCAAGAGTCCTCTCCGCTACGGGGTCCTGGATTTTGCCCACACTCCGAAGATGCGCATCAACTCCTTGTATTACACGGATGACGATCGTATAGAGGTGATCGGAGACAGGGGCATCCTGTTTGTGAACCGCTGTACGGCCAGGACCGTCGAGCTGCCGACGGTGATGATGTTTCGCGACGGCGTAACCAACACCATCCCCGTAGAGAGGGTGGAGTGGCACGACAGCTTCATCGATTGCACCCGTCATCTGATCGAAGTTTTGCGCAACGGAGGGCAGCCTGTTCTGGACGGACCTACCGGTCGAAAAGTGTTGCAGTTCAGCCTGGCGGCCCATATCTCGGCCCAGAAGGGCGGGGAAGTGTGCCCGGACGAAGTTACCTGAACGTACGCCTGGATCTTGATCTTTTGCATTCAGACGGACCCGGGATTTTCTGATCTGTATCTGCCGTAGCGCAGAGCACTCTGAAACATCGACAGGATGTTTTCGGGGGGAGTGCCGGGCTGTACTTCGTGGACCTGTCCGAAGACGTATCCGCCGCCGCCGGCCAGCTGGTCCATGCGTGTGCGGACCTCCGTCTCCACCTCTCCGATCGTCCCAAAGGGCAGCACTCTTTGCGTGTCGCAGCCGCCCCAAAAAACCAGACTGTCCCCGAACTCCACTTTCAGGCGCGTCGTATCCATCACCGACACTTGGATCGGATTCAGGATATCCACTCCGATCTCGATGAAATCAGGCACGAACTCCGTGACATCGCCGCAGGAGTGGAAGAACAGCTTGGCCGGGGTGCGCTGCTTGATGAAACGGATCAGAGCGGCATGGCGCGGCTTGATCATATCACGGTAGATGGCCGGATCGAACAGAGGGCCTCTCTGGCCGGAAATGTCGTCGCCCATGGTCACCACATCGAGGTAGGGCCCTGCCTCTTTCAGGTAGCGATCGTACAGCCGGCACTTGATCTCGACCAGGCGATCCAGCAGGAGCTCGCAGAAGGTTCGGTTGGTGATCAGATCCATCATGAAGTTGTCCAGACCGCGCAGAAACCAGGCCATTTCAAAGATGCCGAGCATGGCGAAATCGCCGACCACGGCATACTCGTTTTCTGTGGACAACGCCTGAGCCTCCGCCGCCATGGCGCCGGTTGATGAGATCTGCTCCGGTTCGGGGAAGGGATAGTCTTTCAGGCCCTGGAGGTCGGCCTCGGCCAGGGGAGACTGAACCAGGTCATAATAGAAACCATCCGGAGGCATACGTCGCCGGATTCCCCACCCATCCGTGTAGGAGCTGCCCTGTTCATCCTGAGTCGGTTGAGGATCACCGCTTTGTGGCGCTCCGGGTCGAACCGCTCGGAAATCAACCTCGAACATCTGAAGGATCGCTTCGTCGATGATGGCGGTTTGGCCGGCCAGGTTTTCCAACTTGATCGGGAAGGCCAATCCCAAATGTTCCAGCAGCTTCCGATAGGCCTGCACCGTGACCGTGGAGACGTAAGTGGAGCCCAGATCGATGGGAACCCTGTCGGCTTCCACGAAGTTCAGTGCTTTCCTGACCCTCTCTCGCGAAGTCATTAAATTCTGACCCTGCCTGCGGTCAGGGAGCTCCAAAGCATGTCCGGCAGCCCCATCCCGGCTTTGTAGGGCTTGCCGCGGAGGTACAGCTGTTCCACCTGGAGCCCGCCCAGATCCCGCGGCTTCATCTCCAGGGGATTGCGGTTCAGCACCACCATGTCGGCTATTTTCCCCTTTTCCAGGGTGCCCCGCTCCTGTTCATCGAAGCTCGTCCAGGCCACTTCGTAGGTGAACATGCGCAGAGCCTCGGGGATGGTGAGGGATTGGGCCGGATCGTAGGGGTGGTTGCAGGCGCCGTAGAGACCGGCGATCGGATCGGGGGGTGTGACCGGCGCGTCGGATCCGCCGCTTACGTGGATCCCCAGATCCACCATGGTGCGCAGGGGTGAAGATGTTCGCACCCTATCCCCGAGGATCTGTTCCAGATACTCGGGCGGCTCCAGAGGGCTGTTCAAGAATCCCGGTTGGAGGGTGATGCTGATGCCCAGCCTGGCGCATCTGTCGAGGTTCTCGGGAGAAATCAGGCAGGCGTGGATGATCGTGTGCCTGTGCTCCTCCCGGGGATGATCCTGGAGCGCCGCCTCCAGAGCTTTGAGAGCCTGATCGACGGCCGCATCCCCGATGGTGTGGAACTCGATCTGCAGCCCCGCCTGGTTGGCCCGTTTGGCGAACCGGGTCACCTCCGCATCCGGGTAAAAGAGGATTCCCCTGTTGCCGGGATCGTGGGAGTAGGGTTCGTTAAGGGCGGCGTCGCAGCGGCCGAAGCAGCCGTCCAGGGCCGTGGCAAAGCAGCCCCCGATCCGCGGCAGTCTGCGCCGCAGTACCTTGTCCGTGTCCATGGTCTGGAAGAACAGGCGGGTGTTGAAGCGGTTTTTGCGGGCCTGAGCCCTGGCGACAAAGCTGACTATGCCAACGTCAAGGTCCTTGGGAAAGCCAATCCCCTCCACCGGATGGATCATGCCGATCCCGTTCTTGGCGAGCAGGTCGTAGCCGTTGATGATGCTCTTTACGAGTTTCAGCGGCGGTATCGTGTTGGTGACGTGGTCCGTGGCCCTGTAGTAGGCTTCATGGAACACGTGACCGTTGTCACCGTCGAAGCCGTGGGTCCGTTTGATCGCCTCCGGGAATATCTCCAGCATTCTGCTGTTGATCACAGCGGAATGACCGTCGTAGCAGATCAGGTACACCGGGCGGTCTCTTTCGAATCCGTCCAGCTCCTCCCGGGTGATCAGCCGTTTTTCCTCCAGGCTGTGCTGGGACAAGCCGAAGCCGGCCAGGATCTTCGAGCTCCTGTCCTGCCGGGAAAACTCCCTGATCATCTGTCCCAGCTCCTCGAAATCCTTCGCCTCCCGGGGATCGAAGAAGACCGTAGCCACCAGGGCCCAGTTGGAGAAGTGCAGGTGAGCGTCCCCGAAGCAGGGCAGGAGGGCCCGCTCTCCCAGCTCGACCCTTGCGCCCGGGCGAGCGAGCTCCGGGGGCAGTTCATCCCCGACATGGAGAATGCGGCCGTTTTTTTCGATCAGGTATTCGAACACCCGGTTTTGCCGGTCGCAGGTCACGATGCTGCCGTGGTAGATCTTCATGATTTACGAAGCATATGCCCCCCGCATCGGCGGGTCAAGCCGGTGTGGTATTGGAGTATTGGCAGGCGGTGAAAAAACGGGTATGTTTATATCCTGAGAGATTCGGTCATGTATTTTAAGCTTATCGCCTGTGATGTTCTGACCAGGGAAGTCAGCTACTGCATCGCCCGCACACCCCACACCGTGGACGTGGAGTTCACCGAGAAGGGGCAGCACGAGGACAGCGACCGGTTGCGTCTTCTGCTGCAGGAGAAAATCGATCGCAGCGCCGGAAACGGAACACCTTACGATGCCATCCTGCTGGCCTACGGATTGTGCGGCAACGCCACGGTCAAGCTGGAAGCCCGCAATACCCGGCTCGTGCTTCCCCGGGCTCATGACTGCTGCACGATCTATCTGGGCTCCAGGCAGCGTTTCAAGGAGCTGTTCTCCGACAACCCGAGCCGGCCTTTCAGCTCGGCGGGATACATGGAGCGGGGGGACTCCTACCTCCATGACGGGGACACCGGCCGGCTCCTCGGTCTGGACAGGAGCTACGAGGATTTCGTGGCTCAGTACGGGGAGGAGAATGCCAGGTACATTATGGAGACGTTGACCCTGTCCAGGGATGCCCATACGGACGACAGGGTTATCTACATCGACGTGCCCGAAACCTCCCGGGAGGAGTACGCCTCCCTGTGTCGGGAAAACGCGGAGAAGGAGGGCAGGCAGTTCCTTCGAGTGGAAGGGGACATCCGGCTCATCCAGCAGCTGGTCGAAGGTTCCTGGAGCCCGGAGGAGTTCCTGATCGTGGAACCGGGGCAGAAGACCCGGGCTGTTTACGATTGGGAGGAAATTATCCGGGTGGGCGAGTAGCCCTCACGAGCGCTTTGCCGGAGCCGGTGGTCCCTCTACGCCTCACCAGCGGTCTTCAAAACACAGTGCAGGAGCACATTGCCTCCGGCCTCGCAGTCTTCCCAGGTGGTTTTTTCAACCTCTACGTGGCTGCGGCCGCCGATCGAAGGAACGAAGATCATCGCCGTGGGGCAGATCTGGTTCATATAGCTGGCGTCGTGGCCGGCGCCGCTGACCATGTGCAGGTAGGAGTAGTCCAGCTCCTTGGCGCTGTCCATGACCATCTGCACCAGTTTCTGGTCGAAGGGCGCATGCTCGACGCGCCAGGTCTCTTCGATGCGAATGGGACAGCCCCTCCTGCCCGCGATGTCCTGGAAGTCCTTCTTGACCAGCTCCCAGGCCTTCAGGGCATGGTCGTCGTCCCAGGAGCGGATATCCACCGTGAAGTGCACCTTGTCCGGGATGATGTTGCGGGAGTTGGGGTAGTTCTGGATCTCTCCCACGGTGGCCACCATGTTGCCGCCCATGCGGTCGGGCAGCTCGTTGACCTTGAGGATCATTTCCGCGGCGGCGCACAGGGCATCGTGGCGACCCTCCATCGGGGTGGGTCCGACCTGGTTGGCCTCTCCTTCCAGGTAGATATCGTACCAGTGCAGGCAGAGGATCCCCTTGGGCGCACCGATCGTCTTCTTCTCCCGTTCGAGCATCGGTCCCTGCTCGATGTGGTACTCGAAGTAGGCATGGACCGGCCACTTCTTTGCCGGCTCTTTGCCTTTGTAGCCGATACGCTCCAGCTCCTCTCCCTGCTTCTTGCCGTTGATGTCGGTGCGGGCATAGGCCCAGTCCCGTTCCAGCGCGCCGGCCCATACTCCGGAGGCGACCATGGCCGGAGCGAAGCGGGAACCCTCCTCGTTGGTCCAGTCTACGATGATCACCGGATGTTCGGTTTCGATCTTGTTCTCGTGGAGGGTCCGCATCACTTCGAGGGCGCCCATCACTCCGAGGATGCCGTCGAAGCGTCCCCCTTTGGGCTGGCTGTCGATGTGGGATCCGGCCATCACCGGAGGCAGATCGTTGTTTTTTCCCGGTCGGCGGCCGAAGATGTTGCCCATCTCATCGACGGTGATCTCCAGATCGAGCTCTTTCAGCCATTTCACGAACAG
>CAZKCQ010000036.1:0-15317 GCA_964551205.1 uncultured Spirochaetaceae bacterium
GGGTCAGGATGACCTGGGCCCAGAAGGCGCCGTAGGTGTGGAAGTAGAAGGCCGCATCCCTTCCCTGTGGGATCAGTGTGCTGATGATGGAAAGAACCGCGATGATTAATATTATGATGACCGCCAGCTTTGCCGATTTGAAAAATTTATATAACGCTTTCACTATATTAAGACCTCACCGGGGGTGTGAGTATTTGTTATCACGAAATGTACCGGTGTATCAATTCAACGAGGTGTTCGATTCTAACTGGTTTTGTCAAAACTTCGTCAACCGGAAGATCATCTCTGCTAAAATCCAGCGCATATTCTCTGTTGATAGAAGTCAGCACGAACACCGGCAGATCCGGATACTTCTCCTTTATCGCTCCAGCGGTCCTATATCCCGCTGACGGGTCTTCGGGAAACAGCAGATCCAGCAACACGAGGTCCGGCGAGAGTCCATCGATCATCGCCAATCCTTCTTCGACGGAATCGACTGAGTGTATCTGGAATCCGGCGCTCTCCAACAGCGCCCCGGTGCTTTCCAGTATATCGAGATCGTCGTCAATTATGACTATCTTGGCCACTGTCCGGCTCACCTATTACTACCATTTTGGTTAAGTAACCAAACCTATCACAACTTCATCGACTCAACAAGCGCCAATAAATTTATTGCCAATAATTATGATTGACGCGCTCAGGTTCGAGCCTTATAATTTCGTGATACAAATGGCGAATTGCGGCCTGATATACGAACCGTACCCTAACATTGAGTAGTAAGGCGGAGAGATGAAATTTCATGGAGGTTACTTACCAAGAATCGTCGGAAGACCATCGAGCGTTGTCGATGAGGTGGCTCTCCCCCAGAGATTGTCGATAGATCTCCGGCTGGGCGGGATCGGCTACAAACCTGTTGTCACCGACGGGCAGCGGGTGGAGTTTGGCGAACCCCTGGCGGAGAGCGACGAGGTGGGGCATCGGCTCTGTTTACCGGCGCCGGCAGCCGGCACCGTACGCCTGGCGGACGGCCCGTTCGCGGTCCTCGAGAACCCGCAGGCGGAGGTAAAGCCGGGAACGGGGTACCGCCCCGAGCGGGTGAGCCGAACGCAGACCGTCAAAGCACTGTCCGAAGGCGGAGTTTGGCCCTTTTTCTGGAGCTCTGAAACCGGAGGCGCACCGACGGCGGGGGATGATGAGCTTCCTCAGGCCATCGTGGTTAATGTGGTCATCAGTGAGCCGTTCCGTGCCCGGGGCAAGGTGATCCTCCGACGCTCCTGGAACCGGATCGTTGAGGGAATCAAGTTTCTGCCCCGGCTGATGGCCGACTACGGGGTGATCTACATCGTTTTGACGGAGGTCCGGGATCCAATCGCCCGGATGATGGTTTCCGATCTTGCCGGCTTCGCCTGGATCCGCTTCCGCCCGGTGCCGCTGCTCTATCCGGTGGAGAATCCCCGCGTGCTGCTGCAGATGCTGCGAAAGAAAGAAGCCTCGATCACCGGGCACAGCAAGGTCTGGATCACCGATGTTCAGGGAATAGAAGCCGTGGGGGGCTGCCTGGCCGATGGTCTGCCGGTGCACCAGAGAGTAGTGGTCGCCTCCGGTCCGGGGCAGACGAATCCCCGGCACCTGTTGGCCCGGGTCGGCACGCCGATCAGCGTTTTTGCCGAGCCTTCAGATCAGCGCCCGGTGCGGATCCTGCGCGGCGGGATTTTCACGGGCGCTGCGGTCGATTCCCCCGAAGAGGGGGTGCGCTACGACGACGACGGCTTTTTCTTCCTCCCCGAAGTAACCGATCGAGAATTCTTGAGCTTCCTGCGACCCGGATTTGACCGCACCTCCTATTCCCGCACCTTCGTCTCCTCCCTTTTCGGGGGGAAGGACCGCAGGATTTCCACATCCCTGCGGGGCGAGCGACGCCCCTGCATTACCTGCGGCGCCTGTGAGACTGTCTGTCCGGCTCGAATCCTTCCGCAGGTTCTGCACAGGTACATCCACCGCGAGCTGTACGAAGAGGCGCAGAAGACCGGTCTCAATGCTTGCGTCGGGTGCGGACTGTGCAGTCATGTATGCCCGTCAAAGCTGGAGCTTCTCCAGCAATTCTTGGACGCGAAAGCACTGCTGCAGGCCGAACGGGAAGAAGCCATGGAAACCGCTGGAAAGGGCGAGTAGGACGATGAAAATATTCAAGCGCATTTTGGACAAAGTCAGACCGCATTTCGAGGAAAACGGCAGATTTTCCAGGTTTCACAACATCTTTCAGGCGATGGACAACTTCCTGTTCGCCGCGCCGCTGAAAGTGGAGCAGCCGCCCTTCCTCAGGGATCCTCTGGACGTCAAGCGTTATATG
The DNA here is from genome assembly GCA_964551205.1 of uncultured Spirochaetaceae bacterium. Taxonomy (GTDB): domain Bacteria; phylum Spirochaetota; class Spirochaetia; order SZUA-6; family DRHE01; genus JAFGQJ01. Next base: position 2,330 of record CAZKCQ010000036.1, read on the forward strand.
TCCCTGGTCATCACCGCTCTGGCACCCTGCCTTATCGCTTCGGTTTACTTTTTCGGCTGGCGGGTGCTGCTGCTGCTGGTCGTGTCGTATGTGGTTGGGGGCGCTGTAGAGGTGGTGTTCGCGGTCCTCCGTAAAGAGGAGGTAAATGAGGGATTCCTAGTCACCGGCTTCATCTTTCCGCTGATTCTCCCTCCCGGGCTGCCCCTCTGGATCGCGGCGGTGGGAATCCTGTTCGGCGTTCTGGTGGGAAAGGAGGTGTTTGGAGGAACCGGGCGGAATCTTTTCAATCCGGCTCTGGTCGGCCGGCTCTTCCTGGCCCTGGGATATCCGGCGGCCATGACCTCCCATTGGATCGAGCCCGCCGCCGGGGGGTGGGGGAGGATCCTCATGCCGATCGCCCGGTCCGCGGGGGATGCGGTTACCTCGGCCACACCCCTGGTTGCGGCAAAAGGCGGTGTTTGGACCGCTCCGCTGGATCTGTTTCTCGGTCGGGTGCTCGGCAGCGCCGGAGAAACCTCGGCTCTGGCGATCCTTCTGGGAGGGATTTTCCTCCTGGTCGTGGGTGTGGCCAGTTGGCGAACGGTCCTCGCCATCATCCTGTCATTTACGGTTTTCAACGCGGTTCTTCGCGCCGCCGCCCCGCAGCTGGTCGCGCCCCTGTGGTTCAGCCTGCTGGCGGGAAGTTTCTTGTTCGGCACCTTCTTCATGGCCACGGACCCCGTCTCCGGACCGGTAACGCAAGCGGGCAAGTGGGGTTACGGAATATTGATCGGGGCGGTCACGGTGCTCATCCGCACCTTCTCCGGATTTGTAGAGGGGGTGATGTTCGCCATTCTTCTGGGCAACATCTTTGCGCCGTTGATCGATGAGGTGGTGATACGTGCCCGGATGCGGAGGTACGCCCGTGAAGGATAATATGCGCACCCTCATTTTCGCCGGGGTTTTGGGATTGATCTGCGCCTTGGTCCTCGCCGGAGTGAGCCAGCTGACCGCTCCCTACAGGCAGGCCAATGAGAGGGCCGAGGAGGTTCGCAACTACCTCTCCGCCCTCGGGGTGCCGGGATGGCAGGGTGTGAGCTCCTCGGAGCTGCTCAAAGTATTTGAACAAAACATTCGCGTGGACCAGCAGGGTAAGCGGACCGTATACGAATACATACCTTCTTCGCTCTCCCAGGCCAAGCCGATCGCCGTAGCCGTTCCTTTTTCCGGCACGGGCCTGTGGGGCCCCATTCGGGGAGTTTTGGCCCTGGAGCCGGATTTCACCACGATTCGGGGGATTCGCTTCTTCGATCAGCAGGAGACCCCCGGTTTGGGTGGGGAGATCGGCGCGAAGTGGTTCCAGGATCAATTCGTGGGTAAGCGTATCGTATCCGCCGGAGGGGATCCCGGTTTCCGGATCACCAAACCGGGTGGATCGACGCAGATCAACTCGGTTGACGGCATTACCGGCGCGACCATGACCTCTGAGCGGGTGCAGGTGATTCTCGATAATCTGGCCAAAGAGCTTTTAAAGGAGAAATCTAGCCATGTCCAGTGATTCCCAAAGTCGGCAATCCACGGCGCTGCCCGTTTCTCGGGTGAACTACCTGGGAATAGTGAAAGACGGCGTGTACAGGACCAATCCGGTCACCTACCAGGTGTTGGGTATCTGTATCTTTCTGGCCATAACCACCAAGGTTGAAAACGCCCTGGTCATGGGATTTGCATTGATCTTTGTGACCGCGATGTCCAACCTGATCGTATCGTTGCTGCGAAACTCGATCCCTAGAAGAATCCGCATGATCGCCGAGGTAGCCATCATAGCTACCTTCGTGATCTTCTTCGATCAGTTTCTGAAGGCGTTCTATTGGGATATGTCCAAGCAGTTGGGGCCCTACGTCGCTCTGATAATCACCAACTGTATCGTGATGGGCAGGGCGGAAGCTTTCGCCATCCAGAATCCCCCCCTCCCGTCTCTGGTGGACGGAATCGCCAACGGAATCGGCTACGCGCTTATCCTGGTGTTGATCGCGTTGTTCCGGGAGCTCATCGGTTTCGGCACGATCCTGGGCTACACCGTGCTGTCACCGCAGTGGTACCAACGCAATATTCTGTTCATCATGGCGCCTGGAGCTTTCTTCATGGCTGGTTTCCTCATCTGGGTGCTCAACTTCATCAATCCGCCCAAACAAGCGGAGGCAGGCAAATGAACCCGACACCCCTGTTGGCTCTGTTCATCGGCTCCATCTTTACCAACAATATCCTCTTCGCCAGTTTTCTCGGGATGTGCTCGTTTTTAGTGTGCTCGAACCGCATCTCCACCGCGATCGGGCTCGGCGGGGCCGTGACCTTCGTGATGACCTTCACCACCGCCATCAACTACCTGATCTATCATTTTGTGCTTCTCCCGCTGCACCTGGAGTTCATCAGCTTCATCATTTTCATCGCTGTCATTGCCGCCTTCGTTCAGTTCGTGGAGATGTTCGTGGAGCGATTCAGCCCCCAGCTCTACTATGCCCTGGGAATTTTCCTGCCCCTGATCACGGTAAACTGCGCCATTCTCGGAGCCTCTCTGTTTATGGTTCTGCGGAAGTACAACTTCATGCAATCCCTAACCTTTGGTCTGGGCGCCGGTCTGGGTTGGGCGCTGGCTATCGCGCTGATGGCGGGGTTGAGAGAGAAAATGGGATATTCCAACGTTCCGGTTGCTCTGAGGGGAACCGGAGCGGTCATGCTTATCGCCGGGGTGATCGCGATGGTTTTCACGGGTTTCGCCGGAATGATGAGTCTACAGTAAAGGATTGGCGTCGATATGATTGCTGCAATACTGGCGCTGGCGGTGACCACCGGTATCTTTCTGATTTTGGCAGTTGCGCTTCTGATCGCCGAACGATATCTGGTGAACTATGGTTCCTGCCTGGTACGGATCAATGAAGGATCGGTGGAGTTCGAACAGGACGGCGGCGGGACACTTCTGGCCGCCCTGTACGAGCACAAAGTGTTTATCCCCTCAGCCTGCGGAGGAAAAGGTTCCTGCGGCTACTGCAAAGTGATCGTCATGCAGGGAGGGGGTCCTCTGCTTCCCACTGAAACCCCCTATATCAATCGCTCGGAAGTAAAAGCGGGGGTACGGTTGGCCTGCCAGGTCAAGATCAAGCAACCGATGGAGCTCAAGTTATCCGAGGATCTGTTGAACGTTCGGGAGTTCAAATCCCGGGTTTCCCTGATCCGCGAGCTCACCCACGATATCAGAGAGGTAAACCTGGAGTTGATCGAACCTGAGGAAATCAAGCAGCGCCCGGGCCAGTATATACAAATATTGGCACCCGGCCCGGATGGTCCGGTGTTTCGCGCCTACTCGATCAGCTCACCGGCCTATGAAACACGCAAAGTTCAGCTGGTTGTCAGGCTGGTGCCGGGAGGGATCGCCTCCACCTATATCCACAATTTGAGACAGGGGGACGAGGTGATCTTCACCGGACCTTTCGGGGAATTCCGGCTTTCCGAGGACTCGGGCAAAGCGGTCATCTGCGTAGGTGGAGGAGCCGGCATGGCTCCGATCTCCAATATCATCCATACCATCTATCGGAGGTGGCCGGACCGTCCCTGCTGGCTGTTCTTCGGCTGCCGCACGACAAACGACGTGTTTTATCTCGACAAATTCAAGAAGCTGGCGGAGAAGCATCCGAACTTCAAAGTCGTGTACGGTCTTTCCGATCCCCTGGAGGAGGATGAGAAGTGGGATGGAGACACCGGGTTCATCCACCTGTCGGTAGACAAGCGACTGCCGATCCAACAGAGCAGACAGGCCTTCCTCTGTGGACCGCCGCCCATGATCGAAGCCGTAACTGAAGTGTTAAAGGACAAGGGCCTTCGAGACGAGGATATCTTCTACGACAAATTCTAAATTTGACAATATCGGAGAGCCGGCACGGGCCTGCTCATGGAGGTGAATTGCCAATGATCGTAGACATTGCCGACCTATTGGATAGAGCCCAGGAGTTTGAAGACAAACTCGAGCGCTACTTTGCGGCCTTGCGGGATCAATCCCAGGATAACGGGGTCAGGCTGCTCACCTACTATTTGAGCCGTCATCGGCGGCATCTGCAGGAAGCGCTGGATAACGTCAGTGCCGCCGGAGTTACCCGTGTCCGGGGCATCAAGCTCAAACATGACGTCGAGTTTCACCCTGAAAAAGATTTCCATATCATGGAGAAGCCACCCGATCAGGTCAAAGGAAAGGACGTCCTGGAAGCTGCGGTAGCCTACGATGAACAGCTGGTGAATCTGTACAAATCCATTTTGTACCAGCCCCTTCCCAAAGAGGCCACGGAGCTGCTGGAAAGCGTTATCCGGATCGAAGAACGGGATATCGTGATGCTGAAAAAAATGATCGCCATGAACTATTTCTAGGTCGTCTGTCCGCAACGGTACATGAAAAGTTTTGAGCTGTCCCCACAGCCGACCAAGACCACCAAGCCCTACGACACGAGCGGTTTGGACAAGCAAGTGTTGTTGAGGAACGCTTTCTGGTTTATGACCTTCCGCTGGATTGTCGTGGCTGTTTTTGCGTTGGTCGGCCTGCTCGGCAGGTTTTTTGCAGGGCTATTGCTGTCCAAGGGGCTGGTGCTTCCGTTCCGTGGGCTTTGGATCCTGGCGGGTGTGTTGATCGGCACAAATCTTTTCTTTTTCCTTTTTGCCCGGAGTTTGAAATCCGAATCAACGATCACCTTGATCAAGACCAACCTCTGGCTGCAGATCGTATCCGATCTGATCGTGTTGACCTTCCTGGTTCATATGATCGGCAGCACCTACACCTTTATCCCCTTTACCTATCTGTTCCATATTACCCTGTCCTGCATTTTCTTCCCCAAGAGGGAGAGTCTGCTGGTGACTGTGATTTCCGCGGTATTTTATTGCACCAGCGTGATCATCGAGATTACCGGGATTTGGGTTGCCCCTGGGATCCTGGTTTCCGGAGCGGGGATGTGGGAAAATACGGCGCCCCTGCGGGTCGTGTTCGCGCTTTCCGCCGTGTTCGTCTGGTTTGTCGAATGGTATATGGTCTCCTCGTTGTCCGAAGCGGTGCGTGTCCGGGACCAGAGGCTGAGCATCGCGAATGAGCGGCTCATCGAAGCGGATGCTGAGAAAACCAGGCAGGTATTGCTGACGACTCATGATCTGAAGGCTCCGTTCGCGGGAATCGAAAGCAACATCCAGGTCATGAAGCACCAGCATTGGGACACGTTGAGCCCGGAGGTCAAGACGATCATCGAGCGAATCGACCAGAGGGCTCAGACGCTTCGGGAGCGGATTCGCGACATTCTTATTCTCGGCGACCTGAGGTCGCGGGGAGTGAAGGAGATAAAACTGGAGACGGTTGATCTGAAAAAATGCATCGACGGGGTCATAACGGAGTTGACCGAGAGGGCCCAGAGCAGGGAAGTCCGGCTTGACAATCGTGTGCCGGGAATCACCGTGCGGGGCAACTCTGAACAACTGGCCATCCTTTGTTCAAACCTCATCGCGAATGCCATATACTATTCTCATGAAGGCGGCGAGGTAGCCGTGGCGGCTGCGATCGAAAACGCTGCGGTCTGTTTGTCGGTATCGGATAGGGGAATCGGCATAAAGCCGGAAGCTCTTCCCCATATTTTCGAAGAGTACTACCGCACCAAGGAAGCGGCCAGATTCAACCGTAACTCCACGGGTCTGGGCTTGTCCATTGTCGGGGAGATCGCCCAGAATCTGAAATTGAAGATCAGAGTCGAAAGCGAAGAGGGGCGGGGAACGACCTTTAAAGTATACATTCCATACCATGGCGAAAGGTGAGCAGGAGGACAAGAAATGGCGAAGATAATGGTAATCGACGATGACCTGGATCTGGCGGAGGATCTATCCTTGATATTGAAGAGTGCAGGTCACCAGACGAGCACCCGCGACGACACGGAAGGGGCGGTTGCGATCTTGATGGAACAGAAGCCTGACCTGCTCATATTGGATGTGATGTTTCCGGAAAATCCGGCGGGAGGTTTTGACCTGGCCAGAGAGATACGCAGCACACCCGAGCTCAGAGATCTTCCCGTGATTCTTTTAACGGCGATCAATCAGGAGTTCCCCATGGATTTTTCCTCGAACGATATAGACCCGGAGTGGATGCCCGTGCAGGATTTTCTCGAAAAACCCGTGGCTCCCGACGTTCTTCTTCAAAAAGTCGATGAGCTGCTGAGCAGGAACTGAAGGTGCCGTCGGCTAATTGGTGTGCGGCTGGAGCTCTGCGCCTGCTGCCGCCCTTGTGCCGTTCAGGGACAGGCAGTGTTCACGGAAGATGTTTACTCCCGTGAAGAACTCCCGCATCAGAACCACCCAAAGATAGTATCCTTTGTCGGTTAGAGTGATTTCGTTGTTCTTCACCTTGATCGCCCCTGCCAGAATGAAGAACAGCAGCTCCTTCCATACGTGCAGGATGGCCATGCCCCTGTATTTCCCCTCCAGGTAGCTGCGGTTGAGGGAACCGCCGAACAGTTTCATCAGGAAGTCATAGCGGATCTGTTCAAGCCTGGAAAATACTTTTTTTGCGACTATAGGCAGGATTCCCCTGTGCAGGAGATCGATGTACTGTGAAATCGCGAACGTATTGGAGTAAAGAGTTCCCTCGATATATCCAAAACTGCCGGAACCTAGACCGGCGTACTGGTCATTAACCACTATGTACTCATCGATCAAATTTGCTCCCCCCCGGCTGTTGAGCTCCTTGCGGGTAAAGCACCAGGCCGAGGATGGGGTATAGGCATCCGCCAGCTCCCGTCGGATCAGGCAGTAGAAGGTTCGCTCCTGTCTCCTTTGGCCCAGGCCGTTGCCGCTGTGCTCACTCGCTTTCGCAGACATGAGCGGATAGAAGGTGATCTGATCAGCCTCGATCGCTTTCGCCGCTTCCAGATCCTCGAGCAGCATCCGGTCACTCTGCGTGGGATAATTGAAGATCATGTCGATATTGAGGGTTTCGAAGACTCCTCGGGCTGTCCTGAGCCGCTGCCGGATTTGCGTTCCCGAGCCGTATCTCTGGTAACGTCCGATATCTTGCAACACCCGATCGTTGAAGCTCTGCACACCGACCGACAATCGGTTCACACCGAGCTCGCGCAGCAAATCCAGGTTTTCCGGAGTAAGGTGGTTCGGATTGGTCTCGGTAGAGATATGTTCGATGGGCCACAATTTTTTTACCAGCCGGAGGGTAGATTCCAGCTGGCCGGGCAGAATTGTCGGTGTCCCCCCGCCGACGTAGACGGAGTCAAAACGATAGCCAAGCCGGTCGTAGATAAAAATTTCCCTGCGCAGGCAGTCGAAATACTCTTTGGCCAGTGCCGCGTCAAACTTTATCCTGTTGAAGGAGCAGTAGGGGCACAGCTGATCGCAAAAGGGTATATGAAGATAGAGCAGGATCGGTCCGTCGGCTGCCTGTCTTGGGGGATTCCAGCCGAAGGCGGAAGGCGCGGAACGGAACCTCATCGCTTTGCGCATGCGGGCCCGCATATACCTGGTGAGAATGTGCTCGGCAAACATGTCGATCAGCTCTGAAGTTTATACACCGTTTTTACCGCAGCGATCAAGAACACCGGGCCTTGTCGGTGTTTGCCCGGCGTCCTCTAGACGCGCACGAAGATGCTGCTGGCCATCTCCTCGTCCACTGCGATTTGGGAATGCCCTACCTGGAAGACGAATGACGGCCGGCGCTGGATCAAGCGCAAGGAGGCGCCCGGGAAAACGCCCATGGCCATCAGCTTCTGGATCCTCGCCCCATCCTCGCTGTGCAGGTAGGCTACGTTTCCCTCCTGTCCCGCTTTGAGATCGGCCACGGTGGCGATCAGACGTAAATCGCTGTTGCGGCGGTCAGTGCAGCATGCGCCAGGTGGGATCGGCTGACCATGGGGGCAGAGGGCAGGGTGTCCGAGAAGAGTACAGATTTTCTCCTCGAGTTCTCTGTACAGAAGATGCTCCAGGCGGCAAGCGGACAGATCGCTGTCGGTACCCTTGAGGTCAATGACGTCGGTCAGCAACCGTTCGGCCAATCGATGGCGGCGCACGATGCTTTTCGCGCTGGATGCACCCGCTTCCGTCAGCGAGAACCGTCCGTTGTTCACGCTCACCAGTCCCCGTTCCTCCAGATCCTGCAGGACCGGGCTCCCCATATCCAGCCCGAGCCGCTGGAGAGGGATGGCCCCCAAGCCCGCTTCCACGGAGAGTTTCCAGGCCGACTCCAACGCTTCCTCACTCGGGTATTCGGTATCCAACGAAGTGTTCCCCATTCATTCAAAGATTTTCTGCATGATCAACATGATCGAGTTGCTTCATGGGAGTTTCCGCTGCCCCTGTGGCGCCGCTCTCGCAGCGTCCTGAGCCACAGGGGCTCGACCGGATTTTCGAAGCCGCAGCGGGGGCAGCGTGCGAATTTGCAGGGGCGACCGCCACCGTTCAGCCGTCCCAGGGGGCAGCCGCTGCAGGCTGAACGGCTCTCCTCGATTCCGAACACCAGCGAACAGAAAGAGCAGATCAAGCTACCATTCCCAACAGTCGCATCAGCCAGCGCACCCCGTAGCCAACAGCGAAGGCAAAGGGGACGATGAAGGCGGTAATGCCCGCGGCTGTCTTCCAACCTCGCTCCTTGATCATCACACCCAGCTGGGCCACGCAGGGGATGAATAGGGTCAGGGTCACCGCCGCCACGACAATTTGCCCCGGGCTCAGCAGGCCGGCCGCCTGAAGGTCGTACAGGCCGGCCGCCCCGTAGTCTCTGCGGAAGAACCCGAAGATGAACACCCGCGCCGCTTCCGCCGGCAGCCCGAGCCAGGCTGCCAGGGGCCGCAGGACGCGTACCAGGGTTTCGAACAAACCGGTGGCATCTCCCGCCCAAAGAATCAAGCTGGCGGCCAGGAACAGCGGGATGACTTCCAGAAGATACCACTGCATGCGGGTGTAGGTCTTGATCAGAACATTGCCGATCTTGGGCGGACGCAGCGGAGGCAACTCCATGTAGAAGTTCGGCCGGCTTCCGGGAAGCAGCTTTGCAGATAGCAGACCGACCAGAAGGAAGACAGCGGCGATCACGACGGCCCAGATGAGCAAACCCGCCGGATACAACGACAGCACCGCCAGCATCACTCCTAGTTGAGCCGAGCAGGGGATCGACAGTGCCAGGAGCAGGGTGGCGATGACCCGCTCCCGCCTTGTCTCCAGGGTGCGCGTAACGATAGTAGCCATTGTGTCGCAGCCGAACCCCAGAATCATGGGGATCACCGCCCGTCCGTTCAATCCGAGCCGTTTGAATATCCGGTCCACGAGCAGGGCCAGGCGGGGAAAGTAGCCGCTGTCTTCGAGGATCGAAAAAGCCAGGAAAAAAGTTCCCACGATCGGCAGAATGATGGCCACGGCGTAGCGCAGTCCCATGGTTATCAGTCCAAACTCCCCGACGAATAACTCCCGTGCCAGAGGCCACGGCAGAATTCGTTCGAAGAGCCGGCCGGCAAGGGGATTGAGCCAGCCTTCGAACACCCTGCCCTCGAGGAAGTCAACCAGAGTGCCCGCCCCGAACACTCCCACAAAACGGTACAGTCCGAAGTACAGAATCAACAGCAGGATCGGTATGCCGGTCAGAGGGTGAATCATTATACGGGACAACCTCTCGGCAAAACCGGTGCGTGCCTTCGGGGATCTGACAGTAACCCGGTCGGCAATGCGGCGGGCTTCTGCCTGACGACGGAGGTTGATTCTGTAGCCGATATGCTGACCGTTCTGCTGTTTCAGGCAGGCGGCGGCGGCCCGCGCCAGCTCGATGCATTCGGGATCCCGCTCCCTTATCAGGGCTTCCATCTCCTCATCCCCCTGGAGCAGCAGTAAAGCAATGGCTCGTCCGGACAGCGGATACTCTGCCCACAGCGAATCCTCCAGTTTTCGAATCGAACGCTCCAATGCTTCATCATAACGCAGGGACCCCGCTTCCCACTTGCCCGGCGCTCCGGCCTTTGCGTCGAACAGCAGCTCGACGAGCTCCCGCATCCCCCGGCCGGACACCGCGGCTGTAGCGGCAACCGGTACGCCCAGCTGTTGTTCCAGGCGGGTGAGATCGATCTTCAAACCGATGCGGTCTGCCTCGTCGATCATGTTTACGACAACGACCAGAGGCAGACCGGCTTCGATGAGCTGTAGACTGAAAGCGAGCATCCGCTCCAGATTCTTCGCGTCAACGACCTGGACGATCTGCTGCGGATTTTCCCGGAACAGCACCGAACGGGACACCCGCTCCTCCTCTGTGATTGGCAGGAGCGTGTACATCCCAGGGGTGTCGATCACCACCGCGCCGGAGTTCCGGTTGCGGCCTCGGGAAATCTCCACAGTCGTACCTGGGTAGTTCGATACCGTCACATACGCTCCGGTCAAGGCGTTGAACAAAACGCTCTTGCCGACATTGGGAGATCCGACCAGGACTATCGTACCATGACCGGTGTTTGCGCCTCTCTCGCTCCCGGCAGCGATCGCAGTATTTCCGCCGTGGCAAGCGCTCATTCCCGTAATTCCTCTGCGGCCCGATGGCCCGTCAAGACTCCTGTGAACGGCCGATCGACCAGCTTTTTGCCATTCTCCCGGCAGCTTCGGCAATGCCCGTAAAGCTCCAACCTGTGGCGGAGCACCTCGAACCCATGCCGGGAGGCAACCTGGACTTGGAGGGCTTCGATGGAAGGCTCTTCGAACTCCAGAATGCTCCCGCAAACCAGGCAAATCAGGTGGTCGTGGTGAGATTCGCTTCGAAACTCGTAGCGCCGCAGTCCATCGCCGAACTCCCGTTCGGCCACCAAACCCCTGTCCCTCAGAAGCTGAAGAGTCCTGTAAATCGTTGCCCGCCCGATTCCGGGAACCCTGAGATTCGCCGTACGATGCAATTCCGCCGCGTCGATGTGTAGTCCGAGCTCGTACAGAACGCTTGTGATCGCGATGCGGGGATTGGAGCAGGTAATGCCGTGTGCCCTCAGAAGCCCCCGAATATCCCTCTTGGTTCCGCCCATGTAGATTCCTCTTTGCGCCATATCGAGTATTTGAGACTGAGTCTCAAATACCGTTATCATACCTTACAGTTATTGTCAACTACGTTTTCCGGCTGCTGGCGATATCCGGTTGGTCTGAACACGCCGACCTGCGGCAAGCTAGGGATCGGGATTTTAACGCGTACCAAAGATAAAATGGTTCGAGAAGCACTTGATTGAATTCCATTTATATAGTAATATCCTTATCTATAAAAACCCATATATTAAACTTTCGAAATATATTTGCCAGCGGGCTGAAACCAATCACAACTCTGCCATATTGGAGGATTTTACATGAGAGCTGCAACCGCGGTCCAGGTCCAAACTCTGGAACAGCTTATGCCGGGCAGGGTGAACGTTTCCCGGCGTGAGAGGAGCATGTACAGTCACGACGTGGGATCACTCCCGAGTCTGGTCAAGCCCTTCCTCGGCAACACCATGCCCGCCGGGGTGGTCCAGCCGGTTTCCGAGGAGGAAGTTGTCGGCCTGGTCCGGTGGGCGGCCGGGGAGAAGGTGCCCCTGGTTCCACGGGGAAAGTCAACCTCCGGTTACGGAGGGGTTCTGCCCGTCCAGGGCGGCCTGGTGGTGGATTTCGTGAGGATGAGCGGGGTCGTGTCGCTGAAGGAAGAGGAGGTCACGGTCCAGCCGGGGATCTCCTGGAAGAAGCTCGACGAGTATCTGAAAAAGCACGGGCTCACCCTGCGGTTGTATCCCTCCTCGTATCCCTCCTCCACGGTGGGCGGATGGCTGGCTCAGGGAGGTGCCGGTTTCGGCTCCTGGAAATACGGCTGGTTCGCCGAGAATGTGGTGTCCGCCCGGGTCGTGTTGGGCAACGCTGCGGTCAGAGAGATTTCTGGAGAGCAGCTCTCCATGGTCGCCGATGCCGAAGGCATTTCCGGTTTCATCACGCAGGTGACCCTCAGGACCATGCCGGCCCTGGAGCTGGAAGTGAGCCTGGCCGCCTTTGACACGGCCCGTGATATGGCTCGTTTTTTTGCTTCTCTGGAGGAAATGGATATCTGGTCCCTGTCCTTCGTCAATCCGGACATGGTGCGCCTGTCCAACCGGGCTCCTCTGCGCACCCATCACGATCATCCGGTGGAGGAGCGGGTGATCTTCCCGGAAAAGTACCTGGTCCTGCTGGCCTACGCCAAGGAAGCCTCCGCGAACGGTCGAGGCACCGTGGCGGAGGTGATCGCTGAAGTTGTGAAGAACTCGGGCGGACAGATGCCGTCCCGGGAACTGGCCGAACACGAGTGGGCCGAGCGCTTCCATATTATGAAGGTCAAGCGGCTGGGTCCTTCCGTGGTGCCCGCCGAAGCGGTGCTTCCCCTGAAAGCCCTGGCCGCGGTGCTGGAGGAACTGGAGGTGAAGATCCGTCAGCCCCTGGCCCTGGAGGGGATGGGGGTTCGCGGGGATGAGATCGTGCTGCTCGGCTTCATTCCCCAGGATCAGCGCCGACTGGGCTACAGCCTGACCTTCCCCCTCTACCTGACCGTCGCCAAGACGGCCAAGCGCCACGGAGGCCGCGCCTATTCGACGGGCCTTTATTTTGCGGGTGAGGCGCCCTTGGTCCTGGGTCGTGAGCGGCTGGAGGCTCTAAAGGCCTTTAAAGCCCGGACCGACCCGACGGGAATTCTCAATCCCGGAAAGGTGCTCGCCAGCAAGCTGTCCGGGATGATCGGGCTGGCCATGCGCTTCGAGGGCCTGCTCCGACCCCTCGGCAATCTGTCCAAGGTGAAGCTGGAGGAGCGCATCGGCAACCGGCCGATCAAGGGCATCCCCCCCGAGGTGGTGTGGTACGCCTACGCCTGCTCCTCCTGCGGCTACTGCGTGGATGAGTGCGACCAGTACTACGGGCGCATGTGGGAGAGCCAATCCCCCAGGGGCAAGTGGTTCTTTATCCGGGAGCTGGTGGAGGGAAGGGAGAAACT
>CAZKCQ010000037.1:0-15293 GCA_964551205.1 uncultured Spirochaetaceae bacterium
TCAGGAGGAGGTATTTGCGATAACCCTTGCATGCCATATTCTGTATTCTGGCATGGATCGACACGTTGTTATAGATGAAGTCAAGCGGTATTTCGGTGCCTCTGACCATTGGAGGCGGCTTTGTGGTGCCTTACAGGATCCAGATCCGCAGGGATGTCATATTCACTCCTATGTGGTCATGTCTGTGCATCCGAAATCAATTGAACAGATTATAACGAACTATTTTAGCGCCCTGGGATGGCCCTCGGTTCGCAAGATTGATCACGTGTCACCTAAAGAGAATGTGGGCAGCTTGCATGGCATCGAACCCAGTGAAAAACCACATTTTGATTTTCATTGGATGTTTGATAATAGAGTCGGGCTGAGGGCAGCTTAAGGTGGAGAAGCGGGATGTAATCTATGCATATGGAACAGATGGTATATTAACCGGTTTTATGGTAAGTTCTCTTTTCGTGAAGTTACGGCCCAGGATGAGATTGTTATAGAAGATTACTTCAGGTCAGAGAACTTCTTTCAAGGGCTGAAAATAGTAAATGAGCCTACAACAACGCATATGCATATCAATATTCGTTATAGTGTTCACCCTGATTTTATTCAGAAGCACGCAGAGAAAGCTTTGGGTCGATAGGGATACAAGATCTTTTATACGTGTCTAAATGTATACTTGGTGGATGGTGAATATCAGGGCAAGCTTGTTTTCATGTGCCGTAGTCCAGAAAAGGTATTTGATATTGGCTGGAGATACGACCCGAATGTGGTAATTACACCGGTAATGGAAAAATGGATATTCAACGAAAATCCTGGATACGATGTTTGGACCTTAGAAATGCTGGAAAAAGTCATGGATCAACAATACGTGGTTCTTACCAAAGATGAGATAGACGAGATAGTGCAAGCCACAATATAACTTGACGGTGCCATACCCAACGCGAATGGGGATAGCTCATGGATCCATGACCGGAGTTGCCTGTGCAGGTCGACGACTGGTTTTATATTTTTAATAATGCTTTGTTTAAAACATAGGTGAGGAGAGGTGATGGGGTCATTCAAAGTGCTAATTCCACAGAACGTCGCTGAGGAGGGTAAAGCCTATTTGCGTGAAAAAGGACATGAGATCAAGATGGGATCTGGAACTACGGTCGAGGCGATGAAAAGCGATGTACAGGAGTGCCATGCCATACTTGCGAGGACTGCAAGGATACCGGCCGAAGTGCTCGAAGTTGGTCGAAACCTGAAGGTTATAGCCAGGCATGGTGTCGGAGTTGATAACATCGATGTGCAATGTGCAACAAAACTTGGAATCATAGTTACCAACACTCCGGAAGCGAATGCGGCTACGGTCGCTGAGCACACCATAGGGTTCATTCTAGCGCTTGCACGGAATTTGGTGCTTTGTGATAGGGCACTTCGTGAAGGGGATTTTGAGATACGGGACCGAGTGAAGGGATCTGATGTCGATGGTAAAGTTTTGGGAATCTTGGGATTGGGAAGGATTGGTCGTTGGGTAGCAAGAAAAGCATACTATGGACTGTCAATGAGGATTATTGGATATGATCCTTTCTTGAGTCGGGAAGACTTCCCACCTGAAGTAGAATCAGTGAACGATATGGACGTTGTCTTACGCGAAGCAGATTTCATTTCGTTACACGTTCCATCCCTGTCAGACACAAAAGGATTAATTGGGTCGCGGGAGCTGAAACTGATGAAGCCTACAGCGTTTCTTTTGAATCTATCAAGGGGTGATATCGTGGACGAACGCGAATTAGTTGCCGCGCTGCGAACAGGGGAAATAGCTGGTGCAGGGATAGATGTCTATGCTGAGGAGCCGCCTAGAAAGAATCATCCACTTTTTGCATTAGACAATGTATTAGTGTCGCCACACAATGCAGCACTGACCAGCGAATGTATGGTTCGGATGGCCCTGCAAGCCGCTCAGGGGATTCATGAAGTTCTTGTAGGGAAGAAGCCGACCTGGCCCGTGAACAATCCGGGGAATAAAAGGAGACATGTATGATATTCCAGCCTTTAGGTGTGGTGCCACCGGTGGTTACACCGTTGACTACAGAAGAAGGGATAAATGAAGGAGGGTTGCGTACACTGATCAACCATGTGATCAACGGCGGGTGTCATGGCGTCTTTGTACTTGGAACAACAGGGGAGTTTTATGGGTTTACCGTAGAGGAGAAGAAAAGGATCATTCAGGTTTCTGTGGAAGAAACGGCTGGTCGTATTCCTGTATACGCTGGCACTGCGGGAATAACCACCCGTGAATGCATAGAGCTTACTCAAATTGCACAGGAGAACGGGGTTGATGCTATTTCGATATTGACTCCCATGTTTATTCGGCCAACTCAGGAAGAGTTATATCAGCACTTCAAGACGATTGCCGAATCGACGAATCTGCCAGTGGTCCTATACAATAACCTGCCCAAGACCGGGGTGACAATCAGTCCCGCCACCGTGGAGCGGCTTGCAGAGATTCCCAATATCGTGGGCATAAAGGACTCAACCGGCGATTTCTCTCTAACTGTCGAGTATATTCGGAGGACCCGCAAGAAGGAATTTCATGTGCTCGCCGGTAGAGACACGCTCATTCACGCTTGTCTGTGTCACGGTGGGAAAGGTTCAATAGCTGCTTGCGCAAATATTGTTCCACGACTTGTCGCAGATATCTATGATAAGTATGTCACGGGGGATGTGGCTGGTTCTTTGGAGGCACAATTTAAACTTGCACCATTGCGAATGGCTTTCTCTCTTGGCTCTTTCCCAACAGTTATTAAAGAGGGACTTGAGCTTATAGGTATTGAAGTTGGGCCATGTATGCGACCGGTAGGGCGCATGAGTACGGAGGAGAAAAGAGAGCTTAAAAAAATCCTCATCGAACTAGGAGTGATTTGATACTATTTAATACGCTGCTCTTGATCCGACGATAGTAGCAATCCCAACGCCGAAATCGGCGAGCAGGTATATGCACGCAACTCCTTCTATAGACAATTAGCTTTGGGGGTGGCGGACTGCCTTGAAATATCAACTACTTGGAGGTCAGTAAGTGAAAGTTGGATTCATCGGACTCGGAATTATGGGTAAACCAATGGCAAAGAATTTAGTCAAAGCCGGTTATGATTTAATTGTTCATGACCTGAACGATGTGCCGGTTAAGGAGCTCGTCTCTTTGAGGGTTGATTCGGCAGATTCGTCGAAGGAAGTTGCCGCAAAATCGGAAATCAAATCACGATGCTTCCGGACTCGCCGGATGTCGAGAAGGTTGTTTTGGGAGATCACGGCGTAATTGAGGGTGTGCGATCGGATAGTATTCTGGTAGATATGAGTTCTATTGCCCCTCTTGTTTCCAGACAAATCTCTGAAACACTGGGAAAAAAGGTGTGGAAATGTTGGATGCGCCGGTGAGTGGAGGTGAGCCAAAAGCGATTGATGGAACTCTAGCAATCATGGTTGGGGGCGAGGAGAGAGTATATGCCAAGGTCAAGGACCTCTTGCTTACTATGGGCTCTTCAGCGGTGTTAGTCGGCAAAATTGGGAATGGGAACGTGGCAAAACTGGTAAACCAGGTTGTCGTGGCTTTGAATATCGCTGCTGTCTCGGAAGCGTTTGTTCTAGCCTCAAAGACTGGTGTGGATCCTGGAAAGGTCTATACAGCCATTCGTGGAGGGCTCGCCGGCAGTACAATGCTGGATGCGAAAGTGCCACGTATTCTGAAAGATGATTTTCAACCGGGTTTTCGCATCGAATTACATATTAAAGATCTAAAAAATGCTATTGAAACAGCACATGCGGTTGGGGTTTCCGTTCCCCTCTCAAGCCAGGTTATGGAAATCATGCAAGCACTGAAAGTAGACGAGAGAGAGAAAGACAATCATGGAGGACTTATCCAGTATTACGAGAAATTGGCTGGAATTGAGGTTAGAGAGTGTGCGGTGGATAACTGAACATGGTAATGAAGGGATGTGGTTGAGCAGGATAATGTCTGCCGAATTTTAGTTTTGATATGAATTTCCACCGGGCGGCAAGAACCGGTGCATGCTATCATGCAGGGCTGCAGGGCTGCAGCTTCTGCAGGCCGCAGCTGCCACAGGGAAGGTTTCCACGGTCGGGTAGTTTTCTGCTGTTTCTCGATTATTTTTCGATCGAAATCGAAACGTTCTTCGGCAATGCCATCCCGGCGGCGACTTCGATAGCTTTGAGGAAGCCCGAGTAGAGCGGACAGGTCACGTGAGGCAGATGACGGGAGAGAGTCTGGTACACGGTTGTCTCTTGGGATTTCTTGAACAGCTCCTGGAAAGCATCCACGGAGGTGAGCTCCGTCTTGGCTTTGTTAACATAGGGGCAGTCGGATTCGTAGGAGATCTGCACGGTCTGCATGTCCGCCGAAACCGTCTGGATTTTGGTGGTGAAGCCGCAGATCCCTGCATCAACCGTTACCTGTGCCATAATGGTTCGATCCTCTCCAATGTATAGTATATTTAGTATATAATAACATATCTATATAAAAAGTCCAGAAGACAATCCCGAATACAGAGGATATAAGTGCCAATCTTTGGAAGCGGCAATCAGCCGACGTGGGCGTGCCTGGAGTGGATGACCCGGATCAGGAGTTTCTCCACCTCCACGGCCAGGATCATGATCAGGCTCAAGCCAAAGCAGATCCCGATCCGGGGCAGAGAGAGCGGCACCGTGGAGAAGAAGCCCTGCAGGAACGGCAGGTAGATCACGGAGAGCTGAAGACAGAAAGTCAACAGCACGGCGAACAACATGTACCTGTTGGAGAGTAGGCCGATCCGCAGCAGGCTGCTGTGCCGCGAACGCTCAGCCAGCCCGAGGGTCAGCTGGGAAAAAACCAGCGTGGTGAAGAGCATGGTTCTCCAGGTGACGGTAGCGGATAAGACTTTAAGCGCGGCCGGGCCGAACAGTCCGTACTGGCGGCCCCCGACCCACAATGCCAGAACGGCCATCAGCAGGCCTACCCAGAGGATATGCACCGCCGTGTTTCGGCTGAGGATCGGCCGGTCCGGTTCCCTCGGGGGCCGGCTCATCACGTCCTTCTCTCCGGGCTCCACCCCAAGCGCCAGAGCGGGGAGTCCGTCGGTGACCAGGTTCATCCAGAGGATCTGGACGGGAAACAGGGGGATGGGAAGACCGAACAGCGGGGCCAGCAGCATGACAAGGATCTCCGCCCAGTTGCTGGCCAGGATGTAGCGCACGAAGCGGAGGATGTTGTCAAAGATGATCCGTCCCTCTTCCACGGCCGCCACGATGGTGGCGAAGTTGTCATCCTGGAGCACCATGGCCGCTGCCTCTTTGGAAACGTCGGTGCCGGTGATCCCCATGGCCACTCCGATATCCGCGGATTTCAGGGCCGGGGCGTCGTTGACCCCGTCACCGGTCATGGCCACGATGTGACCCCGCTCCTGGAGAGCGTCGACGATCTTCAGCTTGTGCTCCGGGGCGACCCGGGCATACACGGAAACCTCAGCTACTTCTTCCACCAGATCGCCGACCTCCATTCCGGCCAGATCCCGGCCGGCCAAAACGCGGTCGGCATTCTCGAAGCCCAGTTGGCTGGCGATGTTACGGGCGATCAATGGATGGTCCCCCGTGATCATGACCGGCCGGATACCGGCACGCCGGCAGGTATCCACCGCATCCTTGACTTCCGAGCGCAGGGGATCGAGCATGCCGATCATGCCCACGAAGGCCAGATCCTTCTCCCACTGCTCATGATCCTGCGCACTGTCGGTGACCTTCACGGCAACGCCCAGAACGCGGATGCCCCGAGCCGCCAGATTTTCATTGGCTCCCCGGATGCGCCGCTCCCAGCTCTCGGTCAAAGGCTTCACCATACCCTCATGCCACACGGAGGAGCAAACCTCCAGCAGACTGTCCACCGCACCCTTGGTGAACACCACCATCGGAGAGCCTGTTGAATCGATCTTTCGGATTCCGGTCCAGGGCGAGAAGATCACCCCAAGTCGGGCGTGCAGCTGTGCTGCCGGTAGCGATCTGCCCGATGATCCATCGGGCAGATCCGCGGGGTCAGCGTCTGCACTAAACCCAGACACAAATCCCGAGAGCGAATGCGCCGTGGTCATGCGTTTGCGTTCCGAATCGAAGGGAAGCTCCCCGATACGGGGAAGCCTGTCCTCCAGATCGGGTTTGTACAGGCCGTTGCGGGCCGCCGCGGAGACCAGGGCGCCTTCGGTGGGATCTCCGAGGGTATCAAAGCGCTTGTTTTGCGCAGCGCCCTCCTCGAGCATGGCATCGCTGCATAAAGCGGCCGCGCTCAGCAGCAGTGTCGCGGCCGGATCCTGCGCAGCCTGGGTAGCAGCCGCTGATCCCGGATGTTCGGGCCAGGTGTACTCGATTCCGGTGTGCTCGTGTCCACCATGCTCAGAGGCAAATTCCACCTGGTGATCCAGCAGGTCCAGGACGGTAACGGTCATCCGATTCTGGGTCAGGGTCCCGGTTTTATCCGAGCAGATCACAGTAACCGAACCCAGTGTCTCCACCGCGGGAAGCTTGCGGATCAGTGCCCGGCGGCGGAGCAAACGTTGGGCCCCCAAGGCCAGAGCGATGGTCACCACCGCGGGCAGCCCCTCTGGGATCGCGGCCACGGCCATGCTCACCGCGGTGATGAACAGCTCTTTGAGGCTCTGACCCTGAAAGATCCAGCCCTCCACTGCCACCAGGGCGATCAGGCCCAGAGCACAAAAAACCAGAACCAGGCTCAGGGCGGCCAGTTTCTTCTGGAGAATCGTCTTTTCCGGTGCTGTCTCCTGGATCAGGGTGGCTATTTCCCCCAGCTCGGTGGCCATTCCGGTAGAGGTAACCACGGCCCTGCCCCGTCCGTAGGTGACAATAGTACCCATGTAGAGCATGTTGTGCCGGTCACCGATGGGCAGCTCCACTTCCTTCACTGAGGGGGTGTCTTTCTCCACCGCCTCTGCTTCCCCGGTCAGGGCGGCCTCCTGGACCTTGAGATTGGCCGCCTCGATGATCCGGCAGTCCGCCGGCACGAGGTTGCCCGCCTCAATCAGGACGACATCTCCGGGAACCAGTTCCCGGGCTGGTATCTCCCGAACCTGAGCCTCCCGCAGCACCCGAACCGAGGGCGCGGACAGGCTCTTCAGCGCGGCCAGGGCCTTCTCCGCTCGGAACTCCTGCCAGAACCCGAGAAGCGCGTTGAGAACCACGATTACCAGAATGACCAGGGCATCTTCCCACTCGCGAAGCAGGAACCCCGATACAGCCGCCGCGGCAATGAGCAGGAGTATCATGAGGGAGGTGAACTGCTCGGCTAAGATGCGAAGGCCGGATTTAGCCCTCAGATCGAGCAGTTCGTTCGGACCCTGTTCTTTGAGCCGCTGCGCCGCCGTGGTAGCCTCGAGCCCTCGCTCGCCTTTCACTCCCAGCCGATCCAACGCCGCTTCGGACTCGAGGACGTGCCAGGCTGTTGCTTTGCCAGGTGTGGTACCTGATGTGTTGCCCGCTGTGCCGCCTGCTGTCGCTTTGCCCGATGTGTTGCTGCTTGCCATGGCTACGCTTGATTCAAACTTTCCGTCTGCTGAATCTAGGCGTAGCCTACGTGCTTCGGTGGATCTTGTCAAAAGGCTTGTTCGGGGTTTATGGTGATTCCTGAATCGGCTATGGAATATCCAAAGCTCCGACCCTTAGAGGCATTGCCCACCCAGCAGGACATGATCTGCCTGCGCGATCCGCAGGGTTTTTCCGACAAGCTGCTGCTCATCCCCCCGGCCCTCTTTTTCGTGGTGTCATTGTTCGACGGCAGACATTCGGTCCTGGATATTCAAGCCGCCTACACAAGCCGCTTTGGGGAACTGCTGTTCGGCGAAAAGGTTCGGGAGATCATCGATCAACTGGACGAGGCCCTGTTCCTGGAATCCGAGCGTTTTCAGCAGGCCAGGATTCAGGCTGTCCAAGATTTCCGCGGTGCGGCGGTTCGAGAGGCGACCCACGCCGGATTGTCCTATGAAGCGAAAGCCGCGAAGCTGGAACAGCAGCTGGAGGCGTTGTTTACCGAACCGGATGGTCCCGGCATTCCCGACACGGCCCGGCCTTCGGGTCGACTGCGGGCTCTGATCGCTCCCCACATCGACCTGCGCCGGGGCGGGCGCTGCTTTGCCTGGAGCTACGCTGAGCTTGCCCGGGAAACTCGGGCGCGTACCTTTGTAGTCCTGGGAATCGCCCACGTGCCGACTAAACATCCCTTCGTACTGACCGCCAAGGACTTCCAGACGCCCTTCGGGACGGTGACCACGGACAAAGAGTTCTTGGAGAATCTGAGCGCACACTGCCGTACCGATTTCTACGAAGATGAGTTCTGCCACCGAAGCGAACACTCCATCGAGTTTCAGACTCTCTTCCTGCAGTACTTGTATCGAAACGAGGAGCACCTGCGCATCGTTCCGATTCTCTGCTCCCTGCCTCCGGAGCTCTATCTGGGAGCAGCCATATCCGAGCAATCAGAGGTAGAGGAGTTTCTCCAAGCGTTGGGCGAAACGTTGGAGCGCACGGATTCGGAGGCCTGCTGTATCGCCGCGGTGGATTTGAGCCATATCGGGCGGCGCTTCGGGCAAAATATCGCTCTATCACCGCAGCTTCTCAAACAGGTGGAGCAGGAGGATCGGGCCATGATCGAGACGATTCTCAGTCTAGATGAGGAGGCCTTCTTTCGGGGCATCCAGAAGGAGCAGGATCGACGGAATGTCTGCGGCGTGCCGGCCATTTATGCTCTGCTTCGGGTCGTGCAAGCGCAGGAGGGCAAACTGCTGCGCTACGAACAGGCCGTGGATCAAGAGGCGCAGTCGGTGGTCAGCTTTATGGCCGGCGCTTTTTACAGCGCCGGTGCCTAGCAAGGGGAGGCAGTGATGACCCCGCGGGAGAGGATCTTCGCCGCCCTGGAGCATCGCTCGACTCCCGGGTGTTCGATGCCGGACAGAGTCCCGGTTATGGAACTGTCTATCGACTGGAAGGTGATCCGGGGTTTGAACTGTTCGGACTACCTCGACCTGATCGAGCTGCTCGATCTGGATGCCGTATCGGTCAATCAGGTGATGTACCACCTCGGCCTCAGGCCCCTCGTATTCCGCTTCAAGAAAACCTACACCGACGTCTGGGGGGTACGTCGCAGGATCACCACGGAGCTGCTGCCCTACGCTACCGGCCACCCGATCCGGGCTATGGAGGATCTACGGGATTTTCGCATCCCCGATCCGCGAAAGGACCCGCTTCTCAAGGCTGTGCGCAAGGTGGTGCGGCGTTTCAGGGGCAGGAGGGCGGTCATGTTCGTAGGGCGGGCAGTGTTCGCCGCCTCCTGGTATCTGTGCGGTATGCAGCGGCTGCTGGAGAGCTACCTTCTGGAGCCGGAATTCGCCGGAGCGCTCGCACGCATGGTGGTGGAATACAACCGGGAGCTGCACCGCCTGGCCATCGCCGAAGGGGCGGATCTGATCGTTCTAGGGGATGACTATGCCCACAAAACCGGAACGATCATGTCCCCCGCCCACTTCCGGGAGTTTGTCCTGCCGGGCCTGGCCGAGGTGGTGCAGAACATCAAGAGCCACGGTGCCTACTGCGTGAAACACACGGATGGAAATATCTGGGCGATTCTGGATGACATCGTGAACACCGGGATCGACGGAATCGGCCCTCTTGAGCCGGGCGCGGGGATGGATCTGGCGGAGGTCAGGCCGGCCGTGGGGCAGCGGGTCTGCATGGTGGGCAATGTAGACGTGGATCTGCTGTGCCGCGGAACTGCCGAGCAGGTCCGGCAGAGCACCCGGGCGCTGATCCGGGCCGTGTCCCCGGGCGGCGGCCACATCCTCTCTTCCGGGAACTCGATTACCTCGGCGGTGCAGCCAGAGAACTTCCGCGCCATGATCGAAACTGCCCACCAGCACGGCCGTTACCCCATCGTTTCCTCTTGACCTTCCTGAGCTGTCAACGGGCTTGACAAAACCTGCAAAGTACTATACAAATAATAAGTATATTATATCAGGAGGTTCAAAAGGTGAACACGCATCCCGATACAGCCTTGAAGATCCTGCAGCTCCTGCTGCGCTGCGGCATGGTTTGCCAGGAGGAGCTGAACGTGGTGCTGGAGATGATGTCGGCCATCCCCGACAGCCGGGCGGTCGCGATGAATGAGTTAGGCGATGCGACGCCACAGCATCGGCAGGCACCGCAGCCACAGTCTCAGCAGAACACGTTGAGTTTGATTGACAACATCTGTGCAAGGGACTAGGCTGACCTCGGAGAGAGCTTGTGGCAGTTTTACGTTGGGGATTGATCGGTTGCGGGGACATCGCCGCAAGACGAGTGGCTCCGGCCTTGCGTGATCTGGACAACTGCCGGCTGGTCGCCGTCAACAGAGCACAATACGATCTTGCCGAGCAGTTCGCCCGGGAGTTCGGAGCGGAGCGCTGGTACAGGGAATGGCGGGATCTGCTGAAGGATGAGGAGATCGATGCCGTGTACATCGCCACACCTCCGCATCTGCATGCTGAACAGACGATCGCCGCGGCCAAAGCGGGAAAACACGTCATCTGTGAAAAGCCCATGGCCCTGGATGCCCAGGCCTGCAGGCGCATGATCGCCGCCTGCCGGGGAGGAGGTGTGCGGCTCAGCATCGCCTACTACAGGCACTTTTACCCGGCGGTTGACCGGGTCAAACAGATTTTAGACTCCGGGGAGGTGGGAAAGGTCGTCCTGGCGGAGATCCGGGCCTTTGAGAACTTCCGACCAGAAACCGAGGATCCCCGCTACTGGATGGCTACCAAACGGCAGGGCGGCGGAGGACCGTTGATGGATTTCGGCTGCCACCGTATCGAGGTGCTGCTCAACATCCTGGGAGCGGTGTCCACGGCCTGGGGGAGCCAGGGCCGCCTGGTCACGAACTGGGACGTGGAAGATACCTCGGTATCGATTTTCGAGTTTAAAAATGAGTCCCGCGGAATACTGGCGGTCAGCAGAGCGGTCGAGGAATCCCAGGACAGCCTGGACATATACGGCAGCGCCGGATCGATCCACATCCCGGTGCTCAACAAAGGTTCGCTGACGGTCATCACTCCCGAGGGTGAACGCCGGGAGAGACACCCGCCCCACCGGAACCTGCACCTGCCCTACATCCGCGCGGTCACAGAGGCGTTTCTGGAAAACAGGGAACCTCCCGTTCCGGGAGAAACGGGCTTGAGGGTGGCGGAGATCATCGAGGAGATCTACAGTTCCTGATGCTCTCAGGCGGAGTGGAGTTTACCGCGAACCATTGAGGGGAAGATCCCGCCGAAGCAGAGCAGGGCGAACACGCCGAAAGCGATACGGATGCTCTTCAGCAGTTGTTCATAAACCGCAGTGTTGATCTGTACCTGGCCAATAATCAGGGTGAAGATCAGGACGGCGATGGACATGCTCAGCATCTGTCCGATCAGACGAACTGTTCCCACCGTAGCCGAAGCAACTCCGTACAAGTGTGTATCGACGGAGCTCATAATGGCGTTCATGTTGGGAGAGGAAAACAAGCCGTAGCCTAAACCCAGGACGATCAGAGCGATCACGACGAAGGGCAGCCGAGTCTGCTTGTCCAGGAAGGCCAACAGAGACAGTCCTATTGCGACCAGGGCCATGCCTATCGAAGCCAGAGTTCGCACCTCGATCCTGTCGGAAAGCCTGCCTGCCAGCGGTGAAACCGCGGCCATCACAATCGGTTGTGCAACAAGAACGGTACCGGCACTTTGGGGCTGCAGCCCCTGGATATGCTGCAGGTAGAGGCTGAGCAGGAAGGTCACTGCGAAGGTTGAACTGTAATTAATCAGGGCGGCCAGAGATGAAAAAGCGAAGGTCCTATTGTTGCGTAGAAGCGTTACTGGAAAGATGGGAGAGGCTACCCGTGCCTCGAGCAGAAAAAAACCGGCTATTCCGAGCAGACCCGTAGCCAGCAGCAGGATACCCCGAAGCGAAGGAAGGATCGAAGAGCCGTAGATCACGGCGGGAAGAGAGATCGCCAGAATGATGGACCCGGCCAGGTCAAAAGACTCACCTCTGGCGTCTGCCCACTCTCCTTTGAGACCGAGAAGTACCAAAGCAAAGGCGGCTAATCCGACGGGAGCCGTGCTCAAGAATATACTCTTCCAGCCCAGGTAATGGGTTAGCAACCCGCCGACTACGGGACCGAGGGACAACCCCAGGTAAGTAGCGCCTGCCACGATCCCCAAAGCCATCCCCCTTTTTTCGACCGGAAAAACCGATGTCACGATCGCCAGACCTGTGGCAAAGATCACACCGGCCCCGAATCCCTGGAATACTCGAAAAAAGATCAGCGCGATGCTGGAAGCGGCCAAAGCACAGAGAAAGGACGCCCCTGAAAAAAGACCCAAACCAATTAGGTAGAGTTTTTTCCTTCCCAGAATGTCCGCCAATTTGCCCGCCGGCATGAGAATCATGGCTGCAGCCAAGAGGTAGGATGTGGCTATCCAACCGAGAGTCGCTGCGTTCAAGGAAAACTCGTTTCCGATTACCGGAAGTGCTACGTTGACGGAGGATACCATAAAGGGAGTCAGGAACGAGGCCAATATCCCAGCGGTCAGGGCAATTCGCTGTCCTGCTCGGTCCTTCGATCTCGAACTGCTATCTGCTATCTCTGAGCTCATTTTTCGCCTTTTCTCCCGGAACATGCCGGACCGCCGCAAACCATGTTTTCTCCAACATACGGATAGATTGTTATAAGATAATGCTATAATCCAAGCAAGAGAGGGAGGGTGTTCTATGTACGATAACCAGTCCGCTTTTTTAGTTCTGCTGAGAAAGAGGGTGTAGAAGTGAAGGCTGCGGTGTTCGAAGCCCCGGGGAAAATCGAGGTTCAGGATCTTCCGCTTCCCGAACCGGCCCCCGGTGAGGTGCGGATCAAGGTGCTCGGCTGCGGGGTGTGCGGAACCGATGCCCACATCTACGCCGGGGAAATCCGCAACGCCGAACCCCCCGTGGTCCTGGGCCATGAGATCTACGGCCGGGTGGACGGACCGGCAGAGACGATTGGCGGATTGCGGATTGGCGACCACGTGGTCGTGGATCCTTTCATCTTTTGCGGCTCCTGTGACAGCTGCAAGCGCGGGGAGTACCGCTTCTGTGAACGGGAAACCTTCGTCGGCTATCACCGGCAGGGAGGATTCGCCCAATACACCTGCGTTCCGCAAGCCAACATCTACAAAATCGCTGCGGGCATCGGAGTCAAAGAGGCGGTACTGGCCGAAACCCTCTCCACGGTACTGGCCGGCCTGTCCAGGCTTCAACCGGAGGCGGGTCGATCCGTGCTGATCCTGGGTGCCGGCACCGTGGGCTTGATTTGGAATGTCCTGATGAACAGGAGCCTGCCGGTCACGCTCATCCAGAGCGAACCGGTGACTATGAGGAGACGTACAGCCGAACGGTTGGGAGCCGCCGGCGTCCTCAATCCCGTGGAAGCAGACCTGGAGCGGGAGATCCGGCGGCTCTGTCCGAAGGGTGTCGACTACCTGATCGATGCCTCCGGATCTACCGCCGCGATCGAGCAGGCGCTTCCGCTTCTCAGGCGGGGAGGGACCTTCCTGAGCTTTGGCATCTGTCCCGAGGAAGAGCGGCTATCGTTGTCTCTCAACTGGTTCTATCACCGCCAGGCTCGTATCCTCACCTCCAGGCGCCCGCCCCGGGAAATGCAGCGGGCAATCGAGCTGCTCCAGAGCGGGAGGCTTGCCCTGTCCGATTTGGTGACCGGAACCTATCCACTGGAGAAGATCGACACGGCCTTCCGGTGCTTTAGCGAGGCCAGGGACCGAGAGATCAAGATGATGATCGATCCCTGGATGTAGAATCGCTTTGTCCGCTATACTGGCAACCTGTCATTTGCATCGCCGGAAGCAGGAAGGAGAGGGGCATGCACGAATCCATAGAGGAATACGTCGGGCAGAGTCTGTACAACTACCAGGCCGCTTTGGTGGAGAGCGGCAGCTCTCTGGGGGAGTTCATCCGTAAGGACTATATCGACAAGTGGCTGGGGGATGATCTGTTCAACGCCCTGGCCATCCGCACTACCTTCGTCAACGCCCTGCAGCTTCAGCTGGCCAAGGAGGGGCTTTTCAATATCGAGCGGGTTTCCATGAGCCCGGTCACCGACCCGCTGGCCCACGACGTGGAGCACACCCCCTCGATCCGCTACAAGGGCCATACCTACATGACCACCCACTCGATGATCTACTCCAAGCTGCTGGCTCTGTTCAATCCGCGAATCAAGGGGATATACGTTGATTCACCGAACATCCGCCTGGAGATGGAGAGTCCCAACCGGGTGCAGCGGGGCAAGTACCTGATCGATTTTTCCCAGATGGATATCGAGGTGCGCCGCAACCGGGGCATCGATCTGGAGGCCTATCTCCATGAAAGTAAGCGGGTTGAGGAGATGCTCCGGGAGGATCACGAGCAGGCCCTGGCCTTCTTCGAGCGCCTCATCACAGCTGCCGTCAGCGCGATCCTCGAATCCAATGAGGAAAATCTCAAGGCCCTGGGCGTGGCCCTGGAAGAGCCCAAACCGCCCTTTCCCCGCTTTCTCAAGGATGAGGCGGTGAAGCGGCTGGGTACCAAGGCGATCGAGCAGCCTCTGGGACAGACGGTGAAGGCACAGTTCTTCTGGGTCACCGGCCTGCTGCGGGAGAACTACGACCTGATCTACCCCTATCTGAAGGCGGATGGTGGAAAGGTTCCCCTGTCGGAGTTCGACTCGAAGCAGATCTACAACTACGACCTCTGTGCCCAGAGCCTGCGGCGAAAGGACAAAACCTACGGACCGGCCTACGAGGTGCTCTCCGGGGGCCTGCGGGAGTGGTTGTTCGAGGCCATCGTGGAACGGTTGATCGACAACAAGATCATAGGTGTGCGTCCCAACATACAGGGCGACAATGTCGAGAACATCGACGAGCTGGGCGGATACGGGCCCTTCCTGCTGGCCGCCGCTCAGAAGGATACCGAGGGCAGATCCCTGTTCCCGGAGACCTTCGGCGGCGGACTGGGGGTGGAGCGCTGCCTCTTTGCCCTCTGTTTGGGAGAGAAGATCCGTCAGGTGGACCAGATCACCCTGTTCGGCAAAAATCCCGACTCCTACCCCCTGTATCTGTTTTAGGGCGTTTCCGGTGCCCGCCCGCGGCAGGCCGGCATGGTGGTCAAATCCCCCTAACCCTTGATCGAGCCGGCCAGCAATCCCCGCACGAAGAAGCGCTGCAGGGCGAAGAAGATAA
>CAZKCQ010000038.1:0-3711 GCA_964551205.1 uncultured Spirochaetaceae bacterium
CCGAGGAAATCGCCCTGGCCGCTGAGGAGCACCACGAGCGCCTGGACGGATCCGGATACCCCAAAGCCCTTAGCGGGGATAAGATCAGCTTCTACTCCCGCATCGTAGCCGTTGTCTGCTCCTACGACGCCATCACCTCCAAACGGCTGTTCAAAACACAACACGATCCCCACGCCGCGGTGATGGAGCTTCTCAAGGACAGAAACACGAGCTACGATGAGACTGTCATCCGTTCCCTGATCGTCGCTGTTTCCGCCTACCCCCTGGGAAGCCCGGTCCAGCTCTCCGATGACTCGATCGGCAGGGTGACGAAAACCAATCCGGAGAGTCCCCGTTTCCCCTTCGTCCAGGTTCTGATCGACAGAGAGGGGATGCGCCTCGACGAGCCCCTGTTGATCAAAACCGCCCAGGAGGACGGTCTGTCGATCAAACGCTGTCTCACGCCGAAGGAAGCGGATCCGCTGGATCTATAGAGAGAGCGCAAGATATGAGCATCACCGTACAGCTGCCCTCGGGGCAAAGTGCCGGCTATCGATCCGGTACCCGGGTGGAGGAGATCTTCCGGCACGGCGAGTTTACGGGGAAACGGCAGCAACCGGTGGTCGCGGCTCTGGTGAACGGGGCCCTGGTCAGCTTGACCTACCGCATAGAGGTAAACTCCGGCGTGGAAGCGGTGCCGTTGGAAAGCCGCCTGGGCGCGAACGTTTACAGACGCTCCCTCTGTTTTCTCCTTGCCATCGCCGCCAAACAGCTGTTTCCCGACCGACGCCTGGTCATCGGGCACTCTCTGGGTCGCGGCTACTTCTACTACTTCGAAGGGGCTTCCGCGGTTTCCGGTGAGGACATCCGCAAGCTACAGGCGCGAATGCGGGAGATCGTGGCCGAGGGCTGCCCGATCCTACGCAAGGTTATTTCCTATCCCGAGGCGGTGCGTTACTTCGAACAGAACAACCAGCCGGACACGGTCCTGCTGCTGAAAAACCGCAATGACCAGAAGATCGCCGTCTTCGCCTGCGGCGAGTTTCTGGATCTGGCCCATGCTCCGCTGGTTCCGAATACCAGGATGCTGGACGTGTTCGATATCATGGCCTACCCGCCGGGTTTCCTGCTACGCTACCCCCCGTGGAACCAGCCGAAAAAACTGGCTCCGTTCCAGGAGAACCCCGTCCTGTTTTCCATCTACCAGGAGTACAAGGATTGGGGCAAGATCTTAAACGTTCGCTGCGTCGGTCACCTCAACGACCTGATCAGCAACCGCAAGGTACGGCAGTTTATCCAGGTGGCGGAAGCCCTGCATGACAAGAAGATCGCTCTGATCGCAGACAAGATCTGCGAACGCAGAGACGATGTAAAGCTCATTCTGATCGCCGGCCCCTCCTCCTCCGGAAAGACCACCTTTGCCAAGAAACTGGCCGTCCAGCTTCAGGTCCTGGGGCGAAATCCCTTCCCCATCTCCCTGGACGATTACTTCCTGCCCCGCGAACATACGCCACTGGATGAGAACGGAAACTACGATTTCGAAAGCCTCCGGGCCATCGACGTGGAGTTGATGAACGCCGACCTCGTGCGCCTCATGCGGGGAGAAGAGGTTCGAATACCGCGCTTCGAGTTCCATACGGGAGAACGAATTACTGCTCAGACCGCTAAAACACTCCCGGACAGGGCGCTCATCATCCTGGAAGGAATCCATGGGCTAAACGATGAGCTCACCCCGGCGATCCCACGGGAGCAGAAGTACAAGATCTACGTATCGGCCCTGACCCAGCTCAATCTGGACGACCACAATCGAATTTCAACCACGGACAACCGCCTGCTGCGGAGGATCGTCCGGGACTCCCAATTCAGAGGGCACAGCGCCCTGGAAACCCTGAGCATGTGGGAATCAGTGCGGCACGGGGAAAACATCAACATATTTCCCTTTCAGAACAGCGCCGATTCGGCCTTCAACTCGGCCCTGGACTACGAACTGTCGGTGCTGAAGGTCTACGCCGAGCCTCTGCTGAAGAGCGTGAAACCAGCCCAAGAGGGTTTTCACAAGGCGGTGCAGTTGTACTCGTTCCTGAACAACTTCGCGCCGATCCCTCCCAGCTGGGTGCCGGAGTATTCCATCCTAAGGGAGTTCATCGGAGAAAGCGCCTTCAAATATTGAATCCATTGAAGTGCCTGGAAAACTGTAGTATAGTAGAGGGGTGAATCTATGCTAGGAGGTACAGGATGAAAAAGTTGCTTCCGCTACTGATACTCCTCGTTTTCGTAGCTGCCGGTCTCTGGGCTCAGTTCTATGGTACCCTGCCGAGGGAAGAACGAAAGACTCTGGCCGAAGCCTACTACCTGGTAGGACAGCAGTATGAACAGACGGGGGAAAATCAAAAGGCCCGGGATTTCAAGGATATGGCCTTCAATATCGACCCCGGCCTTGACCCGGCGAATATCCAGCTTAAGGATCTTCCCAGCGCAGCCGCGCTGATCCTGGAAGGCAAGGCGAAGCTGGCGGCGGTACCCCGGACGCGGGCCGCGGCGACCCAGGAGCTTATCAAGTCCAAGTTCCTTCGATGGATCTCCGCGTTGCTGAGCAAAGACTCAAGCTCGATGTTGGAGCTTATGGACGGTTCCGTCTATTTCGGGGATCTGGGAGCAGAAATGACCCAGAGTCAGATCAAGTCGGTGCTGAACGACTTTTTCGCCTCCACCGATTTGAGCGGCCTTGCCCCCAGCGAGGTCTATGATCTGGACAGCCTAAAGGTCTCTGCGGTCACCGGCCCGTGGGGGGAAACCTACGCCATCCAGGTGCGGACCAAGATGGATTTTTCCGAAGAAGTGGGATTCTGGACCGACCAGCAGAAATACCTGATGCACCAGTCCAGGGGGAATTGGCTGCTATTCAGTATCGGAGAGAAACTTCCTCCCTCCAACTGGAGGCCTAAGGTGGCGCCCTCAGTCACGCGACCGCTGCCTGCGGGGCTGGAGGCCATACCGCAGCCTGAGATCGAGGAGGCGCTTCTGGCCTGTCTGGATGCCTTCCTGGACAAGGACGTCGATGCCGCAGCCCGCTATTTCGCCGATGAGGTGCGGATCATCCGCCTGGACACGACCCTTACCCGGGAGGAGATCTCCGAAACGTTCATGGGCTACTTTGAGGGGGCGGATTTCAGCGGCGTATCGGCGAAAGACGTGGTAGATGAAAACAGCATGTTTGTCTCCCCTTCGGATCGGTTTCCCGCCCAGTCGCCGGGGGAGGAATACCTCCTTACCGTGAAGACCCGCCTGGATCTTTCCGATACGATCCCTTTCTGGACGCGTTTTCAGGACTACTACTTCGCGAAGGAGATGGGCTCCTGGAAGATTTTCGCCATCTTTTAAGGGTCTGCACATAACCGCAGGTATCCGGCAGGGACGGGTCGAACAACGCGGTAAGCAGGGTGACCTTTCGGCACTCTGAGCAGACCTGAAAGCGGCGCTCGTATACCGTACAGAGCCGTGACTCCGTATCCAGGTAGCGGCAGGGTGCGTTCATGTTGATGGCAAGACCGCGAAAGCCGACCCGGCGTTCATAGCAGCATAAACCGCAACGACGACAGATCGCCTCCCAGCGCGCCCTGCGTTTTGCTCTTCTCGTCATGACGAATGCCGGCTACTCGGATAGGGGGGCGAAATAACCGCTCTGGGTCCGGCCGCTCTTCCTGTGAAAAACAACCTCGGCTTGAAGATCGA
>CAZKCQ010000038.1:3811-15291 GCA_964551205.1 uncultured Spirochaetaceae bacterium
CCGCTCTGGGTCCGGCCGCTCTTCCTGTGAAAAACAACCTCGGCTTGAAGATCGATGTAATTATTACCGAACCCCGATTCCGATGATGATACGAGTTCCAGCAGATACCTGGATCCCAACCGCCGGCGGATGTCGGCGATGAGGGTGGCCACCCCCTTGGCCGCGAAGTAGGGGTTAACCGATCCGCCGCTCTGGGAACAGATGTACTCCAATTCCCGATCCACCTCGGGACCGAAGTACACGACGTACAGCGGAATCGAGTTGTTTTGGAGATAGTCGGTCACCTCGGCCAGGGTGTACTCGGAGAAAGACTCCCGATTCAGCCGACCGGTGGTCAGCAGTATGACCGCCTTGCGCGCGCTGCCGGGAATGAGCTGGGAGGTTGCCAGACGCAAGGATCGGTCCAGGCGCCAGCGCGGGTCCCAGGGTCCGTTTTTAGCCGCCTCAATGGATTCAAGGCGGGAGGCGCCCAGCTCAGTTTCCACAACAACCTGCTCCCCGGCGCCGAGAACACGCCAGCTGCCCGAGCCGTTCGCTCCGCTCTGTTGTTCATAGAGAGATTCGACGGCCGCCGAAAGATCGGACAGATACGCCTTCATCTCCGGGGATTTTTCCACAACCAGGGAAATCTCCAAGGGGGCCGGATCCGCGGGCCCACGCCGCAGCCGGGCGGGAATATCTCTGTAGAACTCGCTGAAAATGAAGTTCTCCCCCTGCAACCCAACCACGGGACGCCCCTTGCGGTCTTCCACCGTGACTTCGACCAGGATGTCGGGAAAATCCAGCGAATTGACACGGTCGACCTGCACGAAAAGGCTGGTGTAAAGGGCGGTCATCTCGGACAGGATGTACACCTTGTTCTCGTCGAAATCTACGATATAGACCTCTCCGTTTGGGCTTATGGCCAGGTGAGTCAGGTGGCCGGCGAAATTCCCCAAATCGCTGAGCGTAGTCCAGGTCTCCTGCCGCAGGTCATAGTCGAGCAGTTTGCCGCCGTCTATCACCAGCAGGTGATCAGAGTCGAAAAAGGCGATCCCCTCAGGTCCGCTCAGGACTCCCTCGCCAAAGCTGTACAAAAAATTGCCACTGTGGTCATACACGACAATTCGCTTGCTGCTGCTGTCGGCGACGAACAACTGTTCTTCTCTGCAGGCAATTCCCGTGGGGCCGCCCAGAGGCAAACCAGAGCCCCCTCCGATGGAAAGCACGAAATTCCCGGAGAAGTCGTACTTGTTCACCCTTCCGTTCCCCCAGTCGCTCACGTACAGATATCCTCTGCCGTCGGTACTCAGGTACTGGGGACCGAGCAGCTGCCCCGGAGCATTGCCCCTGCCGCCGATGAGCAGCACCCTGTCGCCACGGAGATTCATCTTCTGAACCTGGTTTCGCCCGTATTCGGCAATAAACATGAACCGCTGTCCAGTGTCCGGATCCTCCGCTTCCAGACAATCGTAGGGGCGATCGAAACCGCGAAGGCCCCCCTGAAATACCCTCTGCACGGCATTGTTGGCATCTAGAAGCAGCACTTCATTGGAGGCGAAGGCGACCACGTACACCGAGCCGTCCTCGCGAATCCAAACGGAGGAGGGCCGCTGCAGGGGGTAGGTGTTTTTGTCATTTCCGTCGATTACATCGGCAACAACGAAAGGGCTGGGTTCTTCCAGCTGCCCCCCCAACCCGCGCCGGTAGGTCAGAATATCTACGGTGTTGTCCACCACCGTGTTGCCCGGCTCCTGTTCAAGCAGATATCGCCACTCCGCCAGGGCGGCATCCTCGAAACCGGCGCGGTACAGGGCGCTGGCCAGCCAATAGCGGGTTCGCAGGTCCTGAGGTTTCCGGCTCAGGGATTTTTCCAGGGAAAGGATCGAATCTTCGAAGTTTCCGGAATGAAACGCCCGCAAGCCCCAGCGGAAATCCTCGGAAGCCTGGACCGCTTCCATGTCTATGCCTTGAGCGCCGGTCAGCGCGCAGGCCAGCAGGAAAAGGAGGACGAGGTTTCTCACCATCAAGGAACTATACACTGGATCAGGCAAAAGTATCTACACGATGGGTTTCGCCGTTGGGTACGGTAATCTTTCCTTTTACGCCCAGATAGAGGATGTTCTTTATCTGGCGTAGATCAATAACCTCTTGTCCGCCAGGTTGGACGCGCATTTCGGGGGATAATTGATTGGATGAAACACTCTCGACACTCATTTCTCGAGCTCCATGCAATCCTCTGCATTACTATTCTATTATCGACCTGTTCCAGGCGCGAAATTACCCGGATTTCCAGGAAAAAGAGGCTTCCCGGTAGCGTTCCTCCACCTCGTGATTCGCCGGATGGATCAAGATCGGCGAGAGCGAGGTGTAGCCCGCCTCCACGGCTACGAAATCCGAAGCCTCCTCCATCATGCCGCCCGGGATCTGTCCCCCGATGAAGCTGTACATGTCCCCCTGGGGGGAGGTAAAACCCACGAGCTCATCTTCATAGATCCGCCGGGTGGGAATGGTAACCACGGGTTCGGCCGGCTTCTCTTGATTCGGGAAATTGATGTTGAGGAAATGATCCTCGGACCAGAGGTCTCGTATGCTGGTGAGATTTCTGCTCATGAACTCCACGGCGAACCGCAGGTTATAGGGGGGGGAGTAGGCGCTGAGAGAGCAGGCCACCGAAGGCTTTCCCAGGAACGCTCCCTGGCGAGCGGCTGCGGCGGTGCCGGAATACACGATGTCGGTTCCCAGGTTCGGACCCAGGTTGATGCCGGCCACCACCATGTCGATCTCTACGGGCACCAGCCCCAGGCAGGCGTGGAGAACGCAATCGGCGGGCGTCCCACCGGATGCGTATTCCCGTTCTCCCCGCTTCGTGAACTTCGTCGGGTTTCCCAAGGTTATGGAGTGGGAGCTGCCGCTGCGATTGGAATCCGGCGCAACGACCCAGACCTCATGCTCACTCTGCAGGGCCTCTTGCAGCAAACGCAATCCCGGGCTGTCAATTCCGTCGTCATTGGAAAGCAGAATTTTCATTCGAAGATGATCTGCGCACCGTCGGCGGGATGAACCAGGAAGACCTCTGGTTTGAAACTGAATATCCGCTCGTAGACCTCCAGGCGGGCTTCGTATTTGGGTATTGCCTTTTCTTCGATCAAGGTCACGGTACAGCCGCCGAATCCGGCCCCGGTCATCCGGGATCCGTAAACTCCGTCGGTTTCCCAGGCTCGTTTCACCAACCAGTCCAGCTCCGGGCAGGAAACCTCATACTGGTCCCGCAGGCTCTCGTGGGACCGGTTCATGAGCTTTCCGAAGCTTCCGATATCATTTCGCCGCAAACTCGCCTCGGCATCCCGCACCCTCTCATTCTCCTCCACCACGTGCAGGCAGCGCTTGCGGGTTGTCTCCGGGATCAGGCCCAGGCTGTCCCGCAGATCCTCCGCCGTGTAGTCCCTCAAGCTCCGTCCGGGTTTCCGGGTATTCAGCAGGCCGACGCACTTCTCGCATTCGCCGCGGCGCTGGTTGTACTCCGAATCCACGAGGCTGCGCGGAACGCTGGAGTTGGTAATCAGTATTTTCACACTGTGCAGGGATATGGGGATGTGACGATACTCCATGCTGCGGGTATCGATGAACATGGCCGAACCGGCCTTGGCCATGCGGGAGACGAACTGATCCATAATCCCGCATTGCACACCTACAAAGCTGTTCTCCGCCTCCTGGGCCAGACGAGCCAGCTCGGGCCCGGTGATATCGATCTTCAGGAGTTTCTGGACGGCGTAGGCGGTCGCCACCTCCAGCGCCGCGGAGGAGGAAAGCCCGACTCCCACCGGGACATTGCCGGATACCGAGAAACTCAACCCCCCCGTTATGTATCCACGGGTTTGCAGGACACTGATTACACCCTTCAGGTAGTTGGCCCAGCGGTCCTCTTTCTTGTAGCGCAGATTGCTCAAGCTGGTGCGCTTCCGGTCTTTGAAATCAGCGGAGTAGAAGCGCAGATGCTGATCCTTTCTCCGGGATACCGCCACCTGTATGTAGTAATCGATAGCCATCGGAAGGACGAAACCTTCGTTGTAATCGGTATGTTCGCCGATCAGGTTGACCCGACCCGGTGCCTGGGCGACGATGTCTGGACCCTGGCCATACTCTTCCTCATGGCTGCGAATCAGATCGTCCATGAATGTCTCCGCTGGAATGAAATTGAAAACGGTGTTATATTCTATGGGAAAAACCGAAAGAGTGCAAGAAAATAGGATACTCCGATGATCGAAACGGACCTGCAGTACGGGGAAAAGGTGAGAATCG
Source organism: uncultured Spirochaetaceae bacterium (assembly GCA_964551205.1). Taxonomy (GTDB): domain Bacteria; phylum Spirochaetota; class Spirochaetia; order SZUA-6; family DRHE01; genus JAFGQJ01. The sequence goes on from CAZKCQ010000038.1 coordinate 8,093, forward strand.
AACCGGGAACGAACATATACACCATCGGGGATCCCCTTTCCAACCACCCGATCTACTACGTAATAGCCGGCCTCATCCGCATCGGGATCCTCCTGTCGGACGGATCGACGCTTCCCGTGTATCACCACCCCGATTCGGTGTTCGGGGTGGTGGAATCCCTTCTCGACTGTTCACGCCTCACCACAGCCTACTGCATGGAAAACTCGATCCTCTATCGGTGGGATAAGGAGGGTTTCGACGTGGCCTCCAGCGTGTCCTGGGAGTTGGCCCTGGAGACGATCACCGGCCTGACCCGCACCCTTCGCATCATAAATGCCGAGTTCAGCGATCGCATCCAATCCGGTTGAGGGAGCAAGGCAGGTACCCATGTCTGATCAAGACTATGCTGAGATCATGAAGATCGCCTTTCAAGCCGAGGAGGCGATCAACGAAGAAATCATCGACAAGTTCGGAAAGAAATACGGGGACAAGACAGTAATCATCAAGGAGGGAGATATCCAGCAGGAGATCTTCTGGATCCTCTCGGGGGAAGTGTACGTCACCCGAAAAATGGGGGACAAGTACAAAGTCATGGCCACTCTGGGCAAGGGGGAGCTGTTCGGAGAGATGAGCTTCTTCGACAAATCGGTACGGTCGGCAACCGTGATTACCAAGGGACCTGTCGAGTCTCTGGTGTTCTCCAAGGAGAACTTTCAGGAGATCTTTGCGGCCAGCCCCCAGTGGACCAAACGACTGCTCCTCTCCCTGTCCGGTCGGATCCGACAGATGATCGACAAAATGCGGGAAGCTTAAACCAAACCCTCGGCGGACTGCTCGCCTCATCGGAAGTGCAGCGAATACCGCCCCCCCTTGAAAGTCAACTGACAGCGGTGCCCGAACAATCGGGAGATCGTCTCCCCCTTCAGAGTCTGTTGCCTTCTCCCGCGGGCCAACACCCGGCCCCGGTCGAGAATCAAAACTCCCTCGTAGGCGCTGGTAATCTCCTCCACATGATGGGTGACGGTGATAACGGTCATATCCGGTTTCTCCACGAACAGCGTCTGCAGGGAATCGAGGAACTCCTCCCGTGAAAGGGGGTCCAGTCCCATGCACGGTTCGTCCAGAAGCAGGATCTCAGGGTCGGCCATCAGGGCACGGGCAATAAGCACCCGCTGCCGTTCGCCGGTGGACAGAGTGGCGAAGCGCCGACCGATCAACCGCTCAGCCCGAAGAGCCTTCAGGTTGTGCTCCGCCCTGCCCTGTTCGGCGGGAGTGCTTTCTTCGTAGAAGGAAAGCGTACCCCTTTCCCCGGCCAGCACGACATCCGCCACGTTCATGAACTCCGGAATCATGTTTCGCAGGTCGTAGTGAACCCAGCCGATCCGGGTGCGGAGCTCTCGCAGGTCCGTATGTCCGAACTCCCGCCCCAGGACGGCGACCCGGCCGCGGGAGGGATAGGTGTAACCGGTGATCAGCTTGAGAAGCGTGGTCTTGCCGCTGCCGTTCGGCCCCAGCAACACCCAACGGCCGCCCCCCTCCACTTCCCAATCGATGCCCTTGAGGATCGGGATACCCCGCAGCTGGAAGCAAACGTCTTGTAGCAAAACCGAGGGAACTCTTGACTCCTGCATCGGGGACAGAGTAGCTGAAATTCACTATTATGGATACCGGATATGGCCACCGCGATCATCCGCTTCTACGAAGAGCTCAACGATTTTCTTCCCGCTGATGAAAAAAAGCGGCAGTTTTCCGCCCGCTTCCACGCCGGTGATACGGTCAAGGCCCTGATCGAGTCTCTGGGCGTACCTCACACCGAGGTGGATCTCATCCTGCTGAACGGCCGCTCGGTGCCCTTCGAGCACAAGCTGCGGCCGGGAGATCGAATCAGCGTGTATCCGGTGTTCGAGTCAATGGAAATCGGCGCCGTTACCAAGGTGCGTCCTTCGCCGCTGCGGCGTACCCGTTTCGTTCTGGACGTGCACCTGGGGCGCCTGGCCAAACTGCTGCGGATGCTCGGTTTTGATACGCTTTACTCCAACAGCTACGACGACTCCGGCCTGTCCCGCATTTCCCGAGACCAGCGGAGGATCATCCTCACCCGGGATCGGGAACTGCTGAAGCGATCCATGATAACCCACGGATACTGTCTGCGCTCCGATCAGCCGATGGAACAGCTCCTCGAAGTGTTGAAGAGATTCGATCTCAGCGAAAAGGTAAAGCCCTTCAGCCGCTGCCTGCGCTGCAACAGCGTCCTGCAGGCGATCGATGCCGATCAGGCCGCCCCCGCCGTTCCCGAGTACGTTGCTCGAACCTACCACCGCTACAAGAGCTGCCCGGAGTGCGGCAGGATCTACTGGCAGGGATCCCACTGGGAGCATATGAAAAGGGTACTGGAAACTAGTCTTTGATGTTGTATCTCTTTTTGAAGCGTTCGACCCGCCCGGCGGTGTCAACCAGCTTCTGCTTGCCTGTAAAAAAGGGATGACAATTCGAACAAATTTCGACCTTTATGTCTTTTACAGTCGAGCGGATCTCCAACACATTCCCACAGGCGCAGGTCACCGTGGTTGGTTCATATTTCGGATGAATATCTTTCTTCATGCTTTACCTCACATATCGCCATTCGCCGAGGTGTTCATCGACTTGAGGAACGCCTCATTATTCTTGGATTTCTTCATCCTGTCAATGAGCAGCTCGATAATCTCCAGATCGTCCATGGGTCCGATGACCTTCCGCAACACCCACAGCTTGCTCAACACATCTTCGGGCAGCAGCAGTTCCTCTTTACGCGTACCCGATCGCTTGATGTTGATGGCGGGAAACAGGCGTCGATCGGAAAGTCTGCGGTCCAGATTGATCTCCATGTTGCCCGTTCCCTTGAACTCCTCGAAGATCACCTCGTCCATACGGCTTCCCGTCTCGATCAGAGCTGTGGCCACGATGGTCAGGCTGCCCCCCTGTTCGATGTTCCGGGCCGCTCCGAAGAAGCGTTTGGGCTTGTGCAGGGCATTGGAGTCCACACCTCCGGAGAGGATCTTACCGGAAGTGGGCACGGTCTGGTTGTAGGCCCGGGCCAGCCGGGTTATCGAGTCCAGCAGAATAATCACGTCCCGCTTGTGCTCCACCAGCCGTTTGGCCTTTTCGATGACCATTTCGGCCACCTGAACGTGCCGGGTAGCCTGCTCGTCGAAGGTGGAGGATACCACCTCCCCATCGACATTGCGCTGCATATCCGTCACCTCTTCCGGCCGCTCGTCGATCAGAAGCACGATCACGAACACCTCGGGGTGATTCTCCGTGATCGCATTGGCGATCTTCTGCATGATTATGGTTTTGCCGGCCCGCGGCGGGGAGACGATCAGCGCCCGCTGTCCCTTTCCGATCGGGCAGAACAGATTGATCAGACGGGTGGATATCTCCTCTCCGGCGGTCTCCATATTGAATATCTCATCCGGATACAGGGGTGTGAGATTCTCGAAGGGGATCCTGCTCTGGGCCTCTTCCGGCGGGTCGAAGTTCACACTCTCCACCCGCAGCATGGCGAAAAAGCGCTCCCCCTCTTTTGGGGGACGGATCTGACCGGAAACGGTGTCGCCGGTTTTCAGGTTGAACAGACGGATCTGAGAGGGGGATATGTAGATGTCGTCGGGACCGGGAAGATAGCTGTAGTGGGGGGAACGCAGGAAACCGTATCCGTCGGGAAGAATCTCCAGCGCTCCGGCTGCATAGATCTGTCCGCTGCGCTCGGTGTGCATCTTGAGGATACTGAAGATGATCTCCTGCTTCTTCATGGAGATCAGATTCTCATGATTCACCCCCATGTCCGCCGCCATCTTGCGCAGTTCCCGCATATTCATGACGGTCAGGTTATTGATATTGAGCTTCTCCCGACCCTCCGCCGTAACTTTTCCGTCCCTGCCGCCGTGCCTGTGACTCGATCTGCCTCCCCGATTCGCCAGCGGGGGTTTTTCCTCCGACGGAGTTTCCGCTTCGACCGCCGCAACGCTGTCAGCCGCTTCCTGCACCTCGGGCTCTCCGCTCTGCTCCTCCCCCTGCTCTCCCTCTTTGATCAGCTCGACCCGGAGCTTCTTCTTTTTGCTCCGTTTAGGGGGGTACGTGGTGTTTACCGCAGTTTCCGCGTTGGGGTTGTCCTGCTGCGTAGCGGCAGGTTCCGCGGTGGGTCTGTCCTGCTCTACCGGTTGCGCCGCCGCTTCAGTTTCCCGCACCGAGGTGCTCATCTGGGAATCCGTACCGGGATCGCCGGAGCCGTTTCCGCCCTCCGCCTCAGCGATAGGGGGATCGGGAGCAGCCGTTTCGTCGATCTCTGTCATTTTCTTTTTCTTACGAATGATCGCCATGTATCACTCCAGTTTGTATTTTCAAGCGAAGGTTGAGATCCAGTCACCTGCATTATCAGCCGGATCCATGGTAGTCGGTTACTGATTAGTCCCGCACGCCTTTGGGGTAGCTATCGGATTGCCTTTACAGTGAAAGGCTATAAGCTTTTCAGATTTTAAACAAGAAACGCCAAATACCCTACCAATATAGCCATATTCCTCGGGCGTGTCAATACTCCAGCTCGGCATCTACTCCTAGCAGTACGCACTCGGTCAGCACGATCGCCGCCACGGCGCTGCGCCGTCGTATCGCATCCCGGCCGCCGTGAAAATGAAAAACTTTGCACAGATGCCCGCCCCGGCGGTAGCGAGCGGAGATCCAGACAGTTCCCACCGGTTTTTCGGCGCTGCCTCCCTCCGGTCCGGCGATTCCCGTTACGGCCACAGCCGCCTCCACAGGCGTGTTCTCTAGCACACCCTGCGACATGGCCGAGGCAACCTCCGCGGATACGGCGCCTGAGCTCTGCAGGAGCTCATCTGCAATCCCCAGAAACCTCATCTTGGCTTCATCCGAGTAGGTCACCAGGGTTCCCCAGAACACCCGGGAGCTTCCCGGTACATCGGTGAGCAGCTTCGACACCAGACCACCGGTGCAGGACTCCGCCACGGCTATTCTCTCTCCCCTCTGCTCGAGTAGTTTGTACAGCAGGAAGCTCGGTTGAACATCCCCCTCGCGGATACGCATCCGGCCGAATTTTTCGCTCAGATCGGAAAAGACCCGCAGTCGTTCCCGCTGCCGTGATCCCCGCAGGGTGAAAACTATGCGGTCGTGGGCCACCCGGGTGCTCCACGACATCCCGGAATCCGCACGGCTGATTTCCTGCAAAGCCTGTTCCAGAAGCGATTCCGAAATCATCAGGGCAGTGGCAATGAGCTCGGAGGCGCGGGCGTCCTCCAGTACGAGCAGGCTGGAGCGGATGAGCGGAACGGCCTCTATAAGGAACATCTCCTCCAGCTCGGTGGGAGGTCCCGGGAGGGCCATGACCGCGCAGTTTTTCGTCCCGCCGAAAAATCCAGGAGCCGTTCCGACCCGATTGGGCAACACCTGGAATCCCGAGGGGATCAGAGCCTGTTTTCGGTTGGTCTCGGCTATCGGTCGTCCTCTAGCTGCATAACGGGCGACCAGGTCCTTCCAGATTGTCTCATCGAAGCGAAGGGGAGCCTCACATACTTCCGCTACCACATCCCGGGTCAGATCATCACTGGTCGGACCCAGCCCTCCGGTAATGATCACCAGGGCCGCGCAGTCAACCGCGCAGCCCAGCTCCCAACCGAAGATATGCGGATCATCCGGTATCTGAACGCACTTTTGCATGTAGAAGCCCAGGCCCCTCAGCTGCGCTCCGAGAAAACGGAAATGGGTGTTGAGGATGCTCCCTTCGGTCAACTCCGTGCCGACAGAGAGAAGGATCGAGGTCGGTCGTTCTCCCATGGGAAACTCAGATGCTCTGGGTTGCTTTCTTGATGCTCGCCACCGGGGCGGAGAAAATATCCAGCTTCTCGGGATTTTTGATCATTTCGCACTTGCCCTCGAACACGACCCCATCCGCGATGTTCAGCTTGGCCGTGCGAATATTCCCGAAGACCTTGCCCGTGGTCAGCATTTCCAGCCGCTCACTCGCCTCGATATTTCCCCGCACCACGCCGCCCACGACAACGGATCCGACTTTGATATTGGCCTTTACGGTGGCACCGTTCTCGATGTAGAGGAAGCCGGGGGATTCGATTTCCCCCTCGAAGGTTCCGTCGATCTTCAAGGATTCCTTGAAGCGCAGGATTCCGTTGAAGTTCGTCTCCCTGCCCAGGGTCGTGGTGATTTTCTCAATACTCTTGTGTTCGTTGTTTTTCGGCATCTGATCCTACTTGGTTTTCATGACAAATACCCCGTCCCAGTCCTCCGGGGGGGAATTTTGAAGATAGTGCTTGCAGCGGGCAAAGTATACTTTTGAGGGACCATCCTCGGGATCCACATTCAGGGCCTTGGCGAATAGATCCTTGGCGGCGTCAAAGTTCATCAGCTTGTAGTTCTTCCGCCCCTCATTGAACAGCTCCAGCACTTTCTTCTTGGTTTCCGAGATCATGCCGGTACCTCATCGTTGGGGTTGCTCGTTTTCCCGTCGTGCAGATGCTTCTGCAGCTTATTTTCCAAATCCTCCAGGGAAAGATCTCCCTTCTTCAACCTATCTCCCTTGTTCTGCAATTCTTCGATCTCATCCTCCAGCCCCTGGAGCGTCGCCAGAATCTCCACTCCCTCTCGTTTCACCAAAGCTGCAAGCTCCCCCGCCTGCGAGTGATCAGAGGGGCCGAGCTTCTCCGCCGCCTCGATCAGACCAGAGATCGGCTTCTTGATATGCTGGGTGAAAAAGATCAGCGAGTTATTCAGGGACTCGACCAGGGATATTCTTCTCTCCCGCCGGGCAACCTGCTTGGCAAGCTCGCGGTTGCGCAGGACCGCCCGTATCCGGGCCAGCACCTCGGAAAAATTAAATGGTTTGGTGATGTAGTCGTCGACTCCGAGCTCCAATCCACCGATCTTGTCTTTGACCTCGTCCATGGCGGAGAACATGATGATCGGAGTCTGGCGATATTTGCGAAACTCCTTGTCCTGCTTTAGTTTTTTAGTAACCTCCCAGCCTGTCAGGCGGGGCATGATGTTGTCCAGGATGATCAGGTCCGGATCGGTTTCGACGACTTTCTGCAGGGCCTCTTCGCCGTCGGCGGCCTTCTCGATCTTGAAACCCAGATTGCTCAGCATCACGTCGAAAAACTCGAGGTTGATCGGCTCGTCGTCGACAATCAAAATTTTGCCCTTGGATTTCATGC
>CAZKCQ010000039.1:0-6250 GCA_964551205.1 uncultured Spirochaetaceae bacterium
CCCGATCAGGTTCGCGGCCGGATCCGTTTCTTTGTGGGCAGAAATCAGATGGATATCGACAATCTGGGACCGGAAACCCTCGACCTTCTCATCGACCGCGGCTTGGTAAAGGATGTCCAGGATCTCTACACCTTTGATCCCGACGAGCTGCTCGAACTTCCCGGCTTCGGGGAGAAGAAGGTGCAACTGATCCGGGAAGGATTGGAGAAGAGCAAACAACGCAGCTACCGAAACGTTATGGTCTCTCTGGGGATTCCCGACATCGGACAGAAGGCGGTCGAGCTGCTCGCCGAAGGGGGATATCGGGACATCGACTCACTCCTGGATGCAGCCGAGCAGGCAGATCCGTCTGTATTCACAGAGATCCACGGCATCGGGGAGAAAATCGCGAAAACGATTATCGAGGAGCTCAACCGCCCGGCGGTCCGCCGGCGGATCGAGGCGCTCAGGGCGGCAGGCATACACTTCAGTGAGAAGATTCCGGAGGAACAGGATCGGTTACCCCAGAACTTCAGCGACCAAACCTGGTGTGTCACCGGGAGCTTCGAGCACTTTAAACCCCGGGAGCTGGCCATGGAGGAGGTGAAGAGGCGGGGCGGCCGGGCCACCTCCAACGTCACCTCCAAGACCACCCACCTGCTTGCAGGACCGGGCGCAGGGAGCAAGCTGGACAAAGCCCGGGAGCTGGGCGTACAAATCGTGGACGAAGCTGAGTTCCTGAAAATGCTCGAGCCTATAAAATCTCGCCTTCCAACTGCATCGTCGAAATAAAATATTGACGGCCATCTTGCTTCGGTTTACAGTTAGAGAAAATCAACTCACACATGGAGGAGGTGGATTTCCATGAAAAAAGTACTACTACTGTTGCTCACCCTTATGATGGTTGTGGCCGTTCTGGGCTGCAAGAAGAAAGAGGAGGCGGCGATACCGGAAGGACCGAAGTACAAGATCGGTATCGTCTTCGATATCGGCGGACGCGGAGACCAGTCCTTCAACGACTCCGCCTACAACGGCATGAAGCTGATAGCCGAGGAGTACAAGGGCTACATCAAGGACGATCCGAGCAACGTGAACTACGGCACCGAAGTCGAGCTGAAGTACCTGGAGCCGCAGTCCGGAGGCCAGGACCGGGAGCAGCTGCTGCGGGCTCAGGCCGAAGAAGGCTATGACCTGATGATCGGAGTGGGTTTCCTGTTCACCGACGCCATCGCCAAGGTGGCGGCGGATTTCCCGAATCAGCACTTCGGCATCATCGACGGTTATGTTCCGGATCTGAATGCAGACAGCAACATTACCTGTCTGTCCTTCGCCGCACATGAAGGTTCTTTCCTGGTCGGCGCCATCGCCGGGCTGATGGATGATTCGGGCAAGGTCGGCTTCATCGGCGGTATGGATATCCCTCTAATCCATAACTTCCAAGGGGGATATTTAGCGGGAGCCATGTACGCCAATGAAGCGCTGAGAAAGCCCGGCGCCCTGATAAGCCAGTACTGCGGTAAAGATCCAGGTGCATTCAATGATCCAAAGACCGCTGAAAGCATCGCCAAGAACTTCTACAATCAGGGCGCCTCGATCATCTACCACGCAGCCGGCGGTTCCGGAGCGGGTCTGTTCAAGGCGGCCAAGGACTTGGACAAATGGGCCATCGGCGTTGATTCCGACCAGGGGCTGATCTACGCGTCGAGCGACAATGCGGAGGAAAAGGCCATGGCCGAGCATATCCTGACTTCCATGCTCAAGCGCGTCGACAACGCCATTTTCCTAACCGGGAAAGAGCTGATCGACACGGGCAAGGTCACCGGCGGCTATCACGAGTTCGGCCTGGCTGACGACGGAGTCGGCTACGCGGTCAACGAATACAACAAGGACAAGCTTCAAGGGATTATAGCCCAGGTGGATGAGATCAAAGGAAAGATCATCAACGGGGAAATCACAGTACCCAACGACGACGCGAAAGTCGAGGAATGGGCTAAGGCGACCTTTTAGTGTAAAAAGGCAGCTCCGGCGGGACGGACCGATTTTTCGGACCGTCCCGCTTTTTTTAATCCGTTTTAAAATCATGGGAACCTAAGGATGTCCAAGACTCTGCTCGCGATGGAAGAAATCACCAAAGTATTTCCCGGTGTGCGGGCCAACGACGGGGTCAGCTTCGACCTCCAGGCCGGGGAGATCCACGCCCTGGTGGGTGAAAACGGAGCCGGCAAGACCACGTTGATGAAAATCCTCTACGGGCTGCAGAAACCAGATTCGGGGACCATCTCTCTGCGGGGTCAGGCAACAAGTATTCGTAATCCCCGGGATGCGATCGCTCAGGGGATCGGCATGGTCCACCAGCATTTTATGCTCGTTCCTCCCTTCTCGGTGCTGGAGAATATCATCCTCGGCGAGGAATCCCACACTGCAGGGGTGCTACGCATGGACACACCGGTTACGAAGATCCAAACGATCATGGAGCAAAACGGACTGCCGGTAGAGCTTTCGGTCGCGGTTGCCGACCTGCCCGTCGGGCTGCAGCAGCGCGTGGAGATCTTGAAGATCCTCTACCGCGGTGCAGAGATCCTGGTCTTCGACGAGCCTACCGCGGTGCTTACACCGCAGGAGGTCGACGAGCTGTTCAAGACTTTCCGGATGATGAAGGAGCAGGGCAAGGGGATCATCTTCATCAGTCATAAGCTTGACGAAGTCCTGGCCATCGCCGACCGCATCACCGTGATCCGCCGGGGTAAGGTCATCGAGACCCTACAGCATGGCGAGGCCACGAAGGCCAAAATCGCCGAGCTGATGGTGGGCAAACCCGTACTGCTGGAGATCAAGAAACAAGAGGTCGAGCCGGGAGCTACGATTCTGGAGGTACGGGGCCTCCAGGAGACCGGGGAACGGGGACACGGTGTTCTGGAGGGGGTGAATCTCTCCGTCAAGGCCGGAGAGATCTATGGCATCGCCGGAGTGGAGGGAAACGGTCAAAGCGAACTGGTGCAGGCCATTACCGAACCGGTGAAGCTCAACCAGGGTGATATCCTGCTGCAGGGCAAGAGCATCCTCTCCTGGGATGTCCGATCCCGCCGGGATGCAGGCATCGGTCACATCCCCGCGGACCGCCAGCGTTTCGGGCTGCTGCTCCCCTTCAGCCTGGCTGACAATCTCGCTCTGGGGCGTCACCACCGGCCGCCCTTCGTGAAAGGCTCCCAATGGATCGATTCGGCAAATATCCGGGAGTACGCCAGGCGGACCATCAAGACCTTCGACATCCGCACACCCTCGGAGATGACCCCCGCCCATGCACTCTCGGGAGGCAATCAGCAGAAGGCCATCGTGGCTCGGGAGATGAGCTTCGAACCGATCCTGCTGGTAGCCTCCCAGCCCACTCGTGGAGTGGATATCGGTGCCCAGGAGTTCATCTACTCCCAGCTTCTGGAGGCCAGGCAGAACGGCAAGGCGGTTCTGTTGGTATCCGCCGATCTGGATGAGATCCTCTCCCTGTCGGACCGCATCGGGGTGATGTTCAAGGGCCGCATCATTCACGAGCTCGATCGGGCGGAGGCCACCCGGGAGAAGATCGGTCTGTACATGACGGGGGGCGAACAAAATGTCTAGGCTGAGAGTGGACAAATACCGGCTCATGGAGCTGCTGTCTCCCGTATTGGGATTTCTCGCCTCCCTGGTGGTCCTGCTGGTCATCGCGGCGATCGTGGGGGAAACCCCTGGCAAGGCCATCAGCGCCATCCTCAAGTTCACCGTTTCCAACGCCTCCCGGCTGGCCAGCGTGTTCTCCGTGGCCATACCTCTGTTCATCTCCGGGCTGGCCGTGGCTATCGCTTTCCGCGCAGGGGTGTTCAACATCGGAGTCGAGGGACAGTACTTCATCGGCGGGTTAGTCGGGGCCCTGGCCGGCATCTATCTGCCCCTGCCCAAGGTGATTCACCTCCCGGTGGTCGTGCTGGCCGCCATGGCCGGTGGGGCTCTGTGGGCGGCCATTCCGGCGGTGCTGAAGATCACCAAGGGAATCCACGAGGTCATCTCCACGATCATGTTCAACAACATTGCCTTTGCACTGGTGAACTTTTTGGTCAACGGCCCTTTGTCGGGACGGGGAGAGGCGAGCCTGGAGCCTCAGACCCGTAAGATCCTGCCCACGGCCCTGTTCGGAAAGCTCAACCACTGGTTTCAGGCCATGGGGCTAAACGTTCCCAACCACGTGTATCTGGACTACTCCCTGATCGTGGCGATCATCTTGGGTGTGCTGGCCTATATCCTGCTGTTCCGGCTTCGCATCGGCTTCGAGATCCGCGCGGTGGGAACCTCCATCGATGTCTGCCGCTACGCAGGCGTCCGGGTGAAGAGCGTACAGCTCGGGGTGTTCCTGATCAGCGGTGCGGTGGCCGGGCTGATCGGAATGCAGGAGATCTTCGCCATCCGTGGACACTACACCTTCGAGATCGCCTCAGGCCTGGGGTTCGACGGAATCGCCATCGCCCTGGTCGGCCGTAACTCCCCCATCGGGGTGATCTTCTCGGCCATCCTTTTCGCCTTCCTCAAACAGGCCGGTTACGGGCTGCAGTTGTACACCTCTGTACCGAACTCTATCATCTACATCATAACCGGACTGATGATCGTCTTCATCTTGGTCATCAATGAGATCGTGACCCGCTACATTCGGGCGCTTAGAAAGAAGGAGGCTGCCTGAAATGGATCTTTCGATTCTTGTCGATTTCCTGTTCAAGGGGCTGGAGATCTCCGGTCCGATCGCCTTTGCCGCGCTGGGGGCTGTGTTCTGCGAACGCAGCGGCGTGATCAATATCGCCCTGGAGGGCTTCATGGCGGTCACCGCTTTCACGATCGTCTGGGGTTCGATCGCTTTTCAGAGCATCTGGATGGGACTGCTGGTGGCAATCGTCACCGGCGTGATCATGAGCCTGATCCACGCGGTGGTCACCATCACCTACAAGGTCAACCAGATCGTCAGTGGTGTGGCCATCAACATCATGGCCATCGGGATCGGCCGTTTCCTGTCCCAGAACATCTTCAACCAGGAAACCCAGTCCCAGCTGAATCCCTACCTCTTTCCCACGGTTTTTCACATCAATTCCTTCGCCTTTGCCCTGATCCCGATCACGGCGATCTGCTGGTTCGTACTCTACAGGACCCGCTTCGGCCTGCGTCTGCGCGCTGTCGGTGAAAATCCGGAAGCCGCCGCCACCCTGGGCATCAATGTATATCTGATGCGTTACGCCGGGGTAATCCTCTCGGGGGTGATGTGCGGGTTGGCAGCGGCGGTCCTCTACCCGGCCAAATGGATCAACGGCATGACCGGGGGAAGGGGGTTCATCGCCCTGGCCGCCATGATCTTCGGGCGCTGGCATCCGGTGGGAGCGGTGCTGGCGGCGCTGCTGTTCGGCTACGCCGACACCTTTCGTATTTTCTTCGAAACGAAGATCCCGATTCCCAGCCAGTTCGTGCAGATGCTTCCCTATGTGCTGGCGATCCTCGTGCTGGTGGGAATGATAGGCAAGGCCAAACCGCCGGCGGCGGACGGCATACCCTACGAACCGGGAGAGTAAACCGGGGCAGCGATCTTAATCGCTCAGCCGGCGCAGCTCCTGCTTGACCCGGGCCAGGACCTGGTTGTAGCGATCCTCCAGGATTGTCATATTCTCCCGCAGCATCTTCTGGAAGTCCGGATCCATGGCCGGATCAATCTTGACCCGAGCGCCCACCTGCTGGCTCATGGCCTGCTCTTTCTGCTGCAGGATCGGCTGAAATCTCTGCTCCACCGCTTCGACAACCCGCTTGCGCTCCTGCAGAAAATCGCCCAGGAACTGTTCCATCTGGTTGAGCAGCTTGCTGAGGTGTTTGCTGTCGGCTGTCAGGGCGTAGAAACCCTGCCCGGCCTTCTTGCTCTGGAGCAGGGACATTTCATCCGCGGGAAGTTTGAGATTGGCCAGCAGGGCCTGTAAAGCTCCATCTTTGATGTGGCGGAGGTGCTTCTTATCGAAGCCCTCCAACATTTTTTTTAAATCAACATCCTCTTCCGACAGGAACCTGGAAACCGCCTTCTTGCCCTCGGTTATAAAGGTGTTCGCCTCCAGGGCTTCCTTGTTGGCTTCTACATCCTGGGTACGCTCCAGTGCGATCTCCAAGGCCGATTTGATTTCTGACATAGCTCCATCCCATCTGCTTTCTTGGTTTTTAACAATTTACTCAGGAATGGTGCTTGAAATCAAGATAGGTGACGGTGCGCGGCCAGCGGTGC
>CAZKCQ010000039.1:6350-15181 GCA_964551205.1 uncultured Spirochaetaceae bacterium
CCAGCGGTGCGCGGTCCGTTAAGCGGGTTGCAGTACCACGCCGCTACCCGGGTGCACTGCAGCCTTCAGCCGATCACCTCACGATCGGTAACGATCCCCTGAAGAGGCTCGTCGTGATCCGAGACCGGAACCCGTTCCACCAGCTGTTCACTGAAGGCCAGACCCACGGCCCAGGAGTCGCCTCCCGGTGGGTGAGCGGCCCGCATTCGCTGCAGGAAGCGGTCGTAGAAGCCTTTTCCCTTGCCCAGCCGGCGCAGTTGCCTGTCAAAGGCCAACCCCGGTGTCAGGACGAGCAGCCGCTTACCCGTGGGTGAGGATGGATCGACCAGCTTCCAGGCGGGGTCGGGCTCGAGGATCCCGAACTGATTGGGGATCAGGTTTTCGGTGCGCCCGTCGTAGACGTAGAAAGCCAGATCCTCCCCCTCCATTCGGGGAATGGCCACCTTTTTTCCGTCCCTATAGGCCCGGGCCACGATGAACCGGGTATCCACCTCGCCGCCCATGGGGATGAAGATAAATACCCACTGCCCCAGTGACCACCAGGAGGTGGCAAAGAGCCTCTCGGCCAGGGATTGACTCTTGCCCTCGATCTGAGGGCCGTCCAGAGCGGCCAGCCGGGCCCGAATCTGCGCGCGCACCGCTTTCTTGCGGGCGGCAATATCGGTCGGTGATTCAGTCACTTTAGGATCTCCCTCTTTCATTGATCTTTCGGCGAGCATGATACCGGAAAGGATCTCCGAATGTCACCTCACCGCTGTACCGAGGCGTTCGGCGAGGTCAGCGGACGGCCCGGGCCGACGAAAGGGCGGGTCATATCGACAACTAGCAGAGCACTCTGCGCCGGCTCGAGGGGCTCGATCTGCCGCCAGCGGTAGGCGGCGATCGCGCGAATCCACTGCTCCGTTTCCGCCTCCAGAGTGTCCAGTCTGACGTACTGCTCGACCACGTCCCCGATCATCGGATTGTTCCTTCCTTGCACTCATGAACTCTACACGATATCTTGATTGTCGGGAAGCGACGAAGGCGGTCTAAGCCGCCCGACCGGATCGGAGGAAATTGATATGAGCAACAGGAAACTACGGGCGGGAATGATCGGGGGAGGAATCGGAGCATTCATAGGACCGGTGCACCGTATGGCCTTGGAGCTGGACAATGATGCTGAGCTGGTTGGCGGAGCATTTTCACGGGACCCGGAGAAATCCAGGGAGAGCGCCGCCCGGCTGTTCCTGGACCCCCAACGCGTCTATCACGACTACCGTGTCATGGCGGAACGAGAGGCCAAATTGCCCGAAGACCGGCGGCTCGATTTCGTGGTCATTGTCACCCCCAACTCCACCCACTTCGAGATCGCCCGCACGTTTCTGGAACACGGGTTTCACGTGGTCTGCGACAAACCGGTAGCCTTGAACCTGGAGGAGGCAAAGACGCTGCAGAGGATCGCTTCGGAGAAAAAACGCCTCTTCATGATTACCCATGCCTACACGGGCTATCCGATGGTGAAACAGGCGAAACAGATGATTAAAAACGGCGAGCTGGGAGATATTCTCAAAGTGGTTGTCCAGTATTTCCAGGGCTGGGTGCCCTTCCGCCTGCAGGGAAAGGCAAAGGGAGACAAAGCCTGGAAGTTCGATCCGAAGATTTCGGGACCCTCTCTGACGGTGGCGGACATCGGAACTCATGCTGAAAATCTGGCTCACTACATAACCGGTCTGGAGATCGAGGAGCTCTGTGCCCAGGCGACCTCCTTTTGGGCCGAAGGAGGGCTGGAGGACGATGCGGATGTGCTGATCCGCTACCGGGGCAGAGCCAAAGGGGTGCTCAGTGTGTCCCAGATGCTGACCGGAGAACACAACGGCTTGACGATCCGGGTTTATGGAAGCAAAAAGAGTCTTGTCTGGAAGCAGGAGCAGCCGGAAACCTTGCTGGTGCGGGATCTCAACCGCTTTGACACGATCCTGTACAAGGGAGGCACAGATCTATACGAGGAGGCCAACGCCGCCAAGAAACTACCCAGCGGTCATCCCGACGGGCTCATAGCGGCCTTTGCCAACCTGTACCGGGCCTTCATCCAGACGATCTGGCAGCAGCTCCAGGGAGAGCAGGTTTCCGGGGGGGATTACCCGAATATCGCGGACGGGGTTAGGGGCATGGCTTTCGTCGAAACCGTATTGGAAAGCGCCGCTTCCGAGCTCAAGTGGATCAAGCCGAAGGTCTAGAGGAACGGTTTTGAGATGAAGTCAAAGAAGAGGGAGATTTTACGCCTGCATCCCCTGGATACCGTGGCCGTAGCCCTATCCGCCCTCGAGGCCGGGGACAGAGTCCGGCTCGAAAACAACGAATTGGTGATCAGGCAGGATATCCCGGCGGCTCACAAGCTCGCCATCCGGCCGATCCGGGCAGGAGAAGCTGTCGTCAAATACGGAAGCCCGATCGGAATTGCTACATCCGGAATCGAGGCCGGACACTGGGTGCACAGCCACAACCTGGAAAGCGGGCTGCGGGGCGTTATCAAGTACCGGTACAGCCCAGCCACGGCGGAACCTTCGAAAACAGGTTCATCACCCTGCTCGCTGACATTCATGGGCTACGAACGCTCCGACGGCGGAGTGGGAATCCGCAACGAACTGTGGATCCTCCCCACCGTGGGATGTGCCAATGGCCTGGCTGAATCCACGGCGGCACGGGTGCGCTGCGAGCTACCTGCCGGGATAGATGGAGTACGGGTGCTGAGCCATCCCTACGGCTGCGGTCAAGCCGGAGAGGATCAGCTTCGCACCCGCCGTATGCTGGCAGCCATGGCCGTTCATGCCAACGCGGGAGCGGTTCTGGTACTGAGTCTGGGGTGCGAAGACAATTGCATCGGGGAGTTGCGTCCGCTTATAGAGCAGCTGCAACCCCATATGGATCCCGGACGGATCCACTTCCTGGAAGCCCAGAAGGAGACCGATGAGATCGAGGCGGCGGCGGTAGCGCTGCGCCGTCTTGCCAGCTTCGCCTGCGGATGCGAACGAACACCGGTACCTTTGTCCCGGCTTGCGGTGGGAATGAAATGCGGCGGTTCGGACGCATTTTCGGGAATCAGCGCCAATCCCCTGGTCGGGGAGATCGCCGATCGGCTGTACGACTGTGGTGCAACCACCGTGTTGACCGAGGTTCCGGAGATGTTCGGTGCCGAAAAGCCTCTGTTGGATCGCTGTTCCGACCGTGAAGTCTTCGAGAGGGCGGCGGCCGTTCTGAACGCATTCCGACAGATGTTCATCGATCACGGGCAGCCTGTATACGACAATCCTTCAGCCGGAAACAGAGAAGGAGGCATCACCACCCTGGAGGAAAAATCCCTCGGCTGCGTGCGAAAGGGAGGTTCCCAGCCGGTGGTGGATGTTCTGAGCTACGGACAACTGCTGCGAAGGCGGGGCTTGAGCCTGGCCGAAGGTCCGGGAAACGATCTGATTTCGGTATCCGTGTTAGCGGCCACGGGAGTACAGATGATCCTGTTCACCACCGGAAGAGGAACGCCGCTGGGCTCGCCGGTGCCGGTGATCAAGATCGCCTCCAACAGCGATCTGGCTGCGCGCAAGCCCCATTGGATCGATTTCGATGCCGGCGCACTGATCGAGGGGGCTTCACTACCGCAGCAGGCGGGCCGGCTCTTGCAGCTGGTGGTGGACGTGGCCTCGGGTCGGCAGACTAAAAACGAAAAAAACGGCTACCACGAGTTCCTTCCCTTCAAAGATGGAACCACCGAGTAGCAATTTGACAGACGGAGACAGGTGATGGCAAAAGAGAAAAAAAGCGGGCACGATCGATCTGGTGAGTTTCAGAGCGGTTCCCGCAGACTCAACCGAACCTTCTTCCTCATCCTGCTGGCGGGCGCCGGGCTGCTGGTGTTTTTTGTGGCCAGAGTGTTCCTACTCCCGATCCTGCTGGCGGCAATCGCCGCGGCTCTGTTCCATCCGCTGCACAGAAGAATCCTCAAACGGTTGAGACATAGATCCAGCCTGGCAGCCCTTATCTCCGTCGCGGTTTTCTGTTTGATCATCCTCATCCCGATCGCCCTCCTGGGCTACCTGGTCACCCAGAACGTGATCGAGCTAACCCGGGTGGTCAATCGGAATATCCCCCAGATTAAAAGCTGGCTTCTGAGCATGGAGTCCTGGATCGCGACCCTCCCTTTCATCGAAGGGCAGCGGGCATCCGCCTTGATCGACCCTACCAGGCTGGTCAATATCATCCAACAGGCGGGGAGCACGCTCGTTGAACGGGTAACCAGTCTTGCCGGGAATGTTGCCCGCACCCTGCTCTTGCTCTTCGTTTTCATCTACAGTCTGTTCTTCCTGATTCGCGACGGTGAAAAGGCTCTGCTCTCCGTTTCCGAGGCAATCCCTCTGCCTCAAGAAGACAAGTTGGCGATCATCGACAAGTTCGTCTCCGTTAGCAGGGCTACCCTGAAGAGTACCTTTCTGATCGGGGGCATCCAAGGTACGATCGGGACTGTCCTCTTCCTTGCCCTCGGCATTCCCGGCGCCGTCCTGTTCGGCGTCCTGTTCCTCGTCCTGGCCGCCATTCCCGGCTTGGGCCCCGCCGTGATCTGGCTGCCTGCTACGGTAGTACTCTTTGCGCTAGGGAAGTACCTCCAGGGGGCGATCATGTTCGTGATCGGCGGAGGGGTGATTCCCCTGGCTGACTATATTCTACGTCCGCGTTTGGTTGGCAAAGACACCCAGCTGCATCCGCTTCTGGTGGTTATTGGCGTACTCGGCGGAGTTGCTCTTTTCGGTATCTGGGGGCTGTTGTTCGGACCTCTGGCTATGAGTGTGGCCGTGACCCTGGTGGCTATTTTCAAACGCATCTTCAAGGGGGAGCTCAAAGAGATCTGAAATCAAGGATCTCACCGATCCCTTGGGTTTGTTTCTTTTTCTACGACGAGGCCCCTTGAGCTGGGGAAACCCTATCGCCTGCGATACTCTTTGAGGAGCGTTTGAACCTCGTCAAACATCTGCTCGGATACGACAGTCCCGGTGATGAGATCCAATCCCTCCCCCATCACCCGTTCCCATTCCGCTTCCGCTTGAGGTGAAACCGGATTGATCTGCAAGCCGTTTGCCAGCATGATCGTGACAGCCTCCTGCTCGAGGGCTACGGTCTCAATACTCAACGCCTCCAGATGCCGATCCACGATGGCGAGCAGTTCCGTCTGAAGCGCGTCGGGGATGCCGTTCCATACACGCTCGGAGACCACGATGCCGCTGAGCATCGGCGCCAGGGGAAGCTCCATCATATTCTTGGCCACACCGAACCACTGCATCGCCGCTGCGGTCAACGGTGTCAGAAGAAACGCCTCCACCAGATCGCTCTGCAACGCGGCCAGCACTTCCGTAGGGGCCACCGGAACCACATGAAATCCCAATTCGTCCCAGGCATCGATAATCTGAGGCGATGCCGGGTCCCCTTGCATTTTCAATCGCTTCGCGTCCCCGGGTGTGGCGACCGGTATCTTCGAGAACAGGTGAGCCCAGCCTGTTAGAAACCAGGCGACAAGGGTGAAGCCCTTTTCCTCCATCAACCGATTGAAGGTTGGCTCCAGCTCACCCATGACGTACTCCATCTCTTCGGAGGTTCGGATCACAAAGGGAAGCTGTACGGCGTAGAAATCTTCCACTATGCTCCCCAGACCTATACCGGTGATGGCAGCCGCCTGCAGCTGATTGATCCTGATCTTGCGAATCATACTGGGTTCGTCCCCCGCGATCCCCCCGGCAAATACCTTGACGCTCAGCCTTCCGTTGGAGGCCGTGTTCCAATCCGCGGCGATACGTCGCAGCGCCTTGTCCCACGGCGATCCCTCGGGAGCCAGACTGCCGAGCTTGATCGTTTGCGCTGTCACTGCAGTTGTTAAAGTACAATACAGGCACAGGCAGCAGAGCACCTTCCGCAAGCGCACGATTCCTTACGCAACCTCCAAGTTCATCCAGGTTGGTATCCTTGCCTCGATCCGGTTTTCGAGAATCTCCAGTATGTTATATATACCGTATTTTCGGGCATTCAAAAAGCCGCTCCAGGCGATTTCTGCCAGCCTTCCACCGTTGAGCAGATCAAACAACCACTGCCCCGTATAGACGGGATCCTCCTGGGGAACTCCCGCCCCGATCCCGAGAAGCCACTTGCGGTTGAACACCTCCTGGGATCCGATCGTCGGCGAGATCACGATCGGGATCCCGAGGCCGCAGTAGAAGGATAGCTCACTCGGTTTCGTCCAAATCAGGTCAGTTTCATGGAGGATCTCGGAAAATCTTCGGAAATACTCGAGTTTGCTGCGACCATATATCACCCGGATATTCCGATTTCCGGGCAGCAGCTGCTCCTTGAGTTTTTCAAAACAGGTTCTGACCTCTTCACGAACACCGGCGACCAGGTTGAGGCGCACCGATCCCTGCTGCAGTTGTTCCTTCAGGCTGTGGGCGATCTGCCGACCGATCTCCCCCTGAGCGCCCGCTCCACCTACGGCGAAGGTGACGGTGAGCGGGTCGAGGTTTCGGGCAGAGAATGCCTCCCCGCCCAGAATATGGGCGACGTTTCTGCCGTGCCGCCGCCGGAAGCTGCCGCAGGGATCCAGACGCGACAATCTCCCGGCGAGGTCGGATTTGAGACGATCCAGGTTCCTGTCCCCCAGCAACTCCAGAGGCAGGGGGAAACCGGTCAGGGATATCTTCTCCGCCGGCACCCCGTAGCTGCGCAGCCGAAGCACGGTACGCTCGCAGGGCACCAGATAGTGGATTCCGCTTGCCCGCGGATCATGGGCAACCCAGGCTCGAGCGACTTCGGCATCGCAAATAATGCAGTACACGGGAGCGTACCCGGCTTTATCGGCGGCGATCGCCGGCGCCAGGTAGGAGGTGATCAGGGGAAGCGGCTTGGCTGCTATCCTCTCCAGCATACCCCGGCACAGGCCCCTTTGGATCAGAGATTCCAGCAGCTTCACCTGAAAGTCCGGGGCGGAGAGGTCTCTGATCGGATAGTAGGGGGGTATGGCCAGCAGGCGATCCATCAAGCCGAACAGCGGCTCGCCGACCAGGGGAATCGATTTGCATCGCGAAATCATCTCGTAGGCGTGCCGCACCCTGCTCCAGAGCCGACTCTCCTCCGGTGAACTGCTCTGTTCATCTCCGACGGCAATAATCCCGCCTTCGGCCACAGAGGCCAGCGGATAAGTGGCCCGCTGATGGCCCAAACCCATGTCAACAGTTACAACCCACGCTTTCATCGTACCATCTCCTTGCTGTAGGAAAATCCAACATGTGATCTGCACCCCACCGCCGCGGCGGATCTTTTCAGCAGGCCCAGGTAACGAGCCTTCACCTCCTGAACCGCCTCCTTCCAGGACGTGCACAACGTGCTCCGTGCCCTCTCACCCGCCCGACGGAGCAACTGCGGGTGTTCCAGGAGCATCCCCAGCTTTCCCGCATAGGCCTGAACCGAGTTGTCCGGAACAAATCCGTTGATCCCATCTTCGATCCTTTCCGCCGCGGCGGAACCTTGGATCACGACCGAAGGAACCGCAAAGGCGGCCGCCTCACGTACCACCAGTCCGCAGGTATCGTAGAGGGAGGGGAACAGAAAGCAATCGGCCCGGGCGTAGCAGGCGGACAGAGCCTGCCGATCCCGCAGCACTCCCACGAAGATCGCCGTGCCGCCCAGACCCAAACGAGACGACATCAGCCGCAGGGACTTTGCCGCATATCCCTCGCCGACAAACGCAATTTTGAACCGTCGCCCGCTTCTGTTCAGCAGAGACAGAGACCGCAGCAGGAAGTCCAGATTCTTCTCCCAGGCGTGGTCACCCACGTAGAGGAAGAGGAAATCCCGCCGATTCAGCCCAAGAAGGACCTCTCCCCGGCTGCGAAGCTCGGCACGATCCCCGGACGACTCGAAGTCGATCCCGTGCCTGACGATCTGGACGGTGCCCCGATAGCCGTATTCACGTAGTGTCAGCCCAGCCGCTTTGCTGGGCACCCATACCTCATCCACCGCCGCATAGAAATCGGCGATCCCCTGCACGACCGGATCCACCAGGACCCGATCCACAAGGGACCGGTGGGAGGTCTGGGGAAAATGGGGCATCAGGTTCTCGAGTTTATCCCGGTACTTGGAGTGGAAGGTGGCGACGATCGGGATACCCCTCTGCCGGGCAAGCTTCAGGGCGAACTTGCCTGCAAAAAACGGCGAGTGAGCATGAATCAGATCGAAGCGTTGTTCCCGCAGGGCCCTCTGCAGGAACACGTCGAACTGGGGAAAACCGATCCTGTAGGGCGGACGAACGACCAACGGGAGGGAGAAGAACCTGTAGGTCCCGGAAGATTGCGGATCCGAATAACCGGGAACTGCCGGTACCACGGCGTAGGAAGGACCCAGGGTTCGATTCAACTCGCAGAGGTAGTTGCTGATGGTCAGGGATACACCGTCCATGACCGGGAAATAGGAATCGCTGAATTGTCCTGTGATTACCTTCATTTCAGGCCCCTTCGGCCAATATATTGCAATTCATATGCCATAAAGAATTTATTAAGGTAATTATTAGTTTTGTAAAGAATTATCTGAAGGACGCCTGTTCCGGTTGTCCGGATGTACCGGCAACCTTGGTTGCTCACCGGCAATTCGAGTCGGTTTCTTGATTGGCGGTTGCAGATCGCCTACAATTAGGGTCAAACGGGCAGGAAGCAGCCACATCTGCAGGGTGGACAGCAAACAGCTGCCCGGGGAGGGCCGTATTACCGTCCTACCGTTCTGGCTGAACCTGGATTACTTCTCCGTACTCCGGCTGTCGAGCTTCATCA
>CAZKCQ010000040.1:0-7437 GCA_964551205.1 uncultured Spirochaetaceae bacterium
AAATCGAGGATGGCCGAGCTCAAGATGTCCGTCTTGAAGCTCGGATCCCGGGTGATAAGGCCTACGACCCGCTCCGGTTCCCTGCCGAAGAAAAACCTAGGGACGGACACGGCGTAGCAGCCGATATCCGCCAAGGCCCCGCCGCCCATTGCCAGCTTGTTTCTGATATTCTCGGGGTCCTTGAGATTGTAGGCAAAGGAGGTGTGTACGGCCAGGATCTTGCCGATTTCTCCGATACGCACCAGCTCCCAGGCCCTCTGCCACTGGGGATGGAACCGGTACATGAACCCTTCCATGAGCCGCACACCCCTTTCGGCGGCGTACTCGACGCAGGAAGCCGCCTCCTCCGCGTTCAAGGCGAGGGGTTTTTCACAGAGGATGTGCTTCCCCGCATCCGCGGTTTTTCGGATCCACTCGGCATGGAGATGATTGGGAAGCGGAATGTAGACCGCTTCGATATCCGGATCAGCCAGCAGCTCCTCATAGGCCCCGTACGATTTGGCAATCCCGAAGGCTTCCGCAGCGCTGCGAGCCTTCTCCCCGCTCCTCGAGGCGATCGCCGCCAGATCGATCAAATCCGATTTCAACAGGGGCGGCAAAACTTTATTCACAAAGATGGTGGCTATCCCAAGTACACCCCAACGAACTGGTTTCATAATTCCCTTCTCCATTATCTGATTTCCAAAGAGTATAGGAGTTTTTGACCCGGACAGACAAGGGCAGTTGGAATTTGACATACGGGGGCAGCTTTGCGTATTTTTGGGATGTATTGATATCCGTCCTTCCATCAACGCCTTCACAGGAGATTGCAGTATGAGATTCGACAGGTTTACGATCAAGGCCCAGGAAGCGGTCCAGGCCGCGGAATCCATGGCCCATCGCTACGATCATTCCAGTCTGGATACCGACCACCTGCTCCTGGCCCTGATGGAACAGAGGGACGGGGTGATCCCGCCGCTGTTTACCGCCCTGGGCGTGCAGAGCACCGGGCTGCGCGCGGATCTGGAGAAGCAGCTGGCCGCCAAACCAAAGGTCTATGGGGACAGTTCACAGACCCAGCTGTCGCCTCAGGCCAACAAGGTGCTGCACAACGCGGAGATGGAAGCCGGTAACCTCAAGGATGAGTACATCTCCACCGAGCACCTGCTGCTGGCCCTGTTGGACATTCAAAGCGACACCCGGGAGCTGCTGAACCGTCATGGTGTGCAGAAGGCGGCCGTATTGAACGCACTGCAGCGCATCCGGGGCAACCAGCGGGTCACCGATCAGTCCCCGGAGGACAAGTACCAGGTTCTGGAACGCTACTGCAGGGATCTGACCGATCTGGCCCGGAGGGAGAAGATCGACCCTGTGATCGGCAGGGATGAGGAGATCCGCCGGATCATGCAGGTTCTCTCCCGCCGCACCAAGAACAACCCGGTGCTGATCGGGGATCCGGGGGTGGGGAAAACGGCGATCGTGGAAGGGCTTGCCCGAAGGATCGTTTCCGGGGACGTTCCCGATTCCCTGAAGAGCAAGCGGGTGCTGGCATTGGATCTGGGGGCCCTGCTGGCGGGCGCTAAGTTCCGGGGGGAGTTCGAGGAGCGCCTCAAGGCGGTGATCAAGGAAATCATCGAGGCCGAAGGCGAGATCTTTCTGTTCATCGACGAGCTCCACACCCTGGTGGGCGCAGGGGCGGCCGAAGGAGCGGTGGATGCTTCCAATCTGCTGAAGCCGGCCCTGGCCCGGGGAGAGCTGCGGGCAATCGGCGCCACCACCCTGGATGAATACCGCAAGTATATAGAGAAGGACGCCGCCCTGGAACGCCGTTTCCAGCCGATCTATACCTCCGAACCCAGCGTAGAGGACACCATCGCGATCCTGCGAGGTTTGAAGGAGCGCTACGAGGTCCACCATGGAGTGCGGATCAAGGATGAAGCCATAATCGCCGCCGCAATCCTCTCCGACCGCTACATAACGAACCGTTTCCTGCCCGACAAAGCCATCGATCTGGTCGATGAGGCGGCCAGCCGCCTGAAGATGGAGATCGAGAGCCAGCCCACCGAGCTGGATCAGATCGAGCGGCGCATCCTGCAGCTGAACATCGAGAAGCAGGCCCTGGCCAAAGAGACGGATCCCGCCTCCAAGGACAAACTCAAAGGTATCGACAAAGAGCTCGCGGAGCTCAAAGGCAAGCGGGATGCCATGCAGCTTCAGTGGCAGAACGAGAAGAAGGTAATCGAAGAGATCCGGGCTTTGAAGCAGAGACTGGAGGAACTGAATATCGAGGAAACCCGCTACGAGCGGGAGGGTAATCTCACAAAAGCGGCGGAGGTGAAGCACGGCCTGGTTCCGGAAACCGAAAAGAAGCTGGCAGACAAGACGGAGGAGCTGGATCGTTCGGAGGGTGAGTCCAGGCTGCTGCGGGAGGAGGTCTCAGAAGAGGACATCGCCCGCATCGTCAGCCACTGGACCGGAATCCCCGTCTCCAAGATGCTCAGCAGCGAAAAGGCCAAGCTCCTCAAGCTGGAGGAGATCCTCTCCCGCAGGGTGGTGGGGCAGGAGCCGGCAATCATCGCCGTATCAGATGCCATCCGTCGCAATAAATCGGGACTCTCCGATATCAACCGCCCGTTAGGCACCTTCATCTTCCTCGGCCCCACGGGGGTCGGTAAGACCGAGCTGGCCAAAACCCTGGCGGAGTTTCTGTTCAACGACGAAAAGGCGCTGACCCGCATCGACATGAGCGAGTACATGGAGAAGTTCGCGGTCAGCCGCCTGATCGGTGCCCCCCCGGGATACGTGGGCTACGAGGAGGGGGGCCAGCTGACCGAAGCGGTACGCCGCCGTCCTTACTCGGTGATCCTCTTCGACGAGATCGAAAAGGCCCATCCGGATGTGTTCAACGTGCTGCTGCAGCTGCTGGATGAAGGCCGGCTGACCGACAGTCAGGGGCATATCGTGGATTTCAAAAACTCCATCATCATCATGACCTCCAATCTGGGCAGTCCGCTGATCCAGCGGACCGAGAAGATAGAGGAGATCAGAGAACAGATCATGGAGCTGCTGAAGGCGACCTTCAAGCCGGAGTTCCTCAACCGGGTGGATGAGATCATCACCTTCAACAGGCTGGGTAAAGAGGAGATCCTGAAGATCGTGGACCTCCAGCTCGCTTTTCTGTCCAAGAGATTACAGGAGCAGGACGTCACCATCAAGGTCAGCGACAAGGCCAAGGCCCACGTCGCCGAGGTCGGCTTCGATCCCCAATACGGAGCCAGGCCGCTCAAGCGGACCCTGCAGAATCTGGTTCAGAACCCGCTGGCCAAGAGCATCATAGCGGGGGAGATTCGTGGGGGAGACACGATCGTGGTGGACGTAGGCAATGAAGGTCTTCAGTTTCGCAAGCAGAAGCAGTAGACTCCCGTCTTCCAGCAAACGCCTTTCAGGTTGTATACTGATCCCATGATCCGGACCTACCGTCAGGAAGAACCGGAAGCGGACGGGGATGCCTGGCTGGAAGAAATCCTGAGCAGCGAGGAGGTGGAGCAGGAAGAGGAGGAAGAGAACCTCTACTGCTTCATCTGCGGTCAGGTCATCACCCATACCCATCAACGCATCCCCGTAGAGGGAGCCCACAAGCACACCTTCACCAACCCCGGGGGATACCGTTTCCAAATCGGCTGTTTCCGGGAAGCCGAGGGCTGTGAACAGGCGGGAGAGTATACGGATTTCTACTCCTGGTTCGACGGCTACGCCTGGCGCTACGCCATGTGCGGCAGCTGCCGTGTTCATCTGGGCTGGGTTTATCAGGGAGAAGATTCCTTCTTCGGCCTGGTCCTGGATCGGCTGTTGGTCACTAAAGAGTCCTTCCCTTCCGAGTCATAAGCTGTCAGCTTTGCTGCCTGCCTCGCCGCTGTTCCTCCTTTAGCTTTCGCCTGTCCAGGGCCTTCTTCTGGATGAACAGGGACCAGAGAATAAAAAATACAGTCAGGATTACGAACAGCAGGGATATCGGTCGGGTGAAGAAGGGCGCCACCGAACCGTCGCTCAGGATCAGCGCCTGGATGAGAGAGGTCTCCAGCAGCCCTCCAAGGATATAGCCCATCATCAGTGGGGCTACGGGAAAGTTGAACTTCTTCATGATATAGCCCAGCAGCCCGAAGAAGACCATCACGTACACGTCGAAGATGTTGCTGTTCACCGTGTAGGCTCCGGCCGCGCAAATGATGATCACGATGGGGAAGAGCACCGCCCGACTGACCGACAATAACTTGGTGAACAGGCGCAGGCCCAGAGAGGCGATGAAGAAATGCAGGACGTTGGCCACCATCAGCCCTATGAACACGGCGTAGATGACGGTCCCGGATTTGGCGAACAGATCCGGGCCGGGTACTAACCCGTGCACCAAAAACGCCCCCAGCATGATGGCTGTGATTGCATCTCCCGGTATTCCGAGGGTTAAAAGCGGGATCAGCGCACCCCCGGTGACGGCATTGTTGCCTGTTTCAGCGGCAAACACCCCCTCCAGGCTGCCTTTTCCGTACTCCTCCGGGTTCTTCGAGGCATTCTTAGCCGCCCCGTAGGAAACGAAGGCGGATATAGCGGAGCCGCTTCCCGGCAGGGCGCCAACACCGATCCCGATCAGGGTCGAACGGATGATGGTTATGATGTTGGCCTTGAACTCCCTCCAGGTCACCCGGTTGTCATCCGGGTTCTTCGAAACCGGGGCAATGACGTCCTGCTTGCCGGCGGTGATTCGCTTTTCGATCTGGACGAAAAACTCGCTAACCGCGAACAGCCCGATCAGGTGGGGCAGGAAGGGGATCCCTCCGATCAGATCGAAGATCCCCAGGGTGAAGCGGGAGGAGCCGGAAATGGGATCGGAGCCGATGGTGCGGAAGAAGAGGCCGAACACAGCGGCGGCTATCCCCTTGAGCTTGTGTTCGCTGGAAACCACCCCAATGGTACACAGAGCAAAGACCACGAGGGAGAACTTCTCAGTCGGACCGAACTTCAAGGCTACCTTGGCGATCTGGGCGGCAATGGAGATCAGCACGACATCGCTTATGAACTCCCCGATGACCGAACCGTAGATCGCGGCGCGCAGCGCCTTGCCCGCCTTGCCCTGCTTGGCCAGGGGATAGCCTTCTAGACAGGTGGCCGCTGCGGCAGGGGCTCCCGGTGTGTTTATCAGGATGGCGGAGATCGATCCGCCGTAAGTCCCCCCTTTATAGACCCCCAGCAGCAGGCTGATTCCCGCCACGGGAGACATATAAAAGGTGATCGGAAGCAGCAGCGCCACGGTCATAGGCACGTTGAGCCCGGGGATCGCACCGATGGTGATACCGATAAACAACCCCGCCGCTACCACGAACAGGTTCTGAAAGGTGAAAAACAGCTGGGCGGCCGGCACGAGGTGCTCGAGCATCACGGATCCTCTATCTTCGCCCGATTAATAGATTCCACGAATAGTCCTCCCCAATATCGATTCCTCAGAAGAGGATGCCGTGGGGCAGTGGAATACGGAACAGGAGCTCGAAAAACATCCAGATTACCACCGGCACGGCGGCCATGCTGATCGCGATCTTGAGGATGCTGCGGGAACCGAACAGATAGGCGTAAATCCCTACAAACAGGCCGCTGCTTATCACAAAACCTAGTCTGGGAAATACAACGGTATAGGCGATCAGCAGAACCACGGACAGTCCGACCCGGAAGACTACCACCCTGGAGAGGTCCGGAGGCGTATCTCGCCGAGAACTTAGAAAACCTTGGCCGATCAGGCCCGCACCCATGAGTATGATCAGGATCGCCAGCACCGTGGGAAGAAAGGATGGAGGCGTTTCCGTCTCCATCCCGGGCATGTTTTTTATTTGCGAAGGGATCAGGAGAAGGATCAGTGTTCCCAGTCCGATCAGGACGATCCCTTCGATCAGGCGCCGTAGGTAAGGCTGCCGCACTACTTCAGGCCCATCTTCTCCACGACTGCTCCGTAGCCCTCTTTGTCGTTCTTCCACACCGCGTAGAAATCATCCCCGAACTTGGGATCCAGACTTTCCCCGACGCGGTTCATGACCGTGATAAAATCCTGGTCCTCGATCACCTGCCTGAAAACCGTGCGCAGCTTCTGCAGGACCTCCGGGGGCAGGCCTTTGGGACCGGCGATGCCGGTAAAGGGGCTGGCAACGACATCGTAGCCGAGCTCCACGGCGGTGGGCGTTTCGGGGAGGTTCGTATCCCGTTTCTCGGAGAAGACCATCAGGGCGTTGAGGTTTCCGCCATGGACGTGGGAGATAATCGTGGCCACGCTGGAGGTCATGGCGATATCCACGTGTCCGCCCAAAGCTGCCTCCACCGCCTCGGCGTCGTTGCCAACCGGTACGTGCTTGAACTCTAAACCCGCCTTGTCCGCCCACCAAAGGAATCCCAGTTGCGGCGCCTTCAAGGCAACACAGGCGTAGGTGACCTTGCCGGGGTTGCTCTTGGCGTAGGAGATCAGCTCCCGTACGTTGCTAAAGGGGCGATCCGGCCTGGAGGCGATGGCCATGGTGCTGGAGCCGATCTGGCCGATGGCGTCGAAATCCAGGGTGTCGTAGGGTGCCTGGCCGAAGATAACCGGAAATACGTTGGTACCCGGGGTCATGGCTATCAGGGTGTAGCCGTCCGGATCAGCCTTGGCCACAAACTCCCCGCCGATCACGCTGGCGCCGCCAGCCTTGTTCACGACCACCATCGGCTGTCCCAAGTACTTGGGAGCCACGCTGGCGAACATCCGGGCATTGATGTCAGTCCGCCCGCCGGCGCCCCAGGGCACGATCAGCTGGATCGGTTTGCTGGGATACTCTCCGGCAGGCTCTTCAACGGTTCCTCCGGCCAGCACGAAGCCGGCCGCCATCAAGAGAATGAAAATAATGAAAGACAAGCGCTTCACCGCTTCCCTCCTTTGGGAAATAAGATAGTTTTTTCCATGTTAGAAAATCCGATCGGGTTTGTCAATTTAATCCAAGACCGTATGATAGTTATTCCAGCGTTTCCATGAACCCGATGAAGCTCCGGGCCCTCTCATCGAGATGCCAGTGGACCCAATTGAGAGAGTTCTCACGGACGTTCCCGAGAAGAGAGCTCTCGGATACCAGAGTCTCGAGGTTACAGAAACCGGCGTGGACGCGGAGTAACGAAGATGATCCTACGAATCGACTCCGAAGGAGAAGCGGAATCGAACCGGCGGTTCTCTTTCCTCCACCTTTGGGATCAGTTCGTACTTATTGATGAAGTTGTAAAGCCTGTCCGGATCTACAAAAGCCTCCAGGTTTTCCCTCTTGACCCATATCCAGTCTGCCGGCGTATCCTGCCGCTTCTGATCCACCGAAGCGAAATACCACCCACGTTTTATTTCCTCATCTTCCAATCCGAGCCGAGCACTCAGAGGCGGGGGCGAATAGTCGGGATCCTTGGCAT
>CAZKCQ010000040.1:7537-15175 GCA_964551205.1 uncultured Spirochaetaceae bacterium
TCCAATCCGAGCCGAGCACTCAGAGGCGGGGGCGAATAGTCGGGATCCTTGGCATAACCGCCGAAATCCGAGGGATTAATTCTGAAGGTGTAGTCGTATTTCGTTTCTCCGATGACAACGGTACTAAAATAGCCGGCTAGTTCCTTACCCCGGTAGTACAGGTGAGCCCTCCGTCCCTCGTTTTCGGTGTCAGGTTTCGTGATATCCACTCTGTATTTCCACCTGCCTTCGGCGTCAGGATATTCTGTGACACCTATACTTTGGCAAGCGCTCAGCACGGAGAACAAGAGTACCAATAGTGCAAACGTTCCGAGCAAACTGTGGGTACGGTTTTTTTGCGACCTCATATTTCAAATATAAGCCCATTTGCGGACTAAACAAACAGATACTATCAATCTCTTGACAACACAGCCGGTTCTCAGTCCGAGGTTTTGCCGCCCGCTCAATAGATCAAGATTCGCCGCCCAGCCGTTCGTACATACCGAAGGGGTGAAAGACACCACCGGCACTGCCGTAGAACTCCTCATCCAGCCGGTACATCCCCCGATGGGGCTCCAGCCAGGAAGCGCCCGCACAGGGATGACCTCTTATCAAGGCCGGCCAGTTCTTGAAATTCTGGGCACCGTTGGACTCGAGGATTCCGCAGGCCAGCCCGGGAAAGGCGGGCAGATGGGCGGCAACGATCCGGTTCCAGTCCAGCAGCAGGGGCACACAGGCCGAGTCAGCCACGAAGCAGGGAACGTCCTGGGCCTGAGCCTCCGCGGCCATGAGGATCGACATGCTCAGGGTTTTCCCGGCGGGCTTGATGGCCAGCGCCCCGTAGCCCAACTCGATCTTGCGGCGAACATCCTCG
Organism: uncultured Spirochaetaceae bacterium; assembly: GCA_964551205.1. Classification (GTDB taxonomy): domain Bacteria; phylum Spirochaetota; class Spirochaetia; order SZUA-6; family DRHE01; genus JAFGQJ01. The sequence continues at coordinate 8,391 of CAZKCQ010000040.1, forward strand.
ACGTCGTGCAGAGATTCATCCGCGGCGATGCGCAGCGGCAGATCGTGGACATCGAAATCCCGATCATCGGGAAAGGGTTCCTCCAGGAGCATGACCCGGTCCGCAGCGCCCATCTTCTCCAATCCCGCTACCAGAGCCAGAAGGGTCTCCTTGTGCTCATAGCGCCCGTTGGCATCGAGGTAGTAGGCCGGACGGCCGTTTTCGGTCTGATCGGTTCGCCTGTCCCGCAGCAGCCCATGGATCTGCTCGAGTCGGGCCAGATCCTTCTCCAGCATCTCGGGCTGGCTGCCGGCCTGGCCGATCTTGATCTTCAGCAGGAAGTGTCCCTCTTCGACCAGGTCCATCAGTTCCCGATCGGGCAGATTGTAGGTGACCAGGGGCACCCGGGCAACGACCCGCTGCCGGGCCGGAAAGGCTTCGGAGTAGGCCCGGGGGATCAAATCGGCAAAGGTCTCGATTCCTTCGGCCGCAGCGTAGAGCTTCCACAGGGCCAGATCCAGGGAAACTGCGGCATTCAGGGTAAAGGTCCGGCGCAGTTCCACTCTTCCGCTTACCCTGCGGCCGAACTCGTGCAGTTCGGGCAAGACCGATTGAATCGCGGCTATGGGATCCGGATACTCGTTTCCGCCAAGGATCTGATCAGCCAGCAGCTGAACGGCCCGCTCCGCCATGAGACTCATCACCAGATTGCCCCCGGTCTCGGAGTGGGCGGCGAACACGGCGGGATCCGACCAGAGAACCGCGTTTCCACCGATCCCGGTCTGGCGAACCGACGAAAAACCCGCGCCTCGTTGCTCCGCGATCAGGGTGGTGATGTTTATCCATTTCTCGTTGAAGGAACCTCCTTTGAAGTGAAACGGCCGAACGAAGGGCTCGCGCTGAATGTGAAAACCGTAGCGTTGGAAGCGAATCATGCCGCCCGGCCGGCCGCCTCGATCCTCAGCCGACCCAGATCGGGCTGGACCAGGCCCACTGGTTGTTGTGCTGACGGGCTCGAAGGATGTACATGTCTCCCCCCTCCTGCTGGTCCCGGCCTAGGTCGCGCCAATGAACCCGGCAGGTGTACTCTTCCGGGGACACCAGTCGATGGAGCACCCAGCTCTCCGTGGTGAACACCCCGGTGAACTCGACGGCGTTCTCCAGAAGCAGGTCGGCCACCGGCACCACGAAGCGCCTTTCCGTAGGTTGTGAGAACTCCAGAATCAGCCTGGCTTCCGCATCCGCCTCCATCTCGAGGACCAGGGATTTGCTGGCATCCTCCAGGTAGGCCTGTTTGCGGGAGGTGAAGGACTTCAGGTGCAGCTCCCGCTCTGAAGCGAGGGTCAGCCGGTCACGAAGCTGCTCGTCAAACGGTCCGGATTGAAAGTGCCTCTCCACCCCGCTGAACTTTCCTCCCTCGATGCCGATCTTCACATCCCACTGACAGACCCTCTCCATGGACAAAGCCGACCAGGGTCCCCAACCGTACTGAAAACGGCATTTGGCCCGTCCGGGCAGTTTCAGGGGCGAGCTGATCAGGTCCTCCGGGAAGAAGCGCTGGATGGTTCTGCCGTTACGCAGCAGCTCGATCATCTCCAGCGAATCGGGTCCCTGCACCGCTACCTCGAAGTCCCGATCCGGCTCATAGGGAAGCTCGCTTCCCATGGGCTGGTCGTTCAGCATCACGGTCAAGCCGATCCGGTCTCCGGTGACCGCCACGGTCCTGCGGGCACGGATCGCCTCAAACAGGCCGGCCGCGCTGAGCTCCTCAGCCCAAACACCGACCAACCCTTCCCCGTAGGCACCGGGATAACCGAAGTGATCGTCCGTGGAGGCCACAAAACCGAAGCGGGTTCCCCGGGCCAGTTGATACTCGATGGTCTGAGATACCGAGCGGCCGCCGTTGGAATGAAGAATCATCGGGTAGGGCGCCCGATCGCTCATGGTGCAGCCGTGTTCGGAGAAGACCTCCACCACCGGGCTCACCTGAGGATCGAAGTGTTCCCAGTTGTATCCCCGCCAGCCGAGTTTGTAGCCCACGTGATGAGGGATGGCCAAAGCTTCCTTGTTCTTTGCGAACTCCAGCAGCATGCCCACGCGCTCGGGAAGGAACAGATCGGGCTGGTCCTCCGGAAAGATCAGGCAGTAGTCGCCGAAGGCACTGGAGTGCCATTCGTAGCCCAGGAGTGACACGAACTCGTCACTGTTGGCCTCCTTCATCAACGCACGCGTCTTCGGCCAATGCTTGGAATGGGCTTGGAAACCCTTCACCCAGTGCATGTGCCGCTCTCCAGGCATGATCGGCATATCGTGCCAGGAGGCATGTCCGGTAAAGGCAAAGAAATCAAGGTGTTCCCGGGCGATGTCTATGGACCGTTCTAACGAGCCCTTGGCGTAGCCCACGGCGTTGTGGTTATGAAGATCTCCCCAATAGAGCTTGTATTTCTTGTTCATCGGTCCCATTCGACTTCGCTCCTTTCACTCTACCCTCCCCAGTATTGTTGTTTTGTTAAGGTACCGAATTTCAGCGTTTCTTGAAAAGTTCCCCCGCCTCGATGTGGCGGCGGATCTCGGCAAAGCAGCTGTCCCGCTGCGGATCGGAGGGGTGCCTTCCTCCGCCGAAGGAGCGGATGCGGCTGTGACCGACCAGGTGGGCGGCCAGCCAGCCGCTCAGTTCCTCTCTGACATCCCGGAAAGAGGGGTCGCGGAAGTGATTGTCGACCTCCAGGGGCCTCTCCTCCAAATCGTAGAGCTCACCGTCCCCGTCATCGCAGAGCACGAGTTTGTAGCGCCTGGTCCGCACCATGGCGCCGCCCAGAATCTCGCTGAAGGCGATCTGGTAGTAGGGATCCGGCTGACCTGTTGCGGTGTCGACCAGGTTTTCCGGATCGGCGAACAGCGCGCCGATATCCCTGCCCTGCACGTGATCCGGCACCTCGATCCCCGCCAATGAAAGAAAGGTGGCGTGCAGATCCAGCCAGTTCACGTTGGCGCTGCAGCGGCTTCCGACCGCGACACCGGGTCCTCCGACGATCAGGGGAACCATCAACGCACTCTCGTAGAAGGTTTCCTTGAAGGGAAGGCCATGATCGCCCAGATGGTCCCCGTGATCGGAGGAGAACACGACCAGGGTCGACTCTGAGAATCCTCTGGCTTCCAGGGCCGCCAGGATCCTCCCTATCTGCCGGTCCACCAGGGTTACCGTTGCCAGATAGTACTCGCGGATCCTGCGAATCGCAGACTTCGAAAGTTTCCGGTAGTCGCTGCGGTACAGGAGGTTCTCGTTGTAGAAATCCAGAATCCTGGACTGGTAGGCCGGTTTGTTCGGAAGCTCCTCCGCGCAACCCGTAGCCTCGGGGATCGGCGCCTCCCGATACAGATCTGCCAGCTCGGCAGGCGGATCGTAGGGATCGTGGGGACTGTTGAAGGACGCCCAGCAGAAAAAGGGTTCTTCGGCCCGTGCTTCGATCCAGCGTACCGCCTGCTCTCCGATGAATGAATCGATATGCAGTTCCCTGGGAAGGGGGCTTTGCGCCGCGCCCAGCTGTTCCTCATAACCGGGAAAGGTCGCCGGATGCTCCCGGGTGTAGCCGTGATCCTCCAGGAACAGGGTGTAGTCGTCCCTGCGGAAGTAGTGCCGTTTGTCCTCCGCGCTGATCCTCGAGTCAAACCCTTCAGGGTTGTCCCAGGGATGGAAATGCATCTTGCCGATGGCCGCTGTGTTCCACCCGGCCTTCTCGAAAGCCCGGGCAATCGTCGGCGAATCAGGGCGAATCCAGCGGAAGTTGTGGGCCACCCCCGTGACCAGAGGGTACTGCCCCAGGATGAAGGACGCCCGGGCTGGCTGGCAGATCGGTGAGACCGAGCTGCACTGATCGAAGACAACCCCTTCCCTGGCCAGACGATCCAGAGCCGGAGTCTGCATGAAATCCAGCCCATAGCAGCGAAGGGAGTCCTGCCGCTGCTGATCCGTGGTAATAAAGAGGATATTCTTGACCCCGCTCATCGCTGCCCCACTAGCCGCTCTGATGCGCGAACAGCGTGTGCAGAGCGGCCGGGATCAGCACTGTAGAGATGGGAATGGCGCAGATCAACAGGAGGTTGAAGAAATGGTTGGCTCCCAGCACGGTCCAACCGGCGATCATCGTGGAACCCATACCGATCACCAGCAGCGTTGCCACCCTCGACAACCGCTGGCGAAGACGCATGAACAGGGCCGAGGATAGCCCCAGCAGCAGGAGGGCGAGCACCATGTTGCGATCCCACTGGTGGACCTGCAGTCCGAGGGCGAACAGGACCTGCCCCACCTCCTCTATTGCCGTGATCCAGATTCCCAGAAGAGGCAGGGGCAGAAGCATATAGGACACCAGCAGCCAGTCCCGCTTGAGGATCCTGGAGACCACCGCCAGGACGATCCAGAAGGCCACACCATACAGACCCAGAAACAGCAGCAGGGTAACGTGTTCGGCTGATACCCCGGAACCGATCACAATGCCGTAGATCGAGTGATACACGAAGTTGCGGGAGAGAAACACCACGGCCAGCACCGGAGCGAACGCGAAGCCTATCCAGGGATACAACCAATTCGGCTTTCCCTTCAGCCAGCCCACCAGGGTCACGAACAGGAAGAGGGCGAAGGCTGGTATCAGTACCAGGGGCTGGGACCAGAAGTGGCTGGCGAACAGGCCTGCTCCCAGCAGAGCGGGTTGGGCCGCCAGCAGGGCCTCCAACCAGCTGCCCCTGCTGTGCGCCTCGTAGAGGAGTTTGGCTACTGTCCGGGGTCTACCAAAGGAGTCGATTGCCTGCCTGGCTGCATCCGCCTCGGTCAAGCCCTCTATTCGCAGATCCTCTAGTTTGTCCTGGAAATAGGTCTCCAGCTCTCCTATAACCCTGCGCTCCGTACCAGGGTCTAGGTGAAGGTTGGATTTGATCTGGCTGAGATAGGTGTCTATCGCTCCCATGGCTTAGGACCGCTGTCTAACGGATCATGAGCGCGCCGGTTTGAGGATCAGATTCATGGCGTTGGAGAACTTGAACCACATGCTGATCCGCTTGAGCAACACCTCTTCTCCCTTTTCGGTAATCCTGTAATAGCGTCTCTGCTGACCGTTGGGCTGAACCTGCCACTCCCCCAGGATCAGGCCTTCACTCTCCAGTTTGTGCAGGGCCGGATAGACGGTCCCCTCCCGGAATTCAAAAAATCCTTCACTCCGCTGCCGGATTTCTTTGATCAGACGGTAGCCGTGAATACGGCCGGATTCACTGATCAGGTACAACAGCAGGGAATCGGTGTTGCCCCGCAGCAGTTCTCTGTCGTATTCCAGGGGAGGGCTGTTCCGTAGCTGCTGCTTATTCGATCTGTGTTTCATTTCTCCTGACTCCTCCTTGCTCTACACCCTCTATTGAACCACATTCCGGGGCTGTTTTTCAACCTTTGGGTTGGTGGCAATCGAAGATTGCGATATGCTACTCCCGAAAGGCAGAGATGAAAAAATACACCGCTGTTATCTTCGATATGGACGGAACCCTCCTCGACACGCTGGAGGATCTTGGAGACTGCATGAACCGTGTCCTGGAGCACGCCGGCTATCCAACCCACCCTATCGAGGCCTACAAGTACTTCGTCGGCGACGGTCTTACGAATCTGGTAAAGCGTGTTTTGCCGGAAAGCAGGCGCCAGGAATCCACGATACAACGTCTGCAAGCGGAGATGGCGGCGGAGTACGGCAACCACTGGGCGGACAAGACCGACCTGTATCCGGGAATCGGAGTCCTCCTGGGCGAACTGGTGCGGCGCAAGGTCCGGCGGGCCATCCTGTCAAATAAGCCCCATGAGTTTACCACGGTGATGGCCGATCGCTACTTCAGCGACTGGCGTTTCGATCCGGTTTTCGGCGCCCGGGACGGGATCCCCTCCAAACCGGATCCCACAGCGGCGCTGGAGATCTGCCGCCGCTGGGAGCTCGATCCGGAGGAGGTTCTGTACGTGGGGGACACCAACACAGACATGCAAACCGCCCGCCGGGGCGGGATGTTCGCCCTGGGCGTGCTCTGGGGTTTCCGAACCAAACGGGAACTGCAGGAAAACGGCGCTCAATCCCTGATCACCACCCCCGGGCAGATGTTCAAGTTTTTCAAATCCCCCTGACCTGGCAGCGGGGAAAATGCCCGCAGATCTTCTCGTGGAGATGCCTTAGAACCTCATCGCTGTAGGGGATCTGATCCCGCAGGCTTGGATCCAGTGCCCCCTCCGGGGCAAACTGCTGAAGCACGAAGTGCGGATATCCCCGCAGTTGCTCAGCCAGCCGCAGGATATCCTCAGGCGTGTGGAAGCGGGGGACTACGGTGCAGCGCAGCTCGAGCTCCACCCGAGCGGCTCTGAGATGCTGCAGCGTCCGTTTCACATCATCGAGCATATCTTCCCGCCCCTGCGATAACCCCGCGGCTCTACGGTAGGCTTCCCACTCAAGCGGCGCCTTGACATCCATGGCGAGGTAGTCCACCAGACCCAGCTCGAGAAGCCGTGCGACCATTGTCGGATTGCTGCCGTTGGTCTCCAACCCCGCACACAGACCCAGGGCCTTTACCTCAGCCAGGAACTCCGGCAGCTGCGCGTTCAGGGTCGGTTCGCCTCCGCTGATCACCAGGGCCTGGTAAAGTTCCCGGTTCTCCTCCAGATACTGCAGCACCGCTTCCTCACCAAGATCGGACAGCCGATGGGGCCGCTCCACCAGCTCTGCGTTGTAACAGAAGGGGCAGCGGAAATTGCAGCCCCCGGTAAAAACTACGGTCGAGATCTTCCCCGG
>CAZKCQ010000041.1:0-6237 GCA_964551205.1 uncultured Spirochaetaceae bacterium
GAGAACGGATATAGTCTCGCAAACGGTCGGGATAATCGGACATGATGAAGTCAACTCCGGAGTTGACGATCTTCTTCCATAGAAAGGGAAGTTTCAGTTTTACCGCCAGAAAGTCTGGCTTGACCATCGTGTCCAATTCAACCGGCAGATTTTTTTTGTGGGCATAGGCAATGAAATCCGGGTCAGGAATCTTGCTCACCTCGATCATGGCCGGCGTCACCATTTTCAGCAGTGAGTCGAGTTCGTGCTTTGAGTTCACAATGGTGTGAAGTCGCAGCCTGGGATCGATTTTGTTGATCGCGATAATATCCTCCACCCGGCCAAGTAGTATGGTCCAGTCATAAGCATCGTGCTTCTTAATGGCTTCGGCGATCAGATCGACCCGCTGTGTTTTCATGTCCACGTAAACAATGATCCGTCTCTCTGCAGCCTCCAACACGGCAGAAAACCGGGGAATAGAAGCAAAGGGCTTTCCTCTCCACAGCAGCTTTGCAGTCTCCAATTCGGCGCTGCTTAGCTCATCAACCATCCCTCGACCGTTGCTGGTACGATCGACCGTGGCGTCGTGCATGAGAACGAGCTCACCGTCTTTTGTATGTCGAACATCGATCTCCACTACTTCAAACCCGGCTTCAATTGCATCCAATACAGCTTGTAGTGAATTTTCCGGAGAATTCCGAGTGAACCCCCGGTGAGCACAGACCATAACTGTTTCCCGATTTATAATGTCCTTCATCGATCCGCCTCCCATCACTCCTGTACCAAACACTGTCCGTTCAGACGAGCATTACGGTGAGGTAGTCGTGTACTATTGCGATTGAATCAGCAAGGTATTCCCGGTACTCCGGCCGTATCTCGAAAATAATGAAGCCTTTGAAATCGCCCAGCCGATTCAGTATTTCTTTGATAGGCATGCTACCCATTCCCAACGGTAAATGGCAGTCCGCCCTTCCGTACAGCACCTGCTCCATACGCGAATAGCGAGGATGGGGATTCCTGCCGAAGTTGTCGTTCAGATGGAGATGTTTTATGAGGTGAGCCTGACCTTCGATCGAAGATAGAAACGGATCGCCCGTAATCTCAACAGCCAGATTGAGATGTCCTGGATCCAGGGCCAGGCCTACATTCGGGGCGGCGATGTCTTCCACCTGTTTCCCGATTGCATCCAGATACAGAGCAGGATGAAGGAGCCGGATCTGCTCTCTGCTCAAGCCCTTTTCTTCGATCAGTGATAGCTCTTCAATTCCGGGGTTGGTATTTTCAATTGTGATCAGGATCCCCGACCTCTGAGCTTTCGCTGCCAGATCGGCTAAGGCAGAGGTCTCCCTCTTTACCGCTTCTGCCCTCTGATCAGGTGATTCCAAATTGTAAAAATTCTGACCGGAATGGTAGACAAGCACCTTTGCTTCAACCGTAGCGGCAAAATCGATGCAAGAAGAAAAAATGGCTTGGTCCAACCCAACATCCGGACTGTTACAGAGATTGAGCACGTCCGGAAGATGCAGGGTGTACTGGAATGGATACCGGGTGAGGACCTCGCGTATTGCACGGGTCCTTTCCCGGTTCAGGCTACCGTTAAAAACGAAATATAGCCCTGAGGTGGTAAGCTCGACGGTGTCAAACCCGCAGTGGCTGAAATAATCCAGCTCATCTCGTAAAACGTGCAAGTCCCCACGAACACGTTCGTCGTTAATATCGATTCCGATCCCTTGTATCTGCACTGCTTCAGCCTTTCAGCGCCCCCTGGGTCAGTCCCGTGATGAAGTATTTTTGAAAAACCGCGAAAGCGATCAGAATGGGAACCACGGCCACAAATGACGCAGCCGAGAGCAGGTCCCATTGGACAAAACCTCTCTCCTGGATCATTTTGTACAAAATAACCGTATAAGGCCTGATCGTCTCCGAGGATGTCAGGACCACGGCATTCGTGAAATCGTTCCAGGCCCGCAGATAGGCGAAGGTCGCCACGGCGGCCATCCCGGGAACGGCTAGAGGAAGCACGACATGCCAGAGGGATCGGAAGAAGGAACAACCATCCAGGAGGGCTGCCTCTTCCAGCTCGCCGGGGATCGACTCGTAAAAACCGAACATCAGCCAGGTGCAGAAGGGGGCAGATGTGACGCCGTGAATCAGGATCAGCCCCAAATAGGTATTATAGAGCCCGTAGGTGATGAAAATCTTGTAAAACGGGATGATCATGATCAGGGTCGGAAGCAGCCTCATCAAGATCAGAAAGAGCAGCAGGAATCGTCGCAGGGGAAAGTGAAAGCGCGAAAAACCGTAACCCGCCAAGCCGCTCAAGAAGACTGTCAGCAGGGTTGCTCCGAGGGAGATAATAATCGAGTTCAGAAACGGCCTCCCGCTGAAGCTGGAGTCGGTAAACAGCGTAACAAAGGTTTTCAGCGTGATTCTGGAGGGAAAGAGCGTCGGAGGCCAGGCCTGGGTCTCTTCTTTGGGCTTAAATGCTGTAGAGAACACCCAGTAAAGGGGCAGAACGGCGTAGATGACCCATAAGATAAGCACACCATAAATCAGAATTTTGGATATCAGCTTAAATTTTTCGGAGCGGGCAAACATTTCAGACCCTCTCCTGCCTGAAGATAAAGATATAGGCCAGGGCGAAAGCAAGACCCACCAAGAGTTCGAACACAGCAACCGCAGCCCCAACTCCCAAATTCCCATAGACAAAGGCATTGCGGTACATGAATATGGACAACAGCTCGGTGCTGTGCAAGGGACCGCCTCCGGTCATGGCATAGATCCTGTCGAACACGTGAAACGTATCCCCTGTTTCCGTCACCAGATTGATGAACAGGAAGGGGACCAGCATCGGGATAGTAATATATCGCAGGCTCTGGAGCTTGGAGGCGCCGTCCACCAGGGCTACCTCGTAGAGCTCGTCGGGGATACTCTGCAGCCCGGCCAGCTGGATCAACAGGCTGTACGTGGTTCCCTTCCAGATGTTGGCGAAGATGATCGAAGGCAATACCAGGCGTGGATCGCTCAACCAGGCTTGTGGTGCAATCCCGACCAGAGTTATCAGATAGTTCAGAACTCCCACTGTCTGGTTGAACAGGAACTTCCATGAGAATCCGCACACCACCCCCGCAGTGACCCAGGGCAGGAGAAAAACATTCCTGAAAAAAATTTTCGCTTTCAACCATTTCAAGTGAAGCAGCAGGGCCAGAACCAGACCAAAACCTACTTGTAAGACAACAGAAAAAAACACGAAGATCAGGGTAATCCTCATGGTGCCGGTGAAGAAGTTGGGATTCTCCTGCGTAAAGATTGTCTGGAAATTCTTGAAGCCCACGAAGGTTTTCTCGCGGATATTGACAAGCTTAATATCAAAAAAAGCCGTCGTGATGGTGTCCAGCATGGGATACAGCAGCAGCAGAAAAACGCAGATAAACAGCGGAGCTATAAACAGGTATCCCCAGAGAGCTTTATTCTTTCTCGTGCCCAACATCTATTTCTTTTATAAATAATATACCGCCTCTATGAAAAGAGGCGGTATGATAACGAGCTATTGTATTCTCTATTCAGCGAGAATCTTATTGACGGCCTGCTCCGCTTCGCTCAGGGCTTGATCAACAGTAGCCTCCATCAGACAGGCCTTTTGAATGGCTGTGTAGATAGGGTCGAGCATTTTTACCCACTGCGGGTTCCAGGGAGCGAAGTTTGTATAGTTAAGCGCTTCCTTGCGGACGGCATATTCGGGCATGGCTTTCATGAATTCCTCGTCATACTTGGCCAGCGACTTTCTGGTTCCAAAGCGCGCTTGAGCGATGTACCAGTCTTTGACGTTCTCCGGGGAACTGGCTATTTTTATGAACTCCCAAGACATATTGGGATCCACAGCGGTCCTGGGAATTCCGAGCTCGTAGCCGCCGGAGGTGGTGGCGACCTTTCCGCCTTCGAATTTCGGCGGCACCCCGAAGCCATACTCCTTCTTGTAGCGCTCCTGCGTCCATCCTGCCGAGCTAACCTCTTCCCAGACACCCATGTCGAAGCAGTACACCAGCCGCTTGTTGATCATCAACTGGTTGACTTCCTCCGATTCAAAAGCCACTTTGGGGATGATCTTGTACTTGTTGACCGCATCGACGTAGGCCTGCAGAGCCTTCCGTCCTGCCGGGCTGTTGAACGCCGCCTTGGTGAAGTCATCGTTGACGATCTTTCCTCCGGCCGAGAACAGGGGCGAGAGCCAGCGCTCCACAGTGGCTTCACCGCTGAGCAGTGGGAAAAAGTATCCGTAGGTCTCCGGTGGTCTCTGGGCTTTCACCGCGTTGGCAACCAATTCTTCGTACGTTGTCGGGGCTTCTTCCGGATCAAGCCCGGCCGCGGCCACGAACTCTTTTACCCAGCCGATGATCCGTACATCCGTGTTGATCCATACACCGTAGAACTCACCGTTCCACTGCGAAGATTCTAGAAATTGAGGGATGGTATCGCTGTAGATATCAGAGCTCTTCAACCTGTCTGTGATCTTCTGCAGCACACCGCCTTCGGCGTATTCGCCGATCCAGATGTAGTCCAGCTGTACGACATCGAGCGGTTGGTTCGCTCCCACCGTGATCAGTGTTTTGTTGCGACTATCGTCGTATCCCAACCCCTCGAGATTCACCGTCACGTTGGGAAATTTCGTTTCCATTGTAGCCTTGGCCGTTTTGTACGGCGCATCCTGGTTGAGGGTGTAGTTCCTGACGATAACATTCATCGTTATCTTCTTCGCTGCTTCCTGTCCCCCACCTGCAAATAACGGAAACGCCAAAACGACCAGCAGCAAACAAATGAGAAGCTTTTTCATTTAGTCCTCCTTCGATATTTGAATTGATGGCAACAACAATGATGCCCGTCCTTGACGGCCTCTCACAAAGCATTATATCGTAATGTAAATTACAGTCAAGTCAATTTGTACAAACATTTTTCGAAATGTAATTTACATGATTTCTGGGTATTATGACGATTCTACAGATCCGGTTCAACATTTACAGGAGTAGAATTTATTTTGATACTGGGAGTATATCGTGGCTACAGCTAAAGTCGGTGTGTTAGGGGTGGGGAGAATGGGCTTGATTCATTGCCAGAAAATTACCGCTACCCCGGGTCTGGAGCTGGTCGCAGCCAGTTCGAGGGCACCGGAGTTGATCGAAGCTGCCGGAGAGCGCTTTCCCATAACCGTGTACTCGAGTCACGAAGAACTTCTCAAGGATGAAAGAATAGAATGGGTCGTCATCGCCAACACTACGGAAAAGCATAAAGAGTGGGCTCTGAAGGCCATAGCTGCAGGGAAGGAACTGATCATCGAAAAACCCATCGCCCTGTCCCTAAAAGGAGCGGAACAGATCTACGAGTCTGCTGCTGAGCAAGGCCTGCGGGTTACCGTACATAACAATCGCCGGTGGGATCGGGACTTCAAATTGGTAAGGAAAGTGCTCAAAGAATCGACCCTCGGGGAGGTGTATCGTATCGAATCGAGGTATACCCATTACTCCGCTACCTGGGGAGCTTGGGGAGCAGAGGGTGTACGGAATCCCTGGCGACTGAAAAAACAGTACGGCGGCGGCCTGCTCAACGACTGGGGACCCCACTTGTTCGACCAGTTGCTGCTGCTGACGGATTCCAAGGTGAAAACCCTGTTCGCCAAAACCTATGCCAAAATTTGGAGCAAGGAGGTGGAAGATCACTTCTGGGCTGAAATCTTGTTCGAGAACAGTCTCTCAGCCCGGATCGAGGCATCCAACAATTTCCGCCTAGCTCAACCCAGATGGTGTGTCGTGGGCACCGAGGGCACCTTGGCGGTTGAGGGCGGCGATCCATCCGACTGGAACACCGCAGTCATCCGTCGCAGGAACGATGATTTCCCAGAAGAGATCAGGATTGATATCTCCCAAACAGAGCTGTCCCCGGGCTTCTATCAAGCCTTTGTTCAGGCGCTACAAACATCGGCGCCGCTTCCAGTTACCCCCGAGCACGTTCTGCGGGTAATGCACTTGATCGAATCGGTGAGAGAATCCGACAAGACCGGCCATTCGGTCTTATTTGTGGAGTGAGAATGGATCTGATGCTCGGTCTCCATGGAGCTGTGATTCCCCAGGCTGGTTTAGTCACCGGGCTGAAAGCAGCGGCCCGGGCCGGGTTTTCGGCCTACGAGCGGACCAGCCCTGCGCTGGAAAAATCGGGATGGATCTAGTTACAGATCGAAGGGAGGTTAACGGTGTTAGCTGCAGTTTT
>CAZKCQ010000041.1:6337-14704 GCA_964551205.1 uncultured Spirochaetaceae bacterium
AGCGGTCATCCTGACCGCTGTATTCCACTTTACACCAAGGCGGAACCGGGCCAATGCGCCACCATCGGGATCTTCTCCGATGGAGCCATGACCAGCTATGTGGTGGTGCAGGCCCACGCCCTGTACCGGATCGGTGCTCATGTGCCGGCTCATATCGCCGCCCTGGCCGAACCATTAGCCTGCGTGGTGAGTGCCGCCGACAAGCTCAAAGTCCAACCGGGCAACAATGTGGTCGTGTTGGGCGCCGGTCCTATAGGTCTTCTATATGCGACCTTTCTAAAAGCCTGCGGCGCTGCGAAGGTAATCGTATCCGAGATTTCCGGGTATCGCCGTCAGGCAGCTCGCGACTGCGGCGCGACCCTCGTTGTGAATCCTCAAGAAGAGGATTTGCGGGCAGTGGTGTTTCGGGAGATGAAAGATGGAGCCGATGTAGTTGTGGAAGCGGTGGGACCCCTCCTGCCTCAGGCCATCGAGCTGGTGCACGCTGGCGGGAAGATCTTGCAGTTCGGCCACGATGAGCTGGCCCGGCCACAGATACCGGTGGCAGAGATCGTCCGCAAGGAAGTCACTATCCACGGTGGCTTTATTGGCAAGTTCAGTTTTCACAAGCTGCCGGGGATCATCGAAAGCGGTATTCTACCGCTGGAAAAGATTGTTTCACATCGGCTTGCACTTTCCCGTGTCCACGAGGGGCTGGATCTGCTTAGGAAGGGCCAGGCCATCAAAGTCATTCTGCATCCAGAGGACTAGCTCCATATGGCTTTCACCCGTACAGCCGGGATTTGCGGTTATCATATCTCTACAACCCTGGCCGAATCTCTGCCCAGCTTGCCGCGGCTGCATCCGCAGTTGCATTTGCCTACGACAGGGAAAGGAGATCGACACTGAAAACCGAAAGTCTGTGGTATATTTTCCCTGTATAGTAAGTATCTACCCGCCACAGTTCCCCCCAGGGGGAACTGGCGGCTTGTCACAATGTGACAAGACTGTGACAAATCTCGAAGCCCGAGAAGCTCCGGGAGACTGTTCCGCGCCCGAAGTACTCGGCGGAGCAGCCGGGAGGTACAGCTTTAACGGGATTTGCTCTACACGGCCGAAAATGAGCGGAAGATTTGCCTCGATCACCTTGATGGTCGAGGAATAGCTTCACACTGCCCCGGCTAAGAGCGGTTCCTACGGGAAAAGCAGAAGGTCCGATCCTCGCGGCGGAGGATGCAGAATGTGTCATTGCTCACGGCGATCACGAGGTGTGCAAAATAGGGCGCCCAAATGGCGCCCGTCCGTAGAGCGATCCATCCCACGAGGGCGCCGAAGAAAAAAGCGGCCAGGGTCTCCCCTGCACCCTTTGGCAGATGTATATAGGTGTATATGAGTGTTACCACCAGGAGTCCCGGAACGCTACCGAAGGAACCGGCCAGCGTGAAGAGGAGAAATCCGCGGAAACTAAATTCGTAGGCTAAAAGGTAGAGAGCCCAGCTGGCTGCGTTTATGAACACCATAACGCCGTTCCATTTCTCGACCTGGATGACGGGGTACTTCTTCTGCGTTTTCGGGCTCCGAGAGCCGAAGAATATCAAAAGGGGAAAAATAAAAAGCGTTCCACCGAGAAAGGGAAGGGAGCTACTCGTCTGGGAAAGTCCGAACCGAGAGAGTTTCTCGGGGAAGAGGAACACGATGACCAGGGCGGGTACAATTCCGTAGAGCATAAAACCGGTCAACCTCTGAAGCACCACCGAGAGAACGGCGGTTCTCCGCGCCTGCAGTTTGCCTCCGATCACACGTGAGTAGCCTTTTGCCTGGCCGGCGAAATGGTAGACAAGGAACACGACATGCAGAGTCAGGAGCGCAATGACGGCGTCCCTGTGCTCGCATGTCGCAAAATGGAAATCCCTCATGCTTCCCTACCCCTCGAACAGTCCAACTTCTCACAGCACCAGCGAACCGTTGCCCTCAGATGGGCTTCGATATCGGGGTCAGGCCTGTACCCGAGCTCCCTCTTGGCTCTCTCGCAGCTGTAGTGGAAATCCCGACTCGCCCTAGTCACACGGTATGTGGTGAGAAGGGGGGCTGTTTTCCGGCGCAGCAGCTTGGCAAAGCCCTCGCTCACATAGGCAGCAGTTAGAGCGAGGGAAGCGGGGATACTCCTTACCTTGAGGGGAACGTCGAGGGCCGTAGCAAACATCCGTGAGAATTCCATCCAGCTCACAGATGCATCGTCGGTGATGTTGTATATCTTTCCGCCTGATGGTTTCTGTAAAGCCAGATACACGGCAGCGATGATATTTCCAATGTATGAGGGAGTGAAGACAGCTCTCCCCCGGCTCAGGACAAACCAGCGTCCGCGCATTATAAATTTGGCAATGTTGAAGCTGAACTTCCAATCCCCCGGTCCGTATACCGCCCCTATACGCAGTACGACGACTTCGATGCCGCGCTCTTTTCCCTCCGCCAGAGCGACCCGCTCCCCCTCCCGCTTGCTCGAGGAGTATTTCCACCGTAGTTCTTGATACATATTCTCCGTCATGTTGCGGATCCCGTAGCCGGCCGCATTGAGCGTAGATATGTGAACGACTTTCCTTACCTTCGACCTTTGAGCGGCCTTCAGAACAGTCCGCACACCTTCGACATTGTCGCGGTGGAACTCCTCTGCGCTGCCCCAGTCCGAGACCCTCGCCGCGCAGTGAACGACCGCCTCACAGCCCTCCATGGCCTGGGCAAGAGAATCCTCCTCCCAAAGGCTTCCATATCGAAGCTCGGGATTCAGGCCTTCCAGGTTCGAGAGGTCGCTGGTCTTCCGCACAAGGCCGATACATTCTATTCCCCTGTCGGACAGGCCTGAGAGGGTCGCCGATCCGACGATCCCGTTCGCTCCTGTTATCAGAGCTTTCATGGGGGCAATCCTAGAGACTACGCCCCGCCGCGTCAAGAAGCGCATTTCTTAATGTAAAGATAAGGAATCACCATGGCCGAACAGTATAAGCCCAACATCTTTTTATACTGTATGGCCGCGTTGACACCAGACCGGTTTTCCGATACAAGAGCCTATGAAAGCCCTTGTTACCGGCGCGGCTGGCTTCATAGGAAGACACCTCTGCACCGCGCTGGTGGAGGGGGGACACGAGGTCACGGCGCTCGATCGGAAGATCGATTCGAGACACTTTCTGGATCCCGTACGTCTCTACGAGGCGGACTGCACGAACGCGTCTGATCTCGAGAAAGCCCTAGAGGGAATCGATACCGTGTTCCATCTGGCCGGAGTTAAAAGGGCGAAAAAAGCATCGCTGTACCACGAGGTCAATGCGGGAGGTACGTCGGCGCTTTTAACCGCCTGCGAGAGGCGGGGGGGAATACGCCGTCTGCTCTTCATCTCCAGTCTGGCGGCGTCCGGACCCAGCGGTCCGGATCGACGACTGCGGGAGGTGGATGAGCCGAAACCGGTCAATGAGTACGGCAGGAGCAAGCTTCAAGCGGAGAAAATTCTGGCCGGCGGTTCCGTACCGTGGACCGTGATCCGCGCCCCCGTCGTATACGGCCCCGGGATAAAGGACACCATCTTCCTGCTCATCGGACTGGCAGCCCGACATATCCAACCCGTTATCAGATCGGGGAAGGCCAACTTCATCTATGTCGGGGATCTCGCGAGTGGTCTCATAACCGCGGCTGAATCCCAGAGATCGGAAAACCGTCTTTACTACCTCGCTCATCCCCGGGTCTACAAATGGAGCGAGATCCACGATACGGTACGGGACATCGTTGGAACCTGGACGGTCAGGATCAGGCTCCCCTTTATCGTCCTGACAACAGTGGCACGTATTGCCGACGCCGTTGCTACGCTGAGCCGTGCCCGTCTGGCCTTCAGCCAGAGAAACCTCGAAGATATCCGCCACCCCTACTGGACGGTGGATGTTAGCAGGGCCAAGAAGGAGCTCGGATTCGAGGCGCAGGTCGCTCTGAAGGAGGGAATAAAAAGGTTGTTCGAATGGCAGAAGACAATAACAGCGGTGTGAGCGGAAAACCAGATCGGGCTGTTGTGGTGACCGGCGCTTCTTCGGGTATAGGACGGGCTTGTTGTTTGCACCTGGACTCGGTTGGATACCGGGTGTTTGCGACGGTGCGAAAGCCGTCCGACGGGGAGCACCTTCAGGAAGACACTTCGGGGCGTATCGTTCCCGTCTTGATGGACGTAACGGAGCCGCAGCAGGTCAGGGAGGCCGCGACTTCCGTCGATCAGATGACCGGTAAAACGGGGCTCAAGGGCTTAATCAACAACGCAGGTATCGTGATTACCGGCCCGCTTGAGTTTCTGCCGATCGAGGAGCTGGAGAGACAATTCTCGATCAACGTCACTGGACAGATCACCTCCTCACAGGCTTTTCTTCCTCTCCTGAGGAGAGGAGGAGGCCGCATCATCAATCTAGGTTCGATAAGCGACAGGATCGCCCTGCCCTTTCTTGGACCCTACGCCGCCTCCAAAGCCGCCCTGGCCTCTTTGTCCGAAGCCCTGAGGAGGGAGCTTCGCCCCTGGCACATCCCGGTGTCCCTCATCGAGGCTGGCAATGTCCAGACTCCTCTCCGGGAAAAATCCCTCGCTCTAGCCGCCGAGATTATCTCTCAGCTTCCAGAAGCAGCTGAGAGTTTGTACGGACCGGCCTTCGAAAAGCAGATGAATGTGCGGAGAAAAATACAGGCTGCCACCACGGTGGAAGAAGCGGCTCAGTTCATCCGCCGCATACTGGAGACCAAGCGGCCGAAACCGAGGTACCTTCTGGGCAGGGACGCCCGCTTTGCGGCGGCGATGGCGAGGCTGGTTCCCAAGAGAGTTCTCGACCGTATTCTGGGACTTGAACTGCCTTGAGTGAATGTTTCCGTTCCGAGGAGGAATTCCATGAGTGATTTTATGAGCCTGGTCAGGACGGCCAGCTCTCCACAGGACTTCTACCACGCTTTCAACCGGGTTTACGAGAAATACGCCGGAGAGTATCTCATGCTGCACTACCCCTTCTACCGGGGCGTGAAGGAGGATCTTTTACAGGCCCAGAAGAACCTGGTCGACTACTGCATCCGCCAGGTGCTGCCGGTAGCCAACCAGACGATGCTGGACGTCGGCTGTGGGAACGGCATCCAGGCCATGTACGTCTACTCGATGTACAATCCCGCAAAGATGATCGGTATCGATCTCAATGAGGAGAGCATTGCCATTGCCAACATCGAAAGGGACCGCCGGAAACTCTCGGAAGTGAGCTTCCACGTTGCCAACGCCCAGGACATGTCCTGCGTACCGGACGGTTCCATCGATGTCCTCATCAACATTGAAAGCGCCATGCACTACCCGGACAAGACAAAATACCTCGGGGAGATCCACCGCGTGTTGAAACCAGGCGGCCGATTCGTGATCGCCGATCTTCTCACAAAGAGAGACAGGAGGAAGCCCTGGGAAAAGCGAATGGTGCTGCACCACTGGAATCTCGCCCGCTACGAGAGGGAACTGGAAAAATCACCCCTCATACTTCTCTCGATTGAGGAGATCACACCCCACGTGGTCGGAGGTTTCCGCATGAACCGCTACTGGTTCGCCAACCTGCACCATCGGCAAGTTGACCTGATATGGAAGATTCTGATCCGCCTGTGGGCCAAGGGATTCGTCCTCTGGATGCTCTACCTCTTCCACTCTTTTCGAAGCTACCACCTGTTCGTCGGGCAAAAGCGTTCGGCATGACGGCCGTCGAAGAGGGTCGACCAGTTTTGCCGACCCTCGCATCCACTGTTTCCGCTTGCTGCTGCTCTACGCTACTGGGCGACGGCGCCCGTCCGAATCTTTCCGGGACCCTCTTGGGTCTAGCTCATCAGCAAATCCACCTCTTGGTTTCTGGGCAGGATGACCTGGGCAAAGGATCCCACTTCCCCAGTCTGTACATCGATGACCCTTGCGAAGATCACCACGGAGCTGGGCATCTCTATTAGTGACCCGGTAACGATGTAGTTGGCAGCCAGGAATTTACCGACCTCGATCGCCGCCTGGGTGTCGCTCCTGCCGATCTCTACCACTTCGTCGAGGGGAAGAGAACCGTGGCCGCGGCGTCGAAGACCACGAGGGATACGAAGTCGATCGACCGCACCTTCTCGATGAAGATGTCGAAAGACTCCTTGACCCAATCCATCTTGTCCACATTCTGCATGGAGCCGCTCTTGTCGATCACGAAGGCGAGGTTCATCGGCGGGAGGCTTTCGAAACCCAGATCTCCACTCCGGACGCCGCTCCCAAAGAGCCCCCACTCCAGGCGGCAGCTGCGGCCACAAGCAATAAAACGACGGTTATCAGACTTTTTGTTTTCATAGAAAAGAATTATGGGATGGATGTGGGGTCAGGCCGGCCACCTAAGTTGATCGGATACGGTAGGCCCCTCAGACCGGGTTCGAGGACTCCGGTGAGTTTCCGTCTCTCCAGGAACTACTCAAAGCTGCCCTTTCACAACCGTTGGTATAGTAGATCGAGGCAGCGGCTCAAGACATGAATGAATTGAGCTCTAGATAGATTCTGAATCTCAACCGCAAAGGGTTCCAGCGAAACAGGACCCGAATAGCTTCTCTGCAGCAGGAAAGAGATCTGCTCCAGGTTTTGAAAACGATCGGCCTCTGTGATTAAAACACGATGCTTATCCCTGTATCCTTCCATTGGAAGGTCCGCCTCCACACCGGAGGCGTGGATCAGACCGATAAGTCCGATATCAAGCTCCGCCCCGAGCTGTTCAAGGCTGTCCGGTCCGATCGCCTGATGAAATGTATCATACACCAGACGGTAGCAGGATGCCTGGGATTCCCTGATCGCCTCCTGAGCGGTGATGAGCGAAGCCAGGGAGGATTCTGCGAATCCGAGCGGTTCTACATATCCCCTCACTCCGGCGTCGGCAAACATCGGTTGATAGGACTGAAGGCATCTTACGGTTTCTTCGAAACTTTGTTGCGGTTCTCTTCTATCGTGTTTGTCGTTCAGCGGACAGAGAACAATCGCCGGACAGTGAATGGCTGATGAAAGTTCAAGGAGATCTTTGAGCTCCTCCATCGCAGCGGGGAGGTGGCTGAGCAGGTTGAATTTCTGGAGTGCGTTGATCGAAACGATTGAAGTACCATATCGATGAGTCAACTCACATACCTGCTGCGGTTCCATCCCGTCGGCGATCCGTTGGTCGGGAAGATCATTACGCAGTTCCACCATGGACAGACCGAGCTCCGCCGCCAGCGCTATAAACCCCTGTAAATCGAGATTCGGATAGATAATACGGTTCAGTGCTACTCGTGTCGGCCTCAACATGGACGGCTCCCCTTTCCCTGGTAGATCCATAGCCTAAAGTCTACCCAAATCGTCAGTCAAGACAGAGGCAAGGAATTCTGCCCGGGGCATCCGCGGATTGTGCCGGACAATCCGTGGACAAATCAATAAAAACTTCGGAAATAGCCTTGACAGCGCGTTCCTCCGGCGTATGATTATAACCCTACAGATAAAGTATCAGCATAAAATGTAAACGTTTGCATTGACTGCTGGCAAAAAAACATCAAGGAGGTGTTTTATGAAACGTTTGTTTCTGGTGCTTCTGCTCGCGGCTCTGGCCACGGCGGGATTCAGCTCCCCTGTGGCAGAGGTCCTGCACATGTACACGGCCTTCGACACCGAAGAGGCCCAGTACTACATCGAGGCTTTCGAGGCGGAGACCGGCATCAAAGTCGAGTGGGTGCGCATGTCTTCCGGAGAGGTCCTGGCCAGAGTTGAGGCGGAGGCCAGCAATCCCCAGGCCAGCGTCTGGCATGCGGGGTCTAACACGTCCCACATCAACGCTGCCAGCAAAGGTCTGCTGGCGCCCTACCGCCCTAATACCGATTTCCAGCTCCAACCGCAGCTCCACGCCGACGATTGGGCCTGGACCGGCTTCTATACAGGGGCGATCGGCTTCATCAGCAACAAGGATTTCCTCAGCAAAAAAGGCGCAAAGGCTCCGACCTCCTGGACGGATCTGTTGAATCCGGCCTTCGCTAAAAACGTCGCCCTAGCCTACCCCTACACATCCGGCACGGCCTACACGACCTACGCCACCCTGGTGCAGATGCTGGGCGAGAAGGAAACCCTCGACTGGTGGGCAAAGTTTGACCAGCAGAGCGTCTTTCAATATACGAAATCCGGGACGGGCTGCATCCCCATGGTAGGTCTGGGAGAGGTTGGCGTTGGCATCGCCTTTTCCCACGATATCGTAGCCAAAGGGATAAACGCGGGCTACCCGGTGGTCATGACCTTCCCGAAAGAAGGAACGGGTTACGAGGTCGGCGGACTATCCCTGATCAAGGGCGGACCCGAACCGGAGTTGGGCAAGCAGTTCA